>CAMBLP010000010.1 GCA_945868195.1 Bordetella parapertussis
CAAGAGGTTTGAAATCATCACAACGTCGATTAAACCCAACACAATCAGCATGAGTTCGGTTTCGGTGACTGATTTTTCAACAGCCATCATGCCGATCAGGTGAATCAGCTCTTTCCAGAACTGCCAAACATAAATGCCTTGAGCAACGATCAGGCCCAAATAAAGAGGGGCTTGGAGCCAGCGGCTCATGAAAATCCAGCGTGGCAGCGCACGCATTTGGTTAATTCGGGGAGTGGTCATTATTTATAAAAATGAAAGAATCGACGGCATGAATTAAATCACAGTTCAAAGAGGCTAAAGGCCTTTTTCAGGTCGGATAAGTGCCTGGCAGTAGGATACTTTTATCCACGGTTTCAACATCCGTATGTCCACAAAAAGCCATCGTCAGGTCAAGCTCCTTGTGAATCATCTCAAGGACCTTGGTGACGCCCGGGCCACCCATAGCGCCTAAGCCGTACAAAAAGGCTCGGCCGATGTAACACCCTTGCGCACCAAGCGCTCGGGCCTTGAGCACGTCTTGACCACTGCGGATGCCGCCATCCATATGGACTTCGATGTGTTTGCCGACCGCATCGACAATCGCAGGCAGGCATTGAATACTGGACTCGGCACCGTCGAGTTGCCGCCCGCCGTGGTTACTCACGATCAGAGCGTCGGCGCCGCTGTTGAGTGCGAGACGCGCGTCCTCGGGATCCTGGATGCCCTTGAGGATCAGTTTGCCGCCCCACAGTTTTTTAATCCATTCAACATCGTTCCAGTTCAACGCAGGATCGAATTGCGAAGCAGTCCATTCACTTAACTTACTCATGTCGGAAACGCCTTTGACGTGTCCGACGATATTGCCAAACTGGCGACGAGGTGTGCCAAGCATGCCGAGCGCCCAACGTGGCTTGGTCGCAATATCGAGCATGTTGGCAATCGTTAATTTTGGGGGCGCGCTTAAGCCGTTTTTCAAATCTTTGTGACGCTGCCCGAGAATTTGCAGATCAAGTGTCAGCACAAGCGCTGAACAGTTGGCGCGTTTGGCGCGCTCGATCAGGCGCTCGATAAAGTCTCGATCTTTCATGACGTAGAGCTGAAACCAGAACGGGTGATGGTTGGTGCCTTCGGCCACATCTTCGATCGAGCAGATACTCATCGTCGAGAGCGTAAAAGGTACGCCGAATTCTTTGGCCGCTCGTGCAGCTAAAATTTCGCCATCCGCGTGTTGCATACCCGTCAGGCCGGTAGGCGCAATGGCAACAGGCATGGCGACGCGTTGACCGATCATGGTCGTGGCGGTTGAGCGATTCTCCATATTGACCAAGATGCGTTGACGCAGCTTGATTTTTTGAAAATCGCTTTCATTGGCACGATACGTGCTTTCAGTCCAGGAGCCAGAGTCCGCGTAATCGTAAAACATGCGCGGAACACGTTTTTTAGCTAAGACGCGGAGGTCTTCGACATTTGTAATCACTGCCATGGGGCATGGTCTCCGGACATAAGTGCATAAATGAACCAAAGTGGTGCATGCGCATTGTGACCTTGCGCAAGTGTAAGTGTAAGTTTAACGGGCGCGGATTGTTTATGCAGGTAATTTTTGAGGAGTGATCAATGAAAATAAAAAAATTAGCTGTTTTGGGTGGTTTGTGTGGAGCCAGTTATCAGGCGGTAGCTCACCCAGGGCATGGCGAAAGCCTGTGGGATGAGATTGTGCATACATTGACGGCGGCGGATCATGTTCCGTTCATGCTTGTCGTGGGCGTCGTGCTGGTGACTGGGGCGCTGCTTTGGAAGCGCCGCCGCTAGGTGCAAGGCGGCCCTAAGCGCTTCGCTTGAGCCACCGAGGCCACGAAGTCTGGTTGATAATCAGTACGCCTAGCATGGTGATGAAAATACCCACGAGTACGGTCGGTGTGAGGGGCTCATCAAAAAGTATCCAAGCCATGATTGCTGTGCTGGGTGGGACAAGATACATCATGCTGCTGACTTTGGTGGCATCGCCGCGACGTAACAAAATAAACCATAAACTCATCGCACCAATTGAGATCGCGAGAACGCCCCACAGCATCGCGCCAATCATGGGTACGGTCCATTGAATCTCCCGTGTTTCAAAAAGTAACATCATGATCACGCAGAGCAAGGTACTAATCGAAAACTGGATGACCGAGCCTGTGCGGAGATCAAAGCTTGGGCAGAACCGTTTTTGATAAAGCGTGCCCGAGGTGATGGCGAACATTCCAGCAAAGGCAAGCAGGATGCTCGTCAGGGAGAGTCCTTCGAGGCGGATATTGGTTATGAGGACAAGCGCGACACCGGTTAAACCCAAGATAAGGCCAAGCCACTGACGAGGCGTGACCCGCTCGGAAACGAAGGAAGCAAGCAGTCCTGTCAGGATGGGTTGCAAGCCAATAATGAGCGCAGCCAGACCGGCGGGCATGCCGAGTTTGACGGCCGCCCATACGCCACCCAAATAACCAAACTGAAACAATGCACCTGCGATGGCGATATGCCAAATCTGGCGTCCGCGCGGCCAGGGCGCTTTGAGCCAGAGCACGATTGGGATCATGCACAGCACGACCGCGCCGAAACGAATCGCCAGAAAAGTCATCGGCTCGGAATAGGGCATGCCATAGCGGGCAATGATGAAGCCAGTGCTCCAGATCAGGATAAAAGCCGGGGTAAACCAAAAGGTGCTTTGCATGGGGAAGAGTGTACGTCCAGATGCTGGCCTACAAAGGGGGTTTGAGTCATGTTACGCTACATGCACATCGTAAATGCACCGTATGAACAACACTCCGGCCCCTGCTGATCTGATTGACTCGCGCTACGCCTTTTGGCGTCTGGTGATTGCCTTGTTGGCGATGCTGATGGGCAGCAGTTGTATGTTCGCCGTAGCGGTTGTTTTGCCCGAAGTGCAGGCCGAGTTCGGTGTTTCGCGTTCCGATGCCACATTGCCTTATACCCTGATGATGATTGGGTTCGGGATTGGCGGTGTCTACATGGGCAAGCTCGCTGATCGTTTCGGTGTCACGATTTCCTTGTTAATCGGTTCGGCCGGGATTCTGATTGGTTTCATCTGGGCGGGCTTGAGTACCAGCATCATGGGCTTTGCCATGGCGCACGGTCTATTTCTGGGTTTCCTCGGAACTTCGTCGACGTTTGCGCCCTTGGTGGCCGACACCTCTTTGTGGTGGAACAAGCGGCGCGGCATCGCCGTAGCGGTATGCGCCAGTGGCAACTATCTCGCAGGGGCGGTGTGGCCTTATTTGGCCCAGTGGGGTGTCACAACCATTGGCTGGCGTGAGACCTATCTCTGGATGGGCGTGGTGTGTGGCGTCAGTATGGCCATTCTTGCTTTATTCCTGAGGCGACGTCCCCCGCTGAATGTCGTTGCCACCGCGGCGAGTTCAACGGCCTTTGCTTCGACACGTCCTTTTGGCTTGAACATGGGGCAGGCCCAGACGCTCTTGATCATTGCGGGACTTGCTTGTTGTGTGGCGATGTCGATGCCTCAGGTGCATATCGTGGCCTACTGTGTCGACTTGGGTTATGGCGCAGCGCGTGGCGCTGAGATGCTCTCCCTGATGCTGGCGTGTGGCGTGGTGAGTCGGCTGATTTCTGGGATGATTTGCGACAAAATTGGCGGAATCAGGACGCTCTTGCTGGGATCTTCCCTCCAGGGGATCGCACTGTTGATGTTTTTACCCTTTGATGGCTTGGTGTCGCTTTATCTCATTGCCGCGACGTTTGGTCTGTTTCAGGGCGGTATCGTACCGTCTTATGCCATCATTATTCGTGAGCATTTTCCAGCAGCGGAAACAGGTCGGCGTGTCGGGGCAGTCATCATGGCTACGATGCTTGGCATGGCCTTGGGTGGCTGGATGTCCGGCTATATATTTGACGTGACGGGATCCTACAAAGTCGCAATGATCAATGGTTTGATCTGGAATGGTCTGAATCTGACCATTGCATCTTGGTTGTTCTGGCGCCTCAGACGCCAGAGCTTGGGCGTGTCAGGTAAAGCGTTTGGCTAGGACAAGTTGATAGCGCTGCTCGAGCTCGTCGGGCGAGGCCACGCTCACGCCTAGATCGCGGGCAAGGCCATCCTCGACACCATACACCCAGCCATGAATCGTCACAGGTTGACCACGATGCCACGCATCTTGCACGCTGGTAGTCTGACAAACATTCACGACTTGTTCGATCACATTGAGTTCACACAGGCGATTGAGGCGCTCGGCTTGGTTGGTGAGCCGACCGAGATAGGTGCCGTGTTTGTCATGGACATCTTTGACATGTCGAATCCAGTTGTCGGCGAGACCGATGCGCACGTTTTCTAGGGCAGCGCGCACACCCCCACAGCCGTAGTGTCCCACCACGATAATGTGTTTGACCTTGAGTTGGTCAATGGCGAACTGAATGACGGAAAGTGCGTTGAGATCTGTGTGTACGACAACGTTGGCGATATTTCTATGCACAAAGACTTCGCCCGGGGCCAAGCCTGTGATCTGGTTAGCAGGGACGCGCGAGTCCGAGCAACCAATCCAGAGGTATTCGGGGGTTTGCTGGTTGGCGAGGCGATTGAAAAACTCAGGATCGCTGTCGATGACAGAGGCGACCCATTCTCTATTTTTTTCGAAAAGATGGGTGAGTTCGTGGGGATTGTTCGTTTTGCTCATCAGGGTTGACTCGCGCCTGCTTGTTTGAGTAAGGTTTCGACCATGAAGAAGGAGGCATCATCCCTCAGATTCACGCGCGTCGTTTTGTTGCCCCCATCAATTCCGATGCTCAGAGGGGAGGAAAATTGAACATAGGCATTGCCTATGACGCGAACATCGCGACCTTGTGGCGTGATGACGAATTTGACATTGTCAGTGATATTTCTGGCAAACTCATCGCTGACAATGTTGACCAGCATTTTTTCGCGCGCTTCGCCTATGAGGTGCCGAACGCAGAGGACTTCGCTTTGGTCAGGTTGAATTCGCAGACGGCTTTGGGAGCATGCGCTCATTAGGCTGTTTTTAACCTGCACGCTATTTATATTTTTAAAGATCATTTCGGCAGGACGTTCAGGGGCTGTGACTACTTGTTTTTTCTTATCTTTGTCGGAGCTACCGCAACCTACCAAGAGGGAAAGAAGTGCGGCGCCAAGTATTGAATGAAAAATTACGCGCATAAGAGATCCCATCAATTAAAGTGTTTGGCCGCCGTCAACGACGATGGTTTGCCCCGTGACCCAAGAGCCAAGATCGCTCACGAGGAAGGCCACGACTTGTCCGATTTCTTCGGGCTTGCCATAGCGTCCAAAAGGGATTTTGGCCAAGGTGGCTTCGTACAGTTTTGGGTTGTCGCGTTTGACCTTATCCCAATTACCACCCTCGAAAAAGACAGAGCCCGGCGCAATGCAGTTGACGCGGATATTTTTCTTGGCGTAGGACAGGGCCTGAGTCTGTGTGTATTCCATCATGGCAGCTTTGATCGCACCATAGGGTACCGAGCGAACAGTCGCTTTTAAGCCTGAGATGGATGAGATGTGGATGATGTTGCCACCTTGTTTTTCTAGAAAGGGCATCGCGGCGGCACTTGCGCGGACAGCTGCCATCAGATCGATTTGTACGCTCGCCGCCCAGTCTTCTTCGTTGTCCTGGCGACCAAAGGCAGAAGCATTGTTCACCAGGACATCGATACCCCCCAAGCCAGCGGCGGAGTGATTGACCCATGCTTGAATCGCCTTCGCATCGCCCAGATCACACGCAGTTGCCAAGACACGACCCCCATGCTGTGAGAGGGTTTTCTGCGCCTCGTCCAGTGAGCTCTGCGTACGTGCGCAAATCGAGATATCCGCGCCGGCTTTTGCAAAGCACTGTGCGATGCCTAGTCCGATACCGCGACTGCCTCCTGCGATAAGGGCGCGTTTACCTTTTAAATTGATCTGCATGGTGCTGTCCTGATGAGAAGATGCAGTCGAGTGTATAGCAAAAAAATGGGCCCCTTAAGGTATTTAAGGGGCCCATTTTAAGTGTGACAGTTGTGAGATTTGCCAGACAGGAAATGCTGTTTATGAATCGGCTGCGTTTGCGCTTGCTGCGGCAGCTTTAGCTTTTCTTGCCTTTTGGTTGCCAAAGTAAAGAACGCCGGCGATCACAATAGCGGTCAAGCCCCAGCTCAGCATGAAAGAAGTATTGGTGCCTGCTTTGAAAATGTCGCTGAGAAGCTTCTCGTTGACGACCATTTTAGCGGCGGTAAAGGCCAAGACAGCGGCACCCAGGCTGATGATGATCGGGAAACGTTCGACCAGTTTTAGGATGATCGTGCTTCCAAGCACCACGATTGGGATACTAATCAGCAAACCGATGACGACTAAATCAAAGGCGCCTTGAGCAGCGCCCGCGACGCCCAAGACGTTGTCGATGCCCATGACGGCGTCAGCGATGATGATGGTTTTCATCGCGCCCCAGAAACCGTTGACTTGAACGCTGTCGTGATCGTCTTCACTATCCGTATCGACGAGCAGCTTATAAGCGATCCAGATTAGAGCCAAGCCACCAACCAACATCAGGCCAGGGATTTTGAGGAGCCAGACGACGACAAGTGTCATGGCCGAGCGTACGACAATCGCACCTACGGTACCCCAGACAATAGCTTTTCTTTGAAGTTTGGGGGGAAGCTTGCGTGCAGCAAGAGCGATCACGATGGCGTTGTCGCCAGCGAGGACGAGGTCAATAATGATGATGGCCACAAGAGCGGACCACCAGGGAGCGGAGAAGAGTTCCATAATTTTAAGAAGCCTTAGATGTGATTAGGGAGCGACGGTCTTGCTCAGCGAGTCACTATGTGTCTCTCTGCCCGACAAACCGGAAGCCTCGCAAATGCTTGAGCTTCGTGCATGACGACTTGTCGAAGGTCTTTTAAACAGGCTTTAGGGCACATGTTTTGCTGGACCAGAGCTACTCCCCATCGAGTGCACAATGTACCAAAATTTGCCCAGGAGCGCTGTTCGGGGGCACGCAGAGTGTTGCGTTCTAAGGGTTTGCCCTTATGGCTTAAACCACATCCGCTGAAAGACACCATCTTTTTTGACGATTAAATGATGTAGTCCAGCAGCCATGTGCCCGAGGGCGAGGATTGCCAGCACGAGGGCGAGGTTGCCATGGATTTCAAAGAGTTGCTTGGCTAAGACCTGATCCTTGGGGATGCCGGGCATGGCGGGAAGATGGAATCCACCCAGTGTGATGAGCGCGGGAAAGGCGGTGACTCCTGCCCAGCCTAGTAAAGGCACGACTAACAAGAGCAAATAGAGGGCACGATGCCCGGCTGCGGCGAGTTTGACGGTGGCGGTTGGCACGCTGGAAGGATAGGCTGGGGAGTTCGAACGCAGCTTGACCGTGATCCTGATCACCGTCAGAAATAGGACCAGAAAGCCGATCAGTTTGTGCCAACCGTAAAGTGTATTGGTCAACGCATCCCAGAGGTTGGCGGCTGCCCGCTCGGTCATCCAGACGCCGAGTGCGATCAAAATGATGAGGAAAAGCGCAGTGAGCCAGTGCAGCACTCTCAGCGTCAAAGGGTGGGTATGTGGCATGGCTCTCTCAAGTGCGTGAAATGGTAAGCATCGCTTTGCAGGAAATTGATGAAATTATGCACTGCTTGTCTATAATTCAGACGAATAATTTTCCCCAAGACTCCGTACCTGATAGGAACTCTGGATATGTTGCTTTGGCTTGTCATTGCTTATCTCGCCCTTTCTGTCGCCATTGGCCTCTACGGAGCGTCCAAGGTTCACAGCGCCAGAGACTATGTTACTGCGGGTCGAAACTTGCCGATGGCGGTGGTGCTCGCCATGGTGTTTGCGACATGGTTTGGCGCGGAAACCGTGTTGGGGATCTCGGCGACTTTTTTGAAAGAAGGGTTCAGAGGCTTAATTTCTGATCCGCTCGGCGCATCGATGTGCTTAGTTTTATTTGGGCTGATCTTTGCCCGACCGCTCTACCGCATGAATCTCCTGACCTTGGGAGATTACTTCCGCATTCGTTACAACCGCCAAACCGAGCTGCTGCTTTCGATCTGTATCGTCGTGTCCTATTTGGGCTGGGTGTCTGCGCAAATCACAGCACTAGGGTTAGTGTTCAACGTCTTGTCTGTTGATGCCATTTCTGTCACCCAGGGTATGTTGATCGGCGCGGGTGTTGTGGTGTTGTACACAATTTTCGGCGGTCTATGGTCCGTCGCGCTGACAACATTCTTGCAAATGATTGTGATCATCATTGGTCTGTTGTTGGTCACGAATTTTGCGACCGATCAGGCGGGCGGTTTGACCAACGTATTGGCCAAGGCCTCCGCTGAGGGTAAGTTTGATTTCTTGCCATCACTTGATATGTTGGACATGCTGGGTTGGATAGCTGCTCTTGTCACGATGGGGCTGGGCTCGATACCGCAGCAGGATGTTTTTCAGCGCGTGAACTCATCGCGTAATGAAACGATAGCCGTATGGGCCACCACCTTGGGTGGTATCTCGTATTTCTTTTTTGCAGCCGTACCCTTGTTGCTTGCGTACACGGCCAACATTATCGATCCACAAATGGTTGCTAGCCTGATCGATACAGATTCGCAATTGATCCTGCCTACCTTGATCATGAATCACATGCCATTTTATATGCAGGTAATTTTCTTTGGCGCATTGATTTCCGTGATCATGAGTACAGCTTCTGGAACCTTGCTCGCACCATCGATTACTTTTACTGAAAATATTTTGAAAGGTTTTGCGCCACACATGACGGATCGTCAGTTGCTCGTCTCAACGAAGCTTACGGTGTTGGTCTTTAGCGCAATGGTCACGTTTTATGCGATCGCGACGGACGCCACGATTCATACGATGGTCGAGAATGCTTACCGTATCACGCTGGCAGGCGCCTTCGTTCCCTTGGCTGCGGGTCTTTTTTGGAAACGCGCCAGTAATCTGGGTGCGGCGTTTGCGATTTTGTTTGGGTTGTCGACATGGATTATTTTAGAGATTACAGGTGTCGATGAGCCGGTGCCGCCGCAACTGTTTGGTTTGATTGCGAGTTTGATCGGTATGATTTTGGGTTCTTACATCACGCCCAATAAAAGACACTTGCAGGCATAGCAAAGAAATTTTATCTGCGCCTAAACCAAACCCGCGGTGTGGTTGTGGCCAATATCACGATGCCGTAGAGCGCCATCGCAAGCGCTGAGGCGGCAAAGAACCATGTCAATGAGCCGGTGAAGTGCAAAATGGTCCAGCCGCCAAGGACTGCAACAATCAGACGCAGCACACCAGAGGCCAGTGGCCAAAAGAGTGTTCTTGCGCCTTGGGCCGCAAAGTAAAGCGTGAAGCCCAAACCAAAAAAACCAAAGAAGGGCCCAACCACCCTAAGGTAGCTGACGCCTGCTTCGATCATGTCGGGATCATCACCAAACAGTCTCATCCAGCTGTAAGGCCAAATGGCGGCGGCTAGCCCGATCATCTCGGCGACGACAAAGGCCATGGCGCCACCCGTCAAGGCGATTTTTAAAGCGCGCTCTGGTTGATTGGCACCCAGGTTGGAGGCCACCATTGCAACGAGTGGCGCGCCAATACCGAATGCGACGGGAAAAATGAGGTATTCGAGTCTAGCCGCTGTGCCATAGCCGGCTAAGGCAGCGGTGCCTAAATAGGCGCCCACAAGCGCGGTGGTGGACGCAATAAGACCATTCGTGAGGAGTGGATTAAGCGTTGCAAAACCGCCGACGGCGAGAATGTTGCGCATGGGTGGCCAGGTAAGAGCACCTGTTTGTAGACGAGCGAGATTGCGACCGGACATCACATACCAAAGCAAAATCGCTGTGCCACATCCGTAGTACGCAACCAGCGCCCAGCCTGCGCCTGCAATCCCCAGTGCGGGAAAAGGTCCCCAGCCGAAGATCAACAAAGGAGAAAGGGGAACAAGTAATACGGCGCCGCCAGAAATCACGATGCCGGGCGTGAACATGTTGCCGGAGCCACGGATCACACTGGCTAGCGCATTCATGATCCACATCAGAATCAAGCCGGGAAAGGCGATCTGCGCGTAGGCGAGAGCAGCCTCGAGTGCGCCCTCTTGGGCGCCCATCAGTTGGAAGAGTGGCGTGCTAAATATAATCAGCAGCGTTGAACAAATGATACCCAGAATGGTATTTAGCACAACGGCATGTAATGCGAGGCTATTGGCTAGTGAGGCATTTCCAGCCCCGAGCGCGCGTGCGACGGCAGAGGAGATGCCTCCACCCATCGCGCCTTGTGACATGCTTTGCATCAACATCAGGATAGGCAGCACGAGTGCCGCGCCTGCGAGGGCATCGATTCCAAGTTTGGATAAGAACCACGCTTCGATAAAGCCCGTGCTCGACTGGGCCAGCATCATGACGAGATTGGGCCACGCTAGGCTAAGTAGCGTCAGGAAAATTGGGCCTTTTAGCATCGCCTCAAGCCTAGCATTGGCAGGCTTGACGGCAGGAGATGTTTTGAGCATCACTAAGAGTATCAAAAAATAAGGTGATCAACCGATCGATTGATCACCTTTGATCCATCTTCCGGTAAGAAGAATCGGCTTTGACGCGCGCATCCCTATGTAGAGAGTGCCTGTTGACGGTAATCAACAGCTGCGCGTGAACAACCTGTAGGGCTATTACAGTCTATTTATTGCTATCTGCATAATATTGATTTAATCTAGATGTATCTTGAAATCAGATGGGTTTGATCATGGAGCTCAGGCAGCTGCGTTATTTTGTCGCCATCGCAGAGCATGGAAGCTTTTCAAAAGCCGCCAGTAAGGTGCATATCGCCCAATCGGCGCTTAGCCATCAGCTCGCCTTGCTTGAGGAGGAATTGGGGGCGGTACTCTTTTTGCGCTCACGACGGGGTGTCACGCTGACCGAGGCGGGCGAGCTTTTCCGTACGCATGCACTCTCCATTTTGCGGCAAGTCGCCGACGCCCAGACGAGTGTGTCAAGCTTACTCAAGGCGCCATCGGGACGCGTGATTTTTGGTCTGCCACACAGCATTTCTCATGCCTTGGCGTTGCCATTGATCGCTGCTGTGCGGCAGGAGATGCCTCTGGTTAACTTGGAATTGACGGAAGAGCTGACAGGCAATCTTGCGCAACAGCTACAGGCGGGATCGTTGCACTTATCGATTCTGTTTGATGATGGTCAGCTCGGTGACTTTTTGTATGAGACGCTTGTCTCAGAGCGTATGTCTTTAATCTTTCAACCTGAGAGTCCAAAGGCACATGACAAAACTTCCGTGACTTTCCGGGAGGCGCTGAGTCGACCGCTGATTTTGCCAGCCCAACCCCACGGCGTGCGTCCGATTATCGAGGCGGCTGCTTTGAAAGCGGGTCTTCCTCCCCCTAACGTCGCAGCGGATATCAGCTCGATCAGTATTTTGCGAAACTCGTTGTTGGCAGGAATGGGCCAAACGATCTTGCCTGTGATGCCGCTCAAGGCCGAGCTTGAAAGTGGTTTATTAAAAAGCTTGCCGATTCGGGCGCCAACGATCACACGTACAGTCGCTTTATGTCGTGCTCAGCACATTCCCCGGTCGACGGCCGCGCCAGCTGTGAGTGTGGTGACCAAGCGCGTCATGCGGGAGCTTTGCCTGAGCAAGGTATGGATGGATGCGACGTTTATTGGGTGAAATAGGCCCAGGGTCTTTTAGTGCGATCTGTTTGTCTGAAGTCATCGATTTGAGAAGATTGTGAAAGTGTCAGCGCAATTTCATCCATACCGTGCAACAGCATCTCTCTAAGAGCGGGTGGTGCACTAAAGGAAATGTGTTTGCCACTGGGTGAGGTGACCGTAAGTGCCTCTAGATTAACCGTGATGAGACCTTGTCCCTCTGTATGGGCCACTTCGTCCACTAACACGCGAATCACTTCAATCGGAAGCTCGACGGGAACCAAGCCATTACGATAGCAATTGTTAAAAAAAATACCACCGAAAGAGGGGGCAATGATTGCCCTGAAGCCAAATTCGCGCAAGGCTTTTGGGGCGCGTTCTCTCGATGAGCCGCAACCAAAGTTCCGATCAGCCAAAAGCACCTGTGATCGATCGTAGGGAGATTGATTCAAAATAAAGTCGGGATTCGGACTTCCGTCAGGAAGAAAACGCCAACCATGAAATAAGTGGGCACCATAACCTTTTGCATCAGTTCCGCCTAAAAAAAGTGCGGGTATGATCTGATCGGTATCAATATTGATGCGCATAAAGGGTGCGGCGATACCTGATACTTTCTTGAGTGCTTCCATTAGATGAGTTCCCGAGCGTCGGCAATGCAGCCTTTGATGGCAGAGGCTGCGACAGTAGCAGGGCTTGCCAAGTGAGTCCTTGTTTGCGGACCTTGCCTAGATTCAAAGTTTCGATTTGTTGTGCTGATCACACGCAAGTTGGCAAAGCGGTTGTCTCCGATATGGCCACAGAAGCCACAGGCTGATTCGTGCCACTCAAAACCTGCTTGAATAAAAATTTGATCAAGACCTTCCGCTTCGGCAGCATGTTTGACAGCAGTCGAGCCCGGCACGCAAATGGCCTGAATGCCTGGTTTAATTTTTCTGCCTTTAAGTACTGCGGCGGCGGCGCGTAAATCCGATAGTCGTGCGTTGGTGCAGGAGCCGATATAGGCGACATCGATCGGTACACCCAAAAGAGGAGTTTGCGCTTCGAGTCGCATGTAGTTTAAGGCGCGCTCACCCAAAGCTTGTGCTTCGTGATCCGATGCGGTCTTCGGAGCGGGAATGTTTATTCCTATGGCGCCCACTTGTTGAGGACTGATGCCCCAAGTCACTTGAGGCTCAAGCATATTGCAATCGATCGTCACCTCTTTGTCGAACTGAGCACCAGGGTCGCTGGCTAGCGTAGACCAGTAGGCGACTGCCTGATCCCATGCCGCAGCTTTAGGAGAAAATTCTGCACCCTTGAGATATTGAAAGGTTTTTTCATCGGGAGGCACGAAACCATATTTGCAAGAAAACTCGATCGACATGTTGCACAGAGTCAGACGTCCCTCGACAGAAAGATCTTGAACCGCTTGTCCGGCGTATTCCGTTGCAAAGCCAATGCCACCTTGGGCTCCAACTTTTCCAATTAAAGCCAGAATCATGTCTTTGGCAAACACGCCAGGTTTAAGCCGTCCGTTGAACGTCACACGCATGGTTTTGGGTTTGGCTTGCGCCAAGGTTTGCGTCGCGAGCACATGTTCTGCTTCAGATGCACCGATACCCCAAGCCAGTGCGCCCACGCCACCGATGGTGCTGGTGTGGCTATCACAACAGACCAGCGTAGCGCCAGGAAACGCGATGCCGAGTTCAGGCGCTACAACGTGCGCGATGCCTTGTCGCGGGTCATCGTAATCAATAAAGTGCACGCCCCATTTTTTTGATGCTTCACGCGTGGTTTGAATCATGGAAGGGCCGCTTGTCGAGACGGAGTCGCAGGGGCCTCGTCCGGGTTGCGTTGAAATCAAGTGCTCGATCACGGTGAATACTTGCTGTCGGCTAACAGGTTGCCGACCTGCTTCTTCTAGCGCCCGAAGTGCTTGGCTTCCTGAGAGTTCATGCAGTACCAGTCGATCTATTTGCAGAAGGTCGGACTGTTGGTCAAGACTTTTGATGACGTGATCTTGCCAAACCTTCTCGAAAAAAGTACGTGGCTTTTGGGCGATCATGTATAACGTTTCTCGAGTTCTTTGAAATGGTTGGCGTCGAGCGCTTCTTGTCTTTCAGCAAACATCATGAGCTTGGACTCGAAACCTTTGATCGAGCCGTGTTCGGCGAGATGCTGCATCGCCTGTTGCATTGCAAGCATGGAAGCTTGCAGGGCTGCGTTGGCGTAGCAAACAACCGCATAACCTGCTTGAGCGAGTTCTTCGCGCGGCAGCAAAGGTGTTTTTCCACCAATGACCATGTTGCAAAGATGAATGCCGGGCACCGCAGCGGGAATCGCGAGTAATTCCTCCTTGGTGAGGGGCGCTTCAACAAACAGAAAATCAGCACCTGCTTCCTGATAGGCGCGCGCGCGATCAAGTGCCGCTTCAAAGCCTTCGACGGCTCTTGCGTCTGTTCGGGCGAGAATCATGAGATCTGGATCTTTTCGCGCATCGACAGCTGCCTTGAGTTTGGAGACCATCTCTTGCGTCGAGATGATGTCTTTGCCTTCAAAATGACCACAACGTTTGGGATAGGTTTGGTCTTCGAGCATGATGGCATTGGCTCCCGCTCTTTCAAGCAGTTGAACCGTGCGGCGTGCATTGATCGCATTGCCAAAGCCAGTGTCCCCATCCGCGAGAATGGGAATATTCACGACATCGCGAATCGCTGCCACGTGATCTGCAAGCTCCGTGACGGATACAAGTCCTAAGTCCGGAACGCCGAGATAGTTGTTAGCCACAGCAGCACCGCTCACCAGCATCATTTTGTGTCCTGCGGCTTCGATAAATCTGGCCGCTAACGCGTTGCCGGCACCGGGCATCATGTGCCCTGCACCGGCGACAAGCGCTTGGCGTAGTGTCTTATTCAGACTTTGAGTGCTCATTTAAACTTCACCTGAGCGACTTCGATCACGCGTTTCCAGCGTTCGATATCCGAAAGGATGGTTCGCATCAAGTCGTCTGGTGTCCCACCTACAGCGGTCGTTCCTTCAGCGGCAAAGCGTTCAGTCACGGACTTATGCTTAAGCACCTTGTTGAGTTCTCTGTTGAGGAAAGTAACGGCTTCGGCGGGCATACCCTTAGGGCCGGCCACGGCTTTCCAGTCCACAACGTTGTAGCCTTTGACACCTTGTTCTTCAAAGGTTTTGACATCTGCAAGACTATCGAGGCGTTTGGTGCCCGCGATACCAATCGCCTTGAGGCGACCGCCTTTGATTTGCGGTGCCGCAAAAGTCGAGCTCGTCAACATCATGTCGACGTTTCCACCTAATAAGTCGTTATAGGCTTGAGACGAGCCTTTGTAGGGAATGTGCGCGAGGCTAATACCCATTAAGAAAGCCAACTCTTCGGTGCCTAAATGAGCAAGCGAGCCGATGCCTGCAGAACCGTGACTAAGTTTGCCCGGATTTTTAAGCGCCGCAGCTTTGAGGTCCTCGACATTATTCAGGGGCGAGTTCGCCCGCACCACCAAGATCGCAGGGTCTCGTGAAACCATAATGATCGGCTGCATATCATTGACCGGATCAAAATTTAGATTTCTGCCAATCGCCGCCTGAATAGCATAGGTGCTTGACATATTCAGGACGGTGTAGCCATCTGGAGGGGACTTCAGGACAAAGGATGAACCAATAATGCCGCCAGCACCTGCTTTGTTTTCGACGACAACCACATCATTGATTTGTTCGCTTAACCTTTGGGCCAGCATGCGAGCAACCGCATCTCCGCCGCCACCGGCTGCAAAGGGCACGACGAAACGAATTTGTTTATTTGGGTATGCTTTTTGGGCAAATAACGATTGGGAACTGAGCGCAAAGCCTGCGGCGATGGCCGAACCCACAAAGTGACGGCGGTTCATAGTGTCTCCGGTTTGTATATTGTTGTGTATCTAGATTTGTGCCGTTCTGCAGCATAAAACGCTCTTTGCTGGTGGTTGCAACAGCGCTGAGCAAATAGTCAGCGCTGTTTGAAGGTCGCCCCCAACATGACCACCGACCTTGTGTATTGTGCGCTTTTGCCGGTGGGTGGGTACTTGTATTGGCGCACTTAGTCCGCTTTAAGATTTGCTTTCTTGATCACATCGCCCCACTTGATGACCTCTGCGTCAACAAAGGCGGTCCATTCCTTGGCACCACGAGGGTCCGGAATGGCGCCGCGATCGATAATCCTTTTTTGAAACTCAGGATCACGTAGCAACTTTTGAACATCGGCGCTGATTTTGGCGACGACCGCAGGAGGTGTTCCGGCCGGCACGACTAGCCCACCCCAGCCGCTGCCCTCAAAGCCAGGGAGCCCAGCTTCTGCGACGGTCGGGACATCGGGTAGTTGGGGTACGCGTTGGGCGCTCGTCATCGCAAGCGCTTTAATTTTGCCTGCTTTGACTTGTGGGAGTGCTGAAGCAAGACTATCGACTAGCAAGGGAATCTGACCGCCCAATAAGTCTGTCATCGCTGGGCCGCTACCTTTGTAATTCACGCCGGTCATTTCTACCTTAGCACTGGATTTAAAAAGCTCGCCAGTTAAGTGTTGCGAAGTGCCCGTCCCTGCATAGCCAATATTGAATTTATTAGGTTCTTTTTTAGCTGCAGCGATCAAATCTTTGACATTGTTGTAGGGAAACGAGGGATGAGCGACGATCATGAGCGGGACGATGAACACACCGTTGACCATTACAAAGTCTTTGGGCCCGTATTGAAGCTTCGAGTACAAGCTTGGATTGACGCCCAAGGTGCCGCTCGTGCCAAAGGTGATGGTGTAGCCATCCGCCGGCGCTTTTTTACCATCCAGCATGCCAACAATTGTGTTTCCCTTGTTTTCAACGACAACGGGTTGACCCCATTCTTTGGTGAGTCCATCCGCGAGCAAACGACCCACAATGTCCGTGGCTTGACCAGGAGGGAAGGGAACGATGATCTTGACGGGCTTGTTGGGGTAAGCGCCTTGCGCAAAACTTTGAAAGCTCGTCGAGCTTGCGATCATGGCGATCGCGATAGTCAGTAGTTTTTTGATAATCATGTGTGCTCGCAAAAAATAGTGGAAACTGGGAGCGTCTTTTTTAATCGATCGCAGTTCTTAGAGTAAGTCGTTATAGAAAAAATTGAATTAGGGAAGTCCCTTGTATAGACCACTGTTGCAGGGCAAGAGCATAGGCTTTTCGTGCAAACAGCTAGGAAATAGTTTTTGGCACTATGTCTGAAACGCCGATCGTCAGATGAGGTGTCCGCCCTAGCGAGTCGTCGCCCTTCGAGTCGATCAAAGCGAAGGCTCTTTCCCAGGGAGTTGGATCAAGAATCGTGTGCCGCCCAAAGGGATATCTTGATGCGAGATCGTGCCGCCATTCCTTTGAACGATTTGCTTGCAGAGCCAAAGACCCAAGCCCATGCCGCTGCGCTTGCTACTCACGGTGAGTTCAAAGATTTGCGATTGACGTTCCTGGGAAATACCGGGTCCATTATCAGCAATGGTGAGGCTGACTTTGTCTCGCTGACGTGATATTTCAATCGTGATTTCTTTATGGGTTTGCTCTGAAGTCGACAATGCTTGCATCGCATTATTTAATACGTTCAGAATCACTTGCTGAATTTCAGGAGCGTTCACATGCGCAATCGTTTGCGAGCCAAGGTGAAGCTTGACGTTGATGTTGCGTCTGGATAATTCGGGTGTGGTGATTTTGAGAACGGACTGGACGATATCACTCAGATCTATAAAATTCGTAGTTGGATTCTCTTCGTTAAAAATAGAGCGAAGAGACTGAATAATGCTGCCTGCGCGCAGGTTGTCCGAAACGATTTTTTGAGCAAGATCTTTAAGAAGTGCTTCATCCAAGGTGCCGTTGGAGAGTTGTAGCCTCATAAATTCGCTGTTGATTTGAACCGCCCCCAAGGGTTGATTGAGTTCGTGCGCAATTGAGGCAGATAGTGCGCCCGTTGCGGCTGTTTTATTGGCCCAAACGAGACTATCGATCAGGAGTTTCTCTTTCTCGTTCTCTGCAATTTTGAGAAGAAAGATCGGGAAAATCATGTAGCGAAAAATAGCCGAGAGAAAAATCGCGATGAAGATGATTGTGTTGAAGAGATTTGCGTCAAACGCAACGGTCGCGATATCTAGCAACACGAGAATAATGCGCGAACCCCACAGCACGGCACTAAAGAAAAAGAGGATGCAGTACACCTTGATCAGGTCGATCTGGTTTTTTTGATAAACCTTGAGTGATAGAAATCCACCCTCAGTTGAGAGGTACACAATTGCCAGGCATACAAAGATGGTTTGATATCCCGGATTGAACAAAAGACCAATCGTGTAAAGCACAGCGGCATAAGCAGAAAAGACCGTTAGGTTGCCCAGGAAAGAGGGCTTGAGGTCGGTTTGTTCGCCGATAAGGTTGATCAAGGAGTAATTAAAGTAACGGTATGCCAGAAAGGCGAGAGCATTTGCGCCAACATAGGAAATGAGGGGGGGGATATCGACGCGAAAAATAGTCAGTATCGCGGCGCAACCAAGCATAAAAGCACCAATCGCACAGTTTTCGATTGCGCGATTTTTCTGTTTCGAAAAATAGAATAGCAAGGTCACGGAATAGGCGATTGACAGTATTCCGTAGAACATGAAAATAGTCGGGATCAGGCTTAATTGCATGTTGAGCGGTATTCTTTTAAAACATTAATGAAGGCTTGGCGGGCGTTAATCACCGCTTTTTGAGTGCTCAAGTAATCCTTGCTGGGGAGTTTACAGCTTTGATCATAATGGGCGGGCGAAGATTAGTGTTTAATCTTTCAGTGTTTATCGTGATCTAAAGGTCCTTAAATGCCCAACGGCTTAGACGATTATCAGATCGACCTCTCCGAAGGGGTTGTGTTGATCAAAAATCAAAATACAACAATTGGATACTGTCGTTTTAATGAGTTGGGGGAGGTTGAGTACATCTATGTCAACCCTCTTTATCGACGTAAAGGCTTTGGCACAATATTGACGAATGAAGTAAAGAGGCTAAAGGGTCCGATTGCCAGGATCCATGAACCGATTTCGCCTTTGGGAGCGCGGTTTTTTAAAGGAATTGGCTTGGAGCATGCGTTAAATAAAAAAAAGGGTGAGTGAGTTAAAAAATTGACGCCAATCTACGCAAAGTGCATATAATTGATCGATTCGTACAACTTTTGTGTATAGGTGACAGATGGCAATCGCGACACAGGCACTGCTCCGGGATGCAATGCGCCGTTTGAATATGACCCGTGACGCGTTTGCGGAGCGGATTGGCTGTCGACGTAGGACACTTGACAGTTGGCTGCTTCCTGATGAATCGAGCGAGTATCGCGCGATGCCTGAGGTAGCGCGACGCTATGTCACGGAAATTCTCGCCAATTTGCCTCATAGTCCACAAGTTGGTTCAGGTTCAGGCCTTTCGGCCAATCATTTGCTTTCGGTCGATCAATTGAGCCGGGAATCGGTGGAGGAATTGTTTTGGCTTGCCGATGTCATGCAACCCATCGCCCGTCGTCAAAAAGTCACGCGCGTACTCGAAGGCGCCGTCCTCGCAAATCTGTTTTTCGAAGCCAGTACCCGCACGCGTATCAGTTTTGGTGCCGCGTTCTGCCGGCTCGGCGGTTCTGTCTGCGACACGACAGGCTTTACCTTTTCCTCGATGGCCAAGGGTGAGTCGATTTATGACACCAGTCGTGTGGTGAGTGGTTATGTCGACGCAATGGTCATTCGCCATCCTGAAAAGGGTTCAGTCGCTGAGTTTGCGCGTGCGACCAATATTCCCGTGGTCAACGGTGGTGACGGTCCGGGTGAGCATCCCAGTCAGGCTTTATTGGATCTCTATACGATCCAGCGTGAGTTTTCACGTCTTGGAAAACTGATCGATGGCGCGCACATCGCAATGGTCGGTGATTTGAAATATGGTCGTACCGTACATTCACTGATTAAATTATTATCCTTGTATCGCGGCTTGACGTTTACCTTGATTGCGCCGCAGTCTCTTGAAATGCCCTCAGAGATTGTGGAGGCGGTGAGTCAGCGTGGTCATAAAATCGAGTTGAGTGATTCACCGGCAAATGGCTTGGCCAAAGCTGATATTTTGTATGCAACGCGCATTCAAAAAGAACGTTTTGGCGAAGAAGCGATCGACGGCTATGGCGCGGAATTTGAAATCAATCAAAAGCTGGTAAATCAAGCGTGTAAGAGCGATGTGGTGATCATGCATCCCTTGCCACGTGATGGTCGCCCTGGATCCTATGATCTGAGTGTCGATTTAAATGCAGATCCTCGTTTAGCGATTTTCCGTCAGACGGACAATGGCATTCCGATTCGCATGGCGATTTTTGCAAAGTTGTTAGGTGTTGATCGGTCGGTGCAGCGCTCGATGCGTGATGTCACTTGGGTGACGCCTGCACATATCGGACCTGACGATGCGTTGCCGGATTTTGAATAAAACGATCAAACGCTATTATTGACAAAGAAGAGTGCGACGCTAACAGCTATTTGTTAGAGCCGGACACTTCCTTCGATCAAAATATGTACTTCGCCACCAATCCAAACAGTTTCGTGATTCCCAGGTGTCACCGTGACACGACCATGGCGTCCGATCTGAGTTCCTTGTGCCACAAGATAAGGTTTTTGTAGGCGATCGGAGGCGAGTAGCCATTTCGCAATCGCAGCGTTGAGTGACCCTGTAATGGGGTCCTCACTCATGCCGCTTGAGGGGGCGAGCATACGAACTTCGTAGTCGCACTCGCTACCGGGTGGATGCGGCGCAATCAGACCGATTGACTTAAAGGTGGGCCAACGCACGCGCGAGGAATCAAGCGCCAGCACTTGAGAAGCGTGCTTGAGTTCAAACAGTTGCCATATCGGACCATTACACAACTCTGCAGTGTGCACAACGGCATCTGCAGGAATGTCCAGTACACGCATGATTTCAGCGCGATGCGCGGGATCCATTTCCTTGATCGTTGTCGTGGGTGCACTAAAGGAGAGTGTTGGACGTTTTGATACATCCACTTCAACGATGCCGACGCCACATTCTTGGCGAACAGTCCCCGCAGTGTTGGGTATACCACCACAGTGGAGCCAAGACGCACAGGTGCCGAGCGTTGGATGACCTGCGAAAGGCATCTCGCGACTCGGGGTAAAAATGCGCACGCGGTAGTCTGCTGTGGGATCAGTCGGCGTCAATAAAAAAGTCGTCTCAGCGAGGTTTGTCCACGCAGCAAAACGTTGCATTTGCTCGTCGGTCAGGCCGTCTGCATCGATGACGACCGCTAAACCATTCCCTTGATAAGGTGTGGGACTAAAGACGTCACATTGAATGAAGCGGCGATTTTTCATGAATATAAGAGACTCCTAACAAGATCAGTCATTGCGCAATATAAACCCCATTAGAATAATAAGTTAATGAAACTGATTACTCAAAGGTTCAATGAAACTCATTCACTCACCCCATGCGCCCACACCTGCCGGTCATTACAGTCATGCTGTAGAAGCAGGAGGCTTGATCTTTGTATCGGGGGTATTGCCCGGCAAACCAGCCGAAGGGGAGGTCGATAACTTTGAGCGTCAGGTGCGGGCCTCTTTCAAGCACTGTGCAAACATTCTCAAAGCCTCAGACTGCACGCTCAATGATGTAGTGCAATGCACGGCATATATTGTCGGTGTATCGAACTGGCCAGAGTTTAATATGATCTACGCAAATATTTTTGGTGATCATAAACCTGCTCGAGCTGTGGTTCCTGTGCCAGAGCTTCATTATGGCTTTATGGTTGAAATACAGCTCGTTGTTGAGAAAAAGAATTATTAACCCTCATCACAGCATGTAAGTTTTATATATTGACAAGATCTCTTCAAAACTGAATATTAGATTTACTTGTCAAAACGCACGTGGTATAAAAAATTATAAAAATTTAATGCGCCCATTGAGCTGTTCAATCGGGTGACATTCAATAATCACAGAGACAATATCGCATGAGCATTCGCGGCAAAGCCTACATCGGGGGCATTTACGAGCACCCTGCACGAAAAATTGAAAATAAATCACTCGCCCAGTTACATGCAGAATGTGCAAAAGGTGCATTAGAGGATGCGGGATTGACCATCCATGACGTCGATGGTTACTTTTGTTCTACCGACGCCCCAGGCGGGCTAGGTGGGATCAATATGATCGACTACATGGGTTTGACCGTCAGGCATTCTGACTCGACGAATACGGGTGGGTCTTCTTACTTGTACCTTGTTGCGCATGCAGCCGAGGCCATTGCTGCGGGTAAATGCAGCGTGGCGCTGATCACCTGTGCGGGCTTTGGTCGACCAGGGACGATCGTGCGCGAGTTAGATTCCAACATCCCAGATACGCCCTTTGAAATGCCCTATGGGCCTGTCACTGTAAATTTATATGCGCTCTCCGCCATGCGTCATATGCATGAGTTCGGGACAACGAGTGAGCAGCTCGCCTGGGTCAAGGTTTCCGCCTCACATCACGCACAACACAATCCAAACGCATATCTCAAAAAGGTTGTGACCGTTGAGGATGTCTTGAAGTCACCTATGATCTCTGATCCTCTGCACCGCCTGGATTGCTGCGTGGTGACAGATGGTGGAGGTGCGGTCATCGTGGTGAGCCCAGAGGTCGCCAAGCGACTCAAGCGCCCAATGGTCAAGCTCATTGGTGCGGGCGAATCACCGAAAGGCCAGATGGGCGGCAAGGTCGATATCACCTATACCGGTGCGGTGCGCTCAGGCCCAATCGCATTTGCTGAAGCGGGTGTCACCCCTCAGGATATCAAGTACGCCTCAATTTACGATAGTTTTACGATCACGGTCATCATGACGCTAGAGGATCTTGGCTTTTGCAAAAAGGGCGAAGGTGGTAAGTTCGTGATGGATGGCAATCTCATCTCTGGTGTGGGTAAATTACCGTTCAATACAGACGGGGGAGGCTTGTGTAATAACCATCCCGTCAATCGTGGTGGTATTACCAAAATTATCGAGGCGGTTCGTCAATTACGTGGCGAAGCGCATCCGCTCGTTCAGGTCAAAAATTGCGATATCGCGCTTGCACACGGGACAGGTGGTGCGCTCAGTACGCGCCACGGTAGTGCCACACTCATCATGGAAAGAGAATAATTCGATGACTACCCCATACCAAGATAGAAAAATATCCGATCCTAAATTCAACTATGGCGATGAGCCATTTTTTGAAGCGGCGACAAAGGGCAAGTTGTTGGTGAAGTTTTGCAACGACTGTGGCCAGTATCATCACTATCCACGCGCACTCTGCCCCTTTTGTTTTAGTGATAAGACAGAATGGAAAGAAGCAAACGGCGCGGGCACGATTTACAGTTACAGCGTCACGCGTGTTTCAGGACCCGTCCCTTATGTGATTGCCTATGTCACCTTGGAGGAGGGTCCCACGATGCTGACGAACATTGTTGATTGTGATTTGGATACGATCCGCTGTGGTCAAAAAGTACAAGTAACGTTCAAGCATAGCGAGAATGGCACCGGTATACCCATGTTTAAGCCAGTCTAAACAAAAGGATTATGCAATGAGTGATGCACTCTTTACCTATTGGGTGGGAATGGATATTCCTGCTGATACAAGTGCTGCAGATGTTGCAGACTTCAATCGTTTTTATAGCAATACGCATCGACCAGAGGTTTTGGCAGGTAATCCAGGATTTCTCCGCGGACGTCGATATGAGCTTGCGCAAGACGACCCTCGTGGACCGCGTGGACCAAGATTTCTGGCGGCCTATGACATTGAAAGCGAAGCAGCCGCATTACTCTATATTTCTCGCAATGATGGCCCTGCCAGCGGAAGACCTGTCTATAGTGATGGACCAAGCGCCTGGCAAAAGCGTCAGACAAAATGGCGTCTCATGTGGCGTCATTTATTGAATAATCCCGCGACAGCACAAGTGACTGACTCACCTTATATGTACCTCGTCGGGATGAGTGAGGCGGTGGGTTCCAGCGCAGCAGAGGTTGCCCAATTCAACGAGTTTTATAACCGTACGCATGTGCCTGAAGTATTGAATGGGTATGGCTTTGTGAGTGGTGCTCGCTATAGCTGCATGCGCGAGTTTATGCATCCTGCGCCAGGCGTGCCAAATTATGTTGCGATGTATGGGATTGCAGATGAGGCGCGTGCACAGGCGTTCATGCAAGGGAGGTTAGCAGCTGAACCAGCGGGCAATTCATTTTCATCTGGTCCACCTTCATGGGAAAATCGCGATACAAAATGGCGTTTGACCTATCGCCAAGTCGAATAATAAAAAAATCACGGAGAAAAGAAAAATGATTTATTCACGCAATATTGGTCGAGCAAAGATTTATAACGTTCTTGAGTACTGTGGTCCAACCCACGCAGCAGACTTTGTTTTCCCTGAGCTCGATGTCAAGGAAATCAAACCTCATCTTTCATGGCTCGCACCTCATCATTACAACATTCGTCTGGAGCGGTTTATTGTCGCGATGCAGTTGTGGGTGATGCATATCGATGACAAAGTGATTGTGATTGACTTAGGTGTGGGTAATCATAAAAAACGCGCCTCTGAGCGCATGAACAATCTCAATACACTAACGCCGTTGTGGTTAGCTGCAGCGGGAGCTGATCCAAAGTCTGTGACACACGTCATCGTGACACACTTTCATCCCGATCATGTGGGTTGGGGCACACGGATGGACAATGGAAAATGGGTGCCGATGTTTCCAAACGCACGGCACTTGATGCCGAAGGTTGATTTTGAAAATGCTCATGCAGCCTATCTAAAAGGTGATAAGGGTGTGATTAGCGGATCCTTTGAGGATAGTGTGCTGCCCTTGTATGAGGCTGGTTTGATTGATCTGATTGGTGATGGGGATGTTGTGGCAGGCTGTCTGGAGGCCGAAGCAATGCCAGGGCACACGCCTGGTTCCCTACATTTCCGACTTCAGTCTGAGGGCAAAGAGGCAATCTTTGCAGGCGACGTGATGCATAGCCCCTTACAAATTGCCATGCCGCATATCAATACATGGATTGATGCGCACGCAGAACAAGCGCGCGCATCGAGAGCTTTATTTTTAAAACGCGCTGCCGAACGTAATGCTCTGATCATGCCTGTCCATTTTGGTTGGCCGCATTGTGGTTATGTACGCGGGGATAGTGTTAAGGGTTATCGTTTTGAACCCGCCGATCCTGATGCACGTGGTGAATAAAATCACCGTTGTAGTTAACTTTAACGGAAACATTAAAATGAAAAAATTCCTAGGTTTTCTATTTCTATTAGTCACATTCTTTTCGACAAGCGCATTTTCTCAATCTTATCCAAACAAGCCCGTCAAAATCATCATTACATATCCAGTAGGCGGACCTGCTGATCAAATTGCGCGTGATTTAGCTTTGGGACTCACACAAAATCTCGGTCAATCTTTTGTCGTGGAGGCCAAGCCAGGTGCGAGCGGTTCGATTGGAACAGCCTTTGTCGCAAAGGCTGCGCCTGATGGCTATACGCTCTTGGTGGGTGCGGGTGCACCCCATACAGCAGTCCCCGTTTTTAGTGCGAAGCCGCCTTATGATGGGGTCAATGAATTCACTCCGATTTTATTGATTATTGATGTGCCCAATGTAATGGTTGTCGCACCGCATATCAAAGTCAATAACGTCAAAGAATTTATCGAGCTTGCCAAAACAAAACCGATGACGTTTGCATCAACCGGCACGGGAAGTTCTACTCACATTGCGGGTGAAATTTTTCAAATTGAAACAAAAACAAAAATGACGCATGTGCCATACAAGGGTGCCGCGCCCGTTATTACAGACATGTTGGGGGGGCACGTTGATGTATCTTTTTTAAATCTGTCTGCAATGCTTCCACACATCCAATCCGGTCGGTTACGCGCAATTGGCGTGACTGCGCCTACACGCTCAAAAGCTCTTCCTAATGTTCCTACATTGCTAGAGCAAGGTGTAAAAGACAATACGAGTTCATGGTATGGCTTGCTTGCCCCAGCTGGCATACCCGCAGATATTGTTAAAACATTACAAACTGCTGCGGTGAAATACTTTTCTCAGCCACAGGTACGCGCCAGA
>CAMBLP010000011.1 GCA_945868195.1 Bordetella parapertussis
AAGCCGAACCAAAGTGGATTGATGGCGATTTTGGTATCTCGTAAGGCTTGCCAATCAATATTGCGCGTTGCGAGCCAAAGCAGGGCAATGGAGAGTGCAATGCGGATGTAGGGCCAGAGTTGTTTAAAAATATTTTTCAAGGGGAAAGAAGATCGCTTTAAGGGGTGCTAGGGGAGGCGCCCCATTGAAGGCATTGATAGAAATCAAAGCGTGAAACTTGACGACCGAAGCGTTTGGCCTCAAAGGTGTCAAGGAGTCGACACTCTTTAAATTCGCCGGCTTTGGTCGGGAGCTCAAACTTAACTTGTGACCAGTTTACAAAAAGACTGTCGGTACGGGGGGGGATTTGACCAAACCAGAGGTCGAATTGATCAAAGCGAGTGTCCAGCACATGGACAGGTAAGGGGCGGGCATACCAGGCCAGACGACTCCCTAACGTCCAGTTGCGCACAGAGAGCGAGGGTAAATGATGCGTGCGAGCAAGCTCACGGGCCTTGAGACCGGCCTCATCCCAACCCCACAGATCGGCGAGGGGATTTTTGCGAATAAGAGGGTGATCAGCGGAAAGACCAGGGATGCCGACAAAAAAAAGTGCGGCAAAAGCCACCAAACAAATCACAGCTTGCGTGCGTATAAAAGCCAGAAGCAGGGCCCGGCGCCCACTGGCCCAGCGCTGCGCCAAAGCCAGTGCAGCAAAAGGCGTCATGGCGAGCCAGGCCGGCGCCGTCCAGTGCGGCAGGCTCCCCCCACCGCCCGACATGAGACCTGTCACTAAAAAGGGAATAAAGAAAAATAACAGCAGCGGTGCAAGTCGCCATTGCTTGCTTTGGATGACCTCACGCGTCGCAAGATACGCCCCAAAGGCGAGTAGGGGACCGTAGGCGACCAATTGAATGCCGGCAAAGGCCGCGAGTCTGCGCGCATGCCAAGTGCCACCACTTCCGTGTTTGAGTTGATAGGCAAAAGAAATCCACTCGTGCTGAGCGTTCCAGGCGAGTACGGGACTAATAAGTAAGAGTGCCACAGCCAAGGCGAGCCAGGGACCCGGGGTCCGCAGAACCCTAAAACCTCGTCCAGCGAGTAGTGCCACAATGACGGCGAGTGCGGGCAAGACGGCCGTGTATTTTGAAAGCCCAGCCAAACCAAGTAAAAGACCGAGCGCGAGCCAACTTGACCATGCGCTGCGGTCGGTACGGTTGTTGAGGTCGTTTGAATGTGGGTCAATGGCTGTGAGGCGCAGTGTGACCTGCATCAGCAGCAGGATTAAAACCATCAGCAAACTGTCGGGCAGTAAACCAACGGCCAGAACATGCATCACGGGTGCGAGCAGCACCAGTCCGACAGCCCAGAGTCCGACGGCTTCGCGCTCAACGCCAGCTTGGGATAGGCGCTCGTGTTGACGGTCGTACAGATTGAAAGCAAGCTCTCGCGCGAGCAAACAGGCTGCCAGCCAGAGTAGTTGTGGAATCAAACGAATGATGCCGTCGGGAGCATCGAGCGCCACGAGGGGCCACTGAATCCAGCCTACAAGAGGGGGATGATCGAAATAACTCCAGGCTGGAATTGCCGCATACATGACGTAGTGCGCTTCATCGACGGACAGCGTCAGCAAATACCCAAATCCGAAATGAATCAGCAGTCCGAGTGCGAGCAGAGTTTTTACGTTGAGGTAGGACGTCGCTGAGCGCTTCTTGACGGGGTAGGTATTGGAAATGGGCACAGTGAGATTTGCAGCCGAGTCTGATTACTTGATCACAACGGGCAGAATTCGCCAGGTCACCTGTTTCTTACCATCTTCGGCCATCACTTTGGCGTTTGCGCGGGTGACTGTAAAGCCCGCGGGCAACTCGGTCGTACCGGTGATGTGTAAGTAGTGTTTGAGGTTGACCTCGATGCGGGGCAAGGTCACGGTTGCCACGCGACCGTTGGCATGGCGACCCTCGAACGACAACTCAAGCCAGCCTTTAAACTCGGGTTTTTGCGCGTTTTCTTGCAGTAACCACACTAAATAGGAAAGTTTAGTGGAGTTTTTTTCTTGGGTGATTTGGCTTGTGCTGATCCCGATAGGACCGAAGCGCGGATCAAATACGAGTGTTTTAGCAAAAACATCGAGTTGCTCACGCAAAGGGACGATGATGCTCTCTGCTTTTGTCAGTTTTCCTGTGAGCGCTGCGATTTGGGTATCGCGTGTGCGCACTTCGGTATCGAGCACTTTCTGCGCGTCGTCCACACGTGTTTGTAATGTCTGTTTTTCGACTGACAGATTTTTAAGTTCTTCGGTCAGCTTTTGCGTTTCAGCAATGGAAAGGCGCTTTTCGCCATAGCTCGCTTGCAAGAACAGCACACCTCCACCGCCCAGCAAAATGCCCACCATCAATAGAACGAGCCAGCCGGGCAAGCCACGCGAGCCTCGGCGAGTGTCGTACGGCGAGGGTTTGAAAATCGTGCGTTTAGCTTGAACACGTATGACCATTTGCTTCTCCGCGTTGCGGACATCAATTCTTAAGTGTCCATTCTAACGTGTTGAGTCGCTCAGGGGTGCCCACATCAATCCAAGAGCCTGTGTAAAGCTGACCTGTCACACGTTCAAGCGCGAGGGCTTGCCGCAAAAGAGGCGCAAGTTTTGCGGGTTGTCCGACAGGCGTTTGCGCAAATAGCGATGGCTTATATACGCCGATGCCCGAGAAGGTGTGTTTAAGTGTTGCGGCATCTGTCACGAGACCGTTCTTTGTCAAGCCAAAGTCCCCGCTTGGATGGTGTTCTGGATTGGGAACTAATAACAACCAGGCTTGCAGCGGGCTTTGATGCATGGTGGCCGCGATGTCAATGGCGTGCGCAGGATCCCAATCGCACCAGATATCACCATTCATCACCAAAAAGGGCTCTGTTCCCAAAAGTGGAAGGGCCTTGGCAATACCTCCAGCAGTTTCGAGGGCGACAGTCTCTGCAGAGTAATGGATGTCGACCCCCCATTGATGGCCATTTTTGAGGGTTTGCTCAAGCAATGCACCAAGCCAGGCATGGTTAATGACGATGTCAGTGATGCCCGCTGCCGCTAATTTTTCAATATGCCACTGAATGATTGGTTTCCCCGCGACGGGGATCAAAGGTTTGGGCAGAGTATCGGTGAGCGGGCGCATCCGTTCACCGCGCCCCGCGGCGAGAATCATGGCGCGCATCAGAAGGTATATCCCACCTTGGTTTGGACTTGGTCGAGCTCGTCCAGGATGCGTAACAAAGGTTTAAATGCAAGATAGCGCCCAGCGACTTGCCTCACATACTGGTTGACGCGCGGCATATGCGCCAGATAGGCGGCCTTGCCGTCGCGATGGTTGAGTCGGGCAAATACACCGAGGATGCGCAGGTTGCGTTGCAGTCCCATCCATTCGTAGTCTTGGTGAAAGTCTGCAAAATCTGTTGGTACCGGCAAGCCCTTATTTCGCGCAAGTTCCCAATACCGAATCGCCCAATCCAATTGTTGAGGTTCTTCCCAAGTCGTGCGTGCGTCCATGACCAGTGAAGCCAGGTCGTAGGTGATCGGTCCTGAGACTGCGTCTTGGAAATCTAAAACACCCGGGTTGGCGCCGTGTTCCGGACTCTCACAGACCATCAGGTTAGGGGAGTGAAAGTCGCGATGCACGAACACGCGAGGTTGCGCTGCGTTTCGTTCGACGAGTAAATCGAAGACGTGGTCGAGTGCCGCTAAAGCAGTCGCTGCCAAGTTTACCTTGCAGTGCACAGTGACATACCATTCGATAAACAGCCCCAGTTCTTGTTTGAGTCGTATTGCGTCATAGGCAGGCAGTCCTGTCGCCTCGGCGCCTTGCATTTGAACTAATGCGGCCAGCGCATCGCGATACATCTTTTGCAAACTGATCTCATCGAGCCCCGCCTGAATGCGATCGTAGTAAGTTGTGGGACCGAGGTCCGTCAACAGTAAAAATCCTTGAGTCAGGTCTTGCGCAAGGACCTTGGGGACATTGAGTCCTGCTTTGGCGAGCCTATCCGCCACCTCGACGAAAGGGGTGCAATCTTCTTGGGGAGGGGGGGCATCCATGACGACGAGTGTTCCCCGTGCCGCCGTGATGCGGAAATAGCGTCTAAAGCTCGCATCGCCAGAGGCGGGGACTAGGCTGGCCAGGTCGAGTCCCAGTGACCGAGGGCAATCGCCCAGCCATGCGACAAGTCTTGCCATTCTGGGTTCTAAATGTGTCATGAAGGTCATTGTAAAAATGTAATGAAAAGGTGAGTTAAACAGACAGTTCAAACGATCTCAGCAAAGATGAGGGGCTTCTCTATAATAGCGGGAGGATTAAACATAATCTTAGAGATTCTTTTTGGCTAAAAACCTGCTTTTTTTTGCTAAGTATCTGTATTTAGGTGATTTTTTAGAAAGTGCGACTCTTTTATTCGCTATGTTGGCTGTTGGGGCTAGGGATTGCGACTGTGCATGCCCAAACTGCGCCTGCGTCTGCGACTCCGGTCATTGTAGGGCCTGGACTACGCATTTCGCCTCTGCTCGAGCTTAGTACGGTCCCAGATAAAGAAATGCCCGCATTTCTTGAGGGCGCGCAAATTGAGGGTGACGGACTTGGTGATGCCAAACTCTCAGGCAAAGCCGTGATTCGGCGTCAGGATGCCGTTCTCAAGGCCAATATCATTGATTACAACAAGCGTACAGGCGTGATGGATGCGCAAATCAACGCGCGCTTGATTCGAGATGGCAATATCATCACGGGCACTAGTATTATTTACAACTCAGAAGACGGTACGGCTAGCGTAGATCAGCCTAATTTCTGGCTCGATGATGGCGGCGCCGGCGCCGGCTCTTGGGCTGATGTCTTTAACCGCGATCAAATGACCATCATGGATGTCACGTATAGCGGCTGTCCATGCCCTCAACCTTCTTGGTATATCGAGACTGAAAAGCTCGACCTAGATTATGCCGCCAACGAGGGCGTGGCGCGAAATGGCGTGCTTTATTTTAAAAATGTGCCGATTCTGGCTTCGCCATATTTAACATTTCCGCTTAAAAAAGAAAGAAAATCTGGCTTCTTGCTGCCAACCTACGGTAATACGACGAACACTGGTTTCGACTATACCCAGCCCTATTACTTCAATATTGCTCCTAATTACGATGCGACTCTGCAAACGCGCGCGATGTCCAAGCGTGGCGTGCAATTGGGAGGTGAGTTCCGCTACCTTGGTTCTACCTATGGTGGGAAGATGGCTGGTACCTATTTGTCCAAGGATCTTCAAACCGGTGAAAGTCGGTGGTTGTATAGCGCACAGCACAGCCAAAGTTTTGGTCGAGGTTTCTATGGTGCCTACAGCGTCAGTGGTGTATCTGACAGCAAATATTTCGACGATTTCGCGAGCTTAGGTATCAATCAGGCTGTTATTGCGGCGCTACCTCGTCAGGCAGGCGGTGGTTGGGCTAATCAGTACTTCAGCACCAGCGTGCAGGTGTCGACCTTTCAAACGCTTTCAGGCGTGCCTCAGTACAACAAAGTGCCAGAGTATTCGATCAATGCCGCGCGCTTTGACTTTGGCGGATTTGATGTACAGAGTTTAAATACCGTTACCGAGTTTCGAGCGCCTCTTGATAATCGATACGCTTTCGGTCCAGGTGGTAGTTTGCGTTTTCGTCCTGATGGTCAACGACTTTTGTCCTACAACTCGATTGCCTACCCGATCGTGCGACCCGGTTGGTACATCACCCCAAAAATCGCGATGAGCCTGTCACAGTACCAAACCAATTGGTATGGGCTGGAGCAGTTTTTTGGCTATGGTCAACCCACAAATGGACGTGCGCTGCCCATTATGTCGATCGACTCGGGCATGACGTTTGAACGTGACACCGCCTTTTTCGGAAAAGCAGCACTACAAACGCTTGAACCACGCGCCTACTATTTACGAGTCCCCTATCGCAATCAATCGCAGTATCCCGTCTACGACACGACCCTTGCAGACTTTAGTTTTTCCTCGGCTTTCCAGGAAAATATTTACGCAGGTTTCGACCGGATCGCCAATGCAAATCAAGCAACGTTAGCGCTGACCACGCGGTGGCTCGACGCAAACTCTGGTTTTGAACGATTGCAGCTGGGAATCGCGCAGCAGTTCTATTTCGAGGATCAAGAGGTCACCTTGCCCGGCGAGGTCCCGCGCACGAATACCAAGTCGCAATTTTTGTTTGGTGGGAGTGCGGCCTTGACCGATACGATTAATCTGTCGTCATTGGTCCAGTACAACCCCTATGCCAGTCAGATCAGTCGAGCTCAATTAACGAGTCGCTGGCGCCCACAAAGGCTTGCCACACTTGCATTATCCTATCGCTATCAGGTAAATCCGTCACCACTCTCTCTTTATCAATCGCAGGGTCAAAATCAAGTGAGTGCGGCATTTCAGTGGCCGTTGACTAAAAAGTGGTACTCGATCGGCCGCGTGGACTACTCGCTCAATAACGTGACGGCCCCTAGCGTGATCGATCCTTCCCGTATTGTCGCGATCCCAAAGGTCACGCAGGCTGTGATGGGCTTGGAGTACAAGGGTGATTGTTGTTGGACGGGGCGTGTAATATTGCAGCGTTATGTCGTGAGTGTGGACCAAACTAATACAGGTGTATTTTTTCAGCTTGAACTTGGTGGCTTAGGTAATTTGGGTCAGAATCCCATGGGTGTGATAGGTCGCAGTATTCCGGACTATCAGCCGATCAATTCTCCAACTCCGAGGGTGAGTAAATTTGAAAGGTACGAATGATGACGAGCATGATAAAAAGGACAATGATGGGAACGACTCACTTTAGGCGTTGTTTGACATTGCTGACGTTCGTGGGTCTGACGTCCTTCGCGCTTTCCGCCTTCGGGCAGCTTGGTGCGCCTCAGCCTGCCGCTCGGGGTAACGCTGCGCAAAAGGCATCTGTTGAGCGCGATGCTGATGGCATTGTTGCCGTGGTCAATCGAGAGGTCATTACGCGTCGAGAATTGGATGCGCGTATTCGAATCGCTAAACGCGAGCTCGCTGCACAACGTATTCAGGCGCCCACCGAGACCGTCCTCGAAGGCCAGATTTTGCAGCGCTTGATCACCGAAGCGCTCGAGCAACAAGAAGCAAAACGACTACGTATTGATATTACGGATACGATGTTGCAGTCCGCAATGGAGCTCATTGCCAAGCGCAACAATGCGACTGTCGCTGTGATGCGCAAACAAATTGAAAGTGTTGGGATTGGTTGGGCTGATTACACATCTATGATTCGTCGCGAGATCATGATCGAACAACTGAGGCAGAGAGTCGCAGACAGCACTATTTTTGTTGGTGATGCAGAAGTCGATGCTTTTTTACGCGAACAAAAAGCGCGTAAGGACGGTAATCTTCCGCTTTCAGTGCGTCCTGCGCCGCCACCACCCCCTGCGCCACCACCCAAACCGCAAGCGACTGCCCCAGCCATTATGGGGCTGGCGCAGATCTTGGTGCGCGTCCCTGAGGGATCGAGCGAAGAGGAAATCAAGGACTTGCGCGCCAAGGCGCAAGGTTTGCTGGTGCGCGTGCGCAAGGGTGAAAGTTTCGAAGAAGTTGCGAAAGCCTCCTCGGATGGACCAGAGGCGAGTCGTGGCGGCGATATGGGCGTGCGACCTTTGAATGGTTGGCCCGATCTGTTTCTCAAAGGTGTTGCGGGTGTTCAGGATGGTCGCATTAGTAATATCATCCAAAGTCCGAATGGTTTTCATATTCTCAAAGTGATTGGTCGAGCAGGTGGCGCACCACCCCCACCTAAGCCTCAGCCTCAGGCGGCTCCGGCACCCGGAACACCTGGAGGGCCTGTCCCGAAGGGCCCCATGCCTGTTCAGCAAACACAAGCCAGGCATATTTTGATTAAAACGACTGCTGTGGTGAACGACGAAAATGCGCGTCAGCGACTACAGCAAATTCGCGAACGTATCGTTCAAGGCGGAGAGCCTTTCTCAGATATGGCTAAGCGGTTTTCAAATGATGCCTCGGCACCTCAGGGTGGTGTCTTGGGTTGGCTCAATCCTGGCGAAACGGTGCCACCCTTTGAAAAGGCGATGAATGCTCTAAAAGAGGGTGAGATTAGTCAGCCTGTGCAGAGCCAATTTGGCTGGCATTTGATCATTGTCGATGGTCGTCGCACGCAGGATATGGCTGAGCAGTTCATCCGCAATCAGGCACGCCAACAAATTTTCCAACAGCGCTCAAATGCTGCATTTGAAGCTTGGCTTCAACAGATCCGAAGCCAGGCCTTCATCGACAATAGGCTTGAAAAGAGCCAGCGTCAGTCAGGACGTTAACGTGTCGTGAGTAGCCGTAGCAGTCAGGATCATCAGGCACGCAAGCGCTTCGGCCAGAATTTTCTGGTCGATGCTGCCGTGGTGGAATCGATCGTTCGAGCGATCGCTCCACAAACGGCTGACAATATGGTCGAAATCGGTCCTGGCTTGTCTGCGTTGACCGTACCGCTACTTGAGCGACTTGAGCGCTTGTCGGTCATTGAGATCGATCGCGATCTTGCGCAGCGACTGCGCGATCGTTTTTCATCCGAGCGACTCAATATTATTGAGGGTGATGCGCTTCAAATCGATTTTGCGCAGTTTGGCGACAAGCTTCGGATCGTAGGCAATCTTCCTTACAACATTTCAAGCCCTCTGCTTTTTGCTCTCGTCAGTTGCGCCGAGCAAGTGATAGACCAACACTTCATGTTGCAAAGAGAAGTGGTGGATCGGATGGTCGCGCGCGCAGGCGAGTCTGATTACAGCCGTTTGTCCGTCATGCTGCAATATCGCTATCGCATTCAAAAGCTTTTCGATGTTTTGCCCGAGGCCTTTGACCCACCACCGCGCGTGACATCAGCCATTGTGCGAATGATTCCCTTGGGGGCTGAACGATTGCGCGCTCAAAGTGACGCGCTGTTTGCGCGAGTCGTTCAGCGTGCCTTTTCTCAGCGTCGCAAAATGTTGCGCGGTGTATTGAGTGAGTGGACGACGCTGATCCCTTGGGAGAATTTGGGTATCGAGCCCACTTGGCGTGCCGAGCAGGTCTCCGTTACCGGTTTTATCGGTATCACCGATGCACTGTGGCAAGCTGGCGAGCGCTAAATCCTGAGCTTTATTATTTTGAGGCGTTTTTAGCTGAGAGCCAAAGCCTGAGAATGTCCTGCGCACGGTCTTTCAAGAGTTGTTCAGCATTGGCGCATGCTTGTTCAAGTGACATCGGACCTGAAGTCAAGCTAAACGCGGCAACGATCCCGGTTTGATACAAAGCCTGATAGCCCTCTCCTAGCGAGCCTGCGATGGCGATCACAGGTACGCCCGCAGCTTGGGCAATTTTGGCGACACCCATAGGTGTTTTGCCATGTAGCGTTTGCGCATCCATCCGACCTTCGCCGGTAATGACTAACTGTGCGTCCTCAATCGCCAAGGCGAGTCCGCCAAGCTCAGCGACGACCTCTACTCCTGGACGAAAACGTGCTTGCATCCATGCGCGAGCGGCAAACCCCAAACCACCCGCTGCACCGGCGCCGGGTGCCAGGCGATGATCCTCACTGAGGGCGTCGGCGCACTGATCCGCGAAATGCGCCAGCGCTGCATCAAGTATCTGGACTTGTTCGGGTGTTGCACCTTTTTGAGGTCCAAAAATTGCTGAGGCTCCTTTGGGGCCGCACAGAGGATTGTTTACATCTGAAGCGATGGTGACTTGTATGTCTTTGAGCCTAGCGTCTAAAAAGCGACTGTCGATGCGTGCGAGGTTGCTAAGCGCGGCACCGCCTGGTGCGAGCGGATTGCCTTGTGCATCTAACAGCTCTAGGCCGAGCGCCTGGAGCATGCCTGCGCCCGCGTCGTTGGTAGCGGAGCCTCCTAGGCCGAGGACAATGTGTTTCGCACCAAGATCCAGTGCGTGGCGAATGAGTTGACCGACGCCAAAACTGCTGGCGCGCAAGGGGTCACGCTCAGCCACCGCGATATGTTCCAAACCCGCTGCGCAGGCCATTTCGATGATCGCGATCTTGCCCGGAAGCCAACCCCACTGCGCCTGGATCGGACGACCTAGCGCATCCTCGACAACATTGACGCGTGGCTCGCCACCCGTTGCGGCCAAAATCGCTTCGACCGTGCCTTCGCCGCCATCGGCCATCGGAATACACACGCAGTGCACTTCGGGGGCGGCTTGGATCAACCCCTGGGCGATCGCCGCGGCAACCTTGGGCGCAGACAGGGACTCTTTAAAGGAGTCGGGGGCGATGACGATTTTCATGGATTCAGGCAGCTGTCTTTTTTTGAATCAACTCGATTTTGTAGCCGTCTGGATCTTCGACAAAGGCGATCACGGTTGTGCCGTGCTTCATCGGACCTGCTTCGCGAGTGACTTTTCCTCCGCGCGCGCGAACGAGATCGCATGCTTCGTAGGCGTTGTCGACAGAAAGGGCAATATGGCCATAGCCCGTACCAAGATCATACGATGACGTATCCCAGTTGTAGGTCAGCTCCAGTGCGGGACCTTCACTTTCATCCTGGTATCCCACAAAGGTATTGGTAAAGCGACCGCTTGGGTACTCGGTGCTGCGAAGCACGCGCATGCCGAGCACCTTCGTATAAAACTCAATTGAGCGCTCAAGATTGCCAACGCGCAACATAGTATGCAAAATTCTCATGGATGCTCCTCTATGGATGTGACTCAAACTTGATGAATCAATGATAACAACAGTCTGTCGTTGTCACTCAGAGATCGGGGACGTGATCGGGGGTATGTTTTTGCAGCATTTTCTTAGCTTGCTGATAGTCTGGATAGAGTTGTTGTACCTCTGACCAGAAGTCCTGGCTGTGATTCATTTCTCTTAAATGCGCCAGCTCATGGGCGATCACATAGTCGATGACCATGGGTGAAAAGTGAATCAGTCGCCAGTTGAGCATGATATTTCCATCGCTGGTACAGGAGCCCCAGCGCGTTGCGGCAGACGAGAGTCTCCAACGGCTAATCGTCAGGCCTGTCTTATCCAGAAAATGTTTGATGCGCTGTCCAAACAGAATTTTTGCGCGTGTTTGCAACCAGGCCTGGGTCATATCACGAATGCGGTGCATGTCAGCATCGTTGGGCAAGGCAAGCCATAGCCGTTGACCGTGCTCGGGCGCATTGGGGTCACCCTCGAAAAAAGCCGGACCATGCGCACCGTGCGCATCATGCGTGACATGCGTGTCAGGCGTGCCGCTGCGCAAGATGATCTTACACCCCATGTACGGAAGCTCGCCGCCAGATTGCCAACGGGTATGGGACATTGCGAGACGTTCTTTACGCGCTTGCCAGTCTTGCAGCTTGGCTAGAATCCAAGGCATTTTTTCAATGACGGCTGCGTCAATTTGACCCAGGGTGACCCAATTCGGTGCCGTTACGCGCAGACCTTCGTCCTGAATCACAAAACCGATACTGCGTCGTCGGGAGCGTAACAAGCTAAAGCCAATCGCTTGATCACCATGATGGACAACGCGCCATTTAGCACCGAGCGGAATAGTTTCAGGCGCGATGGTCCATCCAGGTTTTGGTGTGTCTGCATCAGAAAGCAAAAGCTCGAGCTGGCTCATGATTGCTGTGGATAGCGCTCAGGATTTAGGCGCTGCATTTCGGCTTCGATCCACGCTTGCACGCGCTCATTGAGCTCCTCGGGCGTGAGACCGATGGATTGAATAGCTGGACCAATTGAGACAGTGATACAGCCTGGCTTTTTGATAAACGCATTGCGTGGCCAGCACTCACCGGCGTTCAGGGCAATTGGGATCACCGGTGCACCGGTGCGTGTGGCAAGTAAGGCGCCGCCCATTTTGAAGCGTCCAGTTTTTCCTGGCGCAATGCGCGTGCCCTCTGGAAACAGAATAGGCCATCGCCCTTCGTCTAAACGCTGCTGACCGACTTTGACGACTTGTTCGAACGCATCGCGTCCATTGCTGCGGTCGATGGGGATCATGGCGAGCAAAGCCAACCCCCAGCCGAAAAACGGCACGCGATGTAACTCGCGCTTGTAGACGAAGCAGACCTCGCGTGGCAGATAGGCAGGTAAAAAAAGTGTTTCCCAGGCGGACTGATGTTTAGACAACACAATCCCCGGACCATCCGGAAGATTTTCCCAGCCTTTGACTTGCCACCGAACGCCGCAGATCACCCGCGCGCCCCAAATCGTCATTCTTGGCCAGCCCATTGTCAGTTTGTAGCGCCAGTGCAAGGGCAAGGGTGACCAGACCATGCAAGCGAACGCGTAGGGGATCACCGTGACCACCAAGAGCAAGGTGAAGAGCGTCGCGCGCGTGACAAGAGCGAGTTTATTGAGCATGTGAAAGTATTTTTTCTACTGCCTCAGCCAGATTTGCAACGACTTGCGTGTTGGGTGGAAGCTTGCCTTGCTTGAGGGTTTTCGGACCATTGCCCGTTTGCACCAACCAAGGACGGCAACCGGCCGTTGCGCCTGCTTGAATATCTCTGAGTGAGTCACCAACCGTGGGTACCTCGCTCAGGTCGACATCGTAGCGTCTGGCGATATCGTGAAACAGTCCGGGTAGAGGTTTGCGACACACGCAGCCGTCCTCAGGCCCATGCGGACAGACAAAGATCGCATCCACGGCGCCGTTCAATTGTGCGAGCTCTTTGCGCAATTTCAGATGGATCGCTGTCAGGGCAGAGATGTCGAACAGGCCTCGCGCGAGACCGGACTGATTGGATGCAATCGCCACGATCCAGCCAGCTTGGTGCAGTCGCGCGATCGCTTGCAAACTGCCTGGGAGCGGATGCCATTCGTCCGGACTTTTGATGTAGTCCGGACTATCCTGGTTAATCACGCCATCACGGTCGAGGATGATGAGTTTCATGGTGCGAGTCTGGAAATGTCGGCGACTTGGTTCATCAAGCGATGCAGTTGCGCGAGTAGGGCGAGACGATTTAGGCGTACGTCATGATCTTCGGCCATGACCATGATGTCATTGAAAAACGTGTCGACGGCCGCCCGCGTTTGCGCCAGCGTCGCCAAGGCGGCTTTGTAGTCCCCCGAGTCGAATTGTTTCTGCGCCACGGGTTGCACCGACGCAATACTTTTTGCGAGAGCTTGTTCGGCCGGCTCGGTCAGCAGAGATGGATTGACCGCAGGCAGGGCGCCTTCGATTTTTTTCAGCAAATTACCGATACGTTTGTTTGCTGCAGCCAGACTCGCGGCATCCGGGCTTTGAGCAAAAGTCTCGGCCGCCTGCACGCGGGCAGGAATTTGGTGAAGAGGTGGCGCAAGTGCCAGCACGGCTTCGACAGCATTGCGATCATAGTGATTGATGAGTTGATGACGCAGTCGCTCGATGATAAAGGTTTGCACTTCATGGACGGTATCGGCTTGAAGTGCATCAGCGGCAAAGGTGTCCGCGGATGCTTGTAATAGACCATGCAGTGTGAGTGGACCGTCTTGTTGGATGTTTAGCACAGTGCCGGCGGTCAGTTGTTCAAAGGCACTGATCAGACCGAGTGCCGCGCGGCGCAAGCCAAATGGATCACGCTCGCCGGTTGGAGCCAGACCAATCCCCCAGATACCCACGAGTGTTTCGGCGCGTTCGGCCATAAACAGCACTGTTGCGGTCAGGTCGTTTGGTTTGACTGGGGTCTCGAGCCTGATGCGATATTGTCCAGCCAAGGCTTCGACCACGCTAGGGGACTCGTTGTCACCCCGCGCATAGTAAGCACCCATGATGCCTTGCAGCTCAGGAAACTCGCCGACCATGTTGGTATTGAGATCGGCTTTAGCCAGCAATGCCGCGCGTTCGCATTCGGCGACATTCGCGCCAAGGGTTCGTGCCAGCCAGGCAGCGATCTTTTGTACCCGAGTCGTGCGTTCAAGCTGGGTCCCCAGCTTGTTGTGATACACAATTGCGCTGAGCTGGTCGACGCGCGAGGCCAGTGGGATTTTGCGGTCGGTTTCGAAAAAGAACTCTGCATCGGCCAGGCGAGGGCGGATCACGCGCTCATTGCCCTCGATGATCGCCGCGGGTGTGTCAGTCGGCATATTGCTGACAATCAGAAACTGATTGGTGAGCTTGCCTGTAGCGGGATCAAAAAGTGGAAAATATTTTTGATTCAGACGCATGGTTAGAATCAGGCATTCTTGAGGCACAGTCAGAAAACGTTCTTCGAAGGTCCCGACGTAGACGACGGGCGCTTCGACAAGTGCGGTGACCTCGTCCAATAAAGCAGGGACTTCTGGATCTTGACCGAGAGAAGCGTTGAGACGAGAGGCCTGTGCGTCGAGCAAGGCCTTGATTTGCGTACGACGTGCATCAAAGGATGCGACCACTCGGCCAGTCTGAGTAAGTTGAGTCTCGTAGCTATCCGCGCTTGTGATCGCGATCGGACCAGGATGAAGAAAGCGGTGGCCATGCGTCACACGACCCGCGGTCAATCCTAAAATTTGGGCTGGAACGATCTCGTCACCAAACAGCGTGACCAGGGCATGCGCAGGGCGGACAAATTTGACCGAGGTCTGGCCATCGGCGAGCTGGTATTTCATGACCTTGGGAATGGGCAGTCCCGCGAGGGTCGCTTCAATGGCGGCTTGCAACACCTCGGCGAGTTTGGCGCCCGGCGCGGTACCGCTGGCGACGAGGTAGTCTTGTTTGCCGTCGGATTCGCGCCCAAGCTGGCTGACATCCATGTGCTCCCAGCCCTTTGCGGCGAGCTTTTTGAGCAGAGCAGGAGTCGCTGCGCCTGAGGCATCGAGGCCGACCTTGACGGGCATCAGCTTTTCAGAAAATGCTTGCTCGGGGGCCACATCTTGAACTTGAGTCAGTCTGACTCCCAGGTGTCTAGGCGAGGCAAAAGCGACGATCGTATTTTCTTTCCCAATCAGTCCATGTTGAGCTAGGGCGGCACAAAGGCCGTCGGCAAAAGCCTGACCGAGCTTTGGTAGGGCTTTGGGAGGAAGTTCTTCGGTAAAGAGTTCAACAAGCAAGGGGCGCGTGATCATGGCTGTGCCCCTTTGGTTGAGTGCAACATGGGAAAACCTAATTGTTCGCGGGATTCGTAGTAGGCCTGTGCGACCGCACGGGACAGGTTGCGGATACGACCAATATACGCGGCGCGTTCGGTGACGCTGATCGCGCCGCGCGCATCCAACATGTTGAAGGTGTGCGCGGCTTTGAGTGTGGCTTCGTAGGCGGGCAGTGCCAGTGGCACCTCCATCAGGCGTTTGGCGAGCACCTCAAAATCCGTAAAGTGGCGAAACAGCGTCTCGGCATCGGAGTGTTCGAAGTTGTACGTAGACTGCTCGACCTCGTTTTGGTGAAACACATCACGATAGAGCACGCGTCCGTTGGAACCCTCTGTCCAGACCAAGTCGTAGACGCTCTCTACGCCCTGGAGGTACATCGCCAGGCGCTCTAGACCGTAGGTGATTTCGCCGGTTGTCGGGGTGCAGTCCAAACCGCCCACCTGCTGGAAATAGGTGAACTGAGTGACTTCCATCCCATTGAGCCAGACCTCCCAGCCTAAGCCCCAGGCGCCCAGTGTTGGGTTTTCCCAGTCATCTTCGACAAAGCGGATGTCATGCTCGGTCGGGCGGATACCCAAGGCTTCAAGCGACCCGATGTAGAGGTCGAGAATGTTTGGTGGAGCGGGCTTGAGGACCACTTGATACTGGTAATAGTGCTGTAAGCGGTTTGGATTTTCTCCATAGCGGCCGTCTTTGGGGCGGCGCGAGGGCTGGACGTAAGCGGCGCGCCAGGGCTCGGGGCCAATCGCGCGCAGAAAGGTGGCGGTGTGAGAGGTGCCCGCGCCAACCTCCATGTCATAAGGCTGGAGCAGGGCGCACCCCTGTTGATCCCAGTACTCCTGCAGGCGCAGGATAATTTGCTGAAAGGTGAGCATGAAAATTTGAACGCATTAAGGGCGAAATAAGCGCTCATTTTAGCTTGGGGGCGAGGTGTGTGCGCACGTAGAGGGGGGTTCTGGAGACTGATTGGGTGTGAATCGCCTATGATTTAAGAAATTCAGACATATTTAGCGAAAATTTCGCCTTTTCCCAAGGAGCCTCCATGTCCAGTTTGGTTAGTGTGGATTTCACCGACGGTATCCTGATCATTACGATCAATCGCCCTGAGGCGCGTAACGCCATCAGTTTTGAAACCGCTCAGCAACTTTCCGCGGCTTTTGATGAAATGGATGCCCGGGACGATGTCAAAATCGGGATCCTGACGGGGGCAGGCGGAACTTTCTGCTCAGGGATGGACTTAAAGGACTTTGCCAAGACGCGCAAGCGTTCATCTGTAGAGGGCAAGGGTTTTGGCGGGTTGAATGAGGCTCCCCCAAAAAAGCCGCTCATCGCAGCGATCGAGGGCTATGCAGTAGCAGGTGGTTTTGAAATGGTGTTGGCTTGCGATTTGATTGTTGCCGCCAACAACGCCAAATTTGGTTTGCCCGAGGTCAAGCGAGGACTGGTTGCGGGCGGTGGAGGTTTAGTGCGACTACCGCGTCAGATTCCTTATCATGTTGCCATGGAGGTTTTGCTGACGGGTGATATGTTCTCGGCCGAACGCGCCTACCAGCTTGGTTTGGTCAATGTGGTCACTGACCCGGGTCAGGCCTTGTCCGAAGCGATGAAATTAGCTGCCCGAATCTGCGAAAATGGGCCTTTAGCAATTCGTACTGTCAAGGATGTAGTGGTCAAAGGGCTCGATTTTCCAGTGGCGGACATGTTCAAACTTCAGCGTCCTTTGACGGATCATATTTTCATGTCCGAAGATGCCCGCGAGGGTGCGACGGCGTTTGCGGAAAAGCGCAAGCCTGCCTGGAAAGGGAAGTGACGGTGCTGAGTGCGTGAGTTGTATTCATAATGATCATTTAAATTTTTACATATCTTTTCATACATCGAAACACAGGTAGGGTTCTCAATGTCCATCACTATTCAAGAAGAAGATTTCGTCAATTCTATCGCTGATGCAATTCAGTTCATCAGTTATTACCATCCAGCAGATTACATCAAGCACTTGGCCCGCGCTTACGAACGCGAGGAAAGTCCCGCTGCCAAGGATGCGATCGCACAGATCTTGACCAACTCGCGCATGAGCGCCGAGGGACGTCGACCCATTTGTCAGGACACAGGCATCGTCAACGTCTTTTTGAAAATCGGTATGGACGTGCGTTTCAACTCCAAATTGAGCATTCAAGAGTTGTGCGACAAGGGCGTGAGCCGTGGCTACCTTAATCCTGAAAATCCCTTGCGTGCGTCGGTGTTAGACGATCCAATTTTCTTGCGTAAAAACACCAAGGACAATACGCCCTGTATCGTCAACGTTGAACTGGTTCAGGGCAACACCGTCGACGTTCAAGTTGCAGCGAAGGGTGGCGGCTCCGAAAACAAATCCAAGCTTGCGATGTTGAATCCAAACGATTCGATCGTGGACTGGGTGTTGAAAACAGTTCCAACAATGGGTGCTGGTTGGTGTCCTCCAGGCATGCTTGGGATCGGTGTGGGCGGTACAGCAGAAAAAGCTGTATTGATGGCTAAGCACTCGCTGATGCAAGACCTGGACATGTACGAGTTGCTCGAGCGTGGACCGAGCAACAAGCTCGAAGAGTTGCGTATTGAGATCTATCAAAAGGTCAACGCGCTGGGTATTGGCGCTCAGGGTTTGGGTGGTTTGACAACTGTGCTCGATGTGAAAATCGAGACTTTTGCCACGCACGCAGCCTCGTTCCCTGTGGCTATGATTCCAAACTGTGCCGCGACGCGTCACGCACACTTTGTGCTGGATGGCTCAGGCCCTGCGCATCTGCAGCGTCCTTCGTTATCGGACTGGCCGAATGTGCATTGGGCGCCAGACTATAAGTCGTCCAAGCAAGTGGACCTGAATAAGTTGACACGCGAAGAAGTCGCGAGCTGGAAACCCGGTCAGACCTTGTTGCTCAACGGCAAAATGCTGACGGGTCGGGATGCGGCACACAAGCGGATCCAGGACATGCTGGCCAAGGGTGAGCCCTTGCCTGTCGATTTCCACGGCAAGATGATCTACTACGTGGGTCCGGTTGATCCTGTGGGTGGCGAGGTGGTGGGACCTGCAGGTCCGACAACGTCTACGCGCATGGATAAGTTCACCGATATGATGCTTGAGAAAACAGGCTTGTTTGCGATGATTGGCAAGGCTGAGCGTGGTCCTGCTACGGTTGAGTCGATTCGTAAGCACAAGTCTGCTTATTTGATGGCGGTGGGCGGGGCGGCTTACTTGGTTTCTAAAGCGATTCGTGGCGCTAAGGTCATCGGTTTCGAGGATCTGGGTATGGAGGCGATCTATGAGTTCGATGTGGTGGACATGCCTGTGACGGTTGCTGTGGATTCTCAGGGTACTGCGGTACATACGACTGGGCCTCGGGAGTGGTCGGCTAAGATTGCTGGCATTCCTGTAGTGGTGGGTTAACTTGACGTGATATGCGCAGTCGAGCGGCAGGATGCCCGAGCCGCTCGCCTATGCACTGAGCCGTTTGGCGACGTGAGGCTTACCTCAACTTAAGCGCTCTTGGTTGCAGCGTGTAGGTTTTTATGGCTACAACAGTTTTTTATCTAGTCTCTGCTGAGCCATTTCTCTTAGTTTGACGCGTTGGAATTTGTCGCCATTGGCGCTTGCGGTGGCGGGAAAGGCATCGATGAACCAGAGATGGGTGGGGACTTTGAAGGCGGCGAGTTGTTTGGTGAGTCTGTTCAGAATGACTTTGGGGTCGCATGTTTCGCTGTTCGTATGGCCACTGTGCGGGTCTGCTGCAATGACAAAGGCGACGGGCCTGAGTTGGCCCTTGATTTCAATACCGACGACCTGAGCGCTTTTGATTTCAGGCTGCTCAGCGAGCACCTGTTCAATCTCTGTCGGATCGACGAGAAATCCGCCGAGTCGCATGGTGTCGCCCATTCGGGATTGATAGACAAAGCTGCCGTCTGTTCTGACATATCCAAGGTCGCCTGTTTTAAAAAAACCATCCTCTGTGAAGGCTTCTTTGGTGGCGAGTGGGTTGTTGAAATATCCTTTGAACAAGGTCGGTGAGTGAATTTCCAACTCGCCTGAGACCCCTGGCGCGCAGACCGCGCCCGAATCTGGGTCCCGAGCGCGTACACGCGCAAGTGCGTCTGCTGCGGGATAACCGCCACCGAGCGCACGCTCTTCGATAGGAATGTCAGGCTGTTGCAGAGAGAATAGAGCCATCACTTCGCTCGACCCGTACAAGCCCCGCATGGGAATGCCGCGTGGAATCAGTGCTGTTGCCAGCTCAATGAAACGGGGACTAAAGGACGCGAATCCAAACGTTTTCAGTGAAGGAAAGGGCATTGACTCGGCATTCTCAATCAAACGACGCAACATCTCGTCACTGCCAAACATATGGGTGATCTGTTGCTCTTTAATTAGAGAGGCGGCGGCATTTCCATCAAAGAAATCCATCAGTACAACAGGCATACCAGCAGCGATCGCACCCAAAACGCTGTTTAAGCCGAAGACACCGCACAGAGGCAGTGCTGCGAGTAGCTTGTCGTCAGGTTCTCCAAAGTGATAGCCCGAGGCGACGTGTTGAGCATGCTCGCTGAGGGTCCGTTGCGTATGCATGACAAGCTTTGGTCCCTTGGTGGTGCCTGAGGTCGTAAAAAACGCGATATTTTGATCGGCGAGTAAGCTTGGGTCAGTTGCGTCTTTTGCAAAACAATTGTCCACTAAAGAATGGGGATTAAACGTAATGACTGGTCGTTCAAGTAAATGAGTCGGCGTAGAGTCATCTGCATCCAGCATGATGACGCGCTGTAAATGGCTGAGCGCTTGAGCATCGACATCTTTTACGACTGAAGCGAAATCGATCTTTTTAAAATTGAGCTGCAGGATCAGTGTTGTGGCTTGTGAATTGGTCAAAATATATTGCAGCTCATGCGCACGATATTTTGTATTGACAGCAACCAGTGTGGCACCGATTTTGGCTAGTGCAAACAGCAGGACGAGCCACTCTGTGCGATTGACCAGCCAAACTGCGACATGATCGCGAGGTTGAATCCCATGCTGAAGCAGCCAGGCGGCTGTTTGATGGACTTGATGGTTAAACTGTTCATAGCTCACGGCGTGACCATCTTGAACGAGCATGACTGCGCTTGGGTGACGCGCTAGATATTGTTGGTAAATCGTGAACAGGGATCCCGCGTTCGACATATCAATACAGTTCCATGAGTTCTGTATTGTTACTGAACGCTTCAGGTGAGCCTTCACGGATGATTTGGCCTGATTTCATCACAATGACACGATCAGAAATTTTGAGCGCTTCACGCACGTTCTGTTCAATAATCAAAATTGACATTTTGCGCTCTTGCTGAAGCGCACGGAGTGGTCCCGCCAAGTCTTGAAATAATTTAGGCGCAAGACCGATCGAAGGTTCATCGAGGAGCAGGCAGCGAGGTTGACTCAAGAGTGCTCGGCCGAGAGAGACCATTTGTTGCTGTCCCCCAGAAAGCGTACCCGCGCGTTGCGTATAAAACTTTTTAATCATGGGCAGGACATTCATGACCCACTCAAGTCGGGCGGACTGTTCGCCGGTCGGGATATTGTTGGCCCAAAAACCAAGCTTCATGATTTCGGCGACCGTCAATCCTGGAAAAACGCCACGACCCTCAGGGACCAGTGCGATACCTGCCGCACTCAGTGCTCTTGGATCAGGCTTGATGATGGATTGACCTTCGAGTGTGATGGACCCGTGCTCCAAGGGAACGAGCCCAAACAACGCCTTGAGGAGTGTGGATTTGCCCGCGCCATTGTGACCAATCAAGCACAAGACCTCGTTGTATTGGAGACTGAGATTAAAGTCTTCAAGTACCGGTCTGCCGCCATAACCGACCCGCAGATTCTTTGCTTCGAGAAATGGACCCTGGCTCATGAGCGGTCTCCAAAATAAATAGCCGCCAGATGCGGGTCTTTGAGAATGTCCTGTGAGCTGCCTTGTGCCAGAAGTTTGCCTTGATCTAGAAAGGCGACACGGTCTGAGAGCTGGATCACGATATCTAGGTTGTGCTCAATGATGCAAATGGTGATGCCGCGTTTGGCGTAGTTGCGTAATAGCGATACGAAGCGTTCAAACGAGCGTGGATCGAGTCCGGAGGCAGGTTCGTCGAGTAACCAGAGTTTGGCTTCACTCGCCATGATGCGGGCCAGGCTGAGGAATTTTCTTTCTGCATACGCCAGATCCACCGCGCGTTCATTGCGTTTGTCGCTGAGCTGCGTTTCTTCAAGAATCTCCGTGACTCTGCGCTCGGCGGCTTCTTTGCCTCCTTGCCACAGCCAACTGCTGCGCTCCATCACCGTCATAATATTTTCTTCGACGGTCATTTGGTTAAAGAGGCGTAAGTCCTGAAACGTGCGTGCAATCCCCATGCGCGCAATCTGCCAGGGTTCAAAGCCTTTGAGCGGCTTACCGAGCCAGTGTACGGTTCCGCTCGTGGGGACGAGGTGACCAGTAATGAGGTTAAAGAGTGTGGTTTTTCCTGCGCCGTTCGGGCCGACGAGGGTCGTGATGACGCCAGCTGGCAAGTCCATGGTGACATCGGAGATCGCCTGAAGTCCACCAAAATTTTTATGAATGGCACGGATTTCAAGAAGAATTTCTTGAGGCGAATGAGACAAAGGTGCGGCGTTCACGGCCGTGTTGGCAGAGGTGGGTGCAGTTGCGGTCGTCATGCTGCCTTCCCCTTTGTTCGTCCACCTACAAGACCGCCTGGTCTAAACATCATCAGTAGAACCATCGCGAGTCCATAAATAATTTGCTGGATCGTACCAAGCTCAGAAGGTGGTAGAAAGGGAAGATAAGTCAGTGCGGCAGGCAAAGACATCAGTAGGGCTGCACCGACGATTGGTCCAAACAACGTGCCTGTTCCACCAATGATCACCATCGCCATCAATAAAATCGACATTTCCAACATAAAGCTTTCAGGGTTAATGAAGCTCATATAAAACGCATAAAGTGAACCGGCTACACCAGCAAGTCCTGCTGAAACGGCGACAGAAAGTGTTTTGACAGCATTGACATGCTTGCCATAGGTCTGCGCGGCGGATTCGCTATCTCGAATCGCCATCAAGCTACGACCAAAACTGCCTCGCACTAGTAATGCCGTGATAGCAAGGACCAACAAAAGAATCACGAATGCAAGTGCGAGAAAGGCGGTGTCGTTATTAAACACATATCCAAACAAATTGGGCCTTGGAATGCCAATCATGCCGCCAAGACCGCCTGTCACGGATTTCCACTCAGAAAAAATGGTCACGCCAATGACTTGCAAACCAAGCGAGGCGGCGACAAAGTATTCACCTCGCACACGTAAAGCTGGCAGCGCGAGCGCCATTGAGATTACGCCGGAAATCATTGCCGATGCAAGTAGACAGAGCAAGAGTGAGTCGGAGAAGTTCAAAGCAATATAAGCGGTGGCATAGGCGCCCACGCCAAAGAATACGGCATGTGCAAGAGAAAAAATTCCTGCGTAGCCCATGATGAAGTTCAGCGTCAGGGCAAGGATGCCGTTGATGCAAAAAAGGACGGCAATATTTTGTAGGTAAGCAATCATGTTGTGTCCCTCCTTAAGAAACTGTAGCTCGACCGTACACGCCACCGGGACGGAACAGGATGAACAGGAACAAAATGACAAAGGTGACGGCTTCGCTCCACTGTGGATCGATAAAAGCTAAGCAAAGGTTTTCTGCGAGACCGAGGAGCAATCCTGCAACGGCCGCGCCTTTTAAGCTGCCGACCCCGCCTACGATTGTCGCGGCGATGCTAATCAACATGACATGATTGCCCATTGATGGATTTAAGCCTGAGGTCGCCGCCGTCAAAATGGCAGCTGGGACGACCAAGACTGAACCGATCAGAAAAACATATTGAGATAGTTGGCGTGGTGTCAGACCGTAGACTTCGATCAAGGCGGGATTTTCACCTAAGGCACGCAGAGCTATACCCAAATTTGTACGTGTCAACAGCCATTGAAGCAGAGCAAAAGATACGATGGCACTGGCCAGAACCGCTCCAGCGATGGGTGCAATAAAGAGACCTGGAATGATTTCAATGCTCTTGCTCAGCGGAGTACTGACCGTCACCATGCCACGACCGAATACGATCGAGATGACGTTCTGTGCCACAATGGCTGCACCAAAAGAGGCGACAAACACAGTAAAGAATGAGCCCTCGTGGCGCTGGATGACTGCATAGACCCAGCGATCTAACAGGACACCAAATAAACCCGCTGCTGCTGCCGAGGCGAGTGCCGCAAGTGGCCATGCCCAACCCAATACGACGTAACACTCATAGAAAATAAAGCCAGCGATCGTAAACGTCGCGCCATGCGCGGCATGAAAAATACGGGTCATGCCGAAAATCAGCGAGAACCCGGCCGCAACGAGTGCGTAAAGCGCACCGGTTTGCAGCCCATTGGCTAACAATTGGGCAAACAGCATGGGGCAGATTCCTATTTAGACATCCGAAGGACGCGTGGACAAAGCCCACGCGTTGACCGACTCGCTCGCTTATTTACCTGCGGAGATCACTCTGCTCTTGCCATCACCCACCATCTCATTGATTTGAATAGGTGACTTGACAGTGCCGTCCTCAGCAAAAGAGACTGTTGCGCCTACGAATTGGAAGTTTTTCGTAGCTTTGCGTTGTGCCAACAGATTTTCACCTGTGACAGGCTTGCCTGCTTTTTCAAGTGCTGCAGCGAGGTCGGCAAAGGTCAATACGGCGTTGTAGTAGTTAAGCACATACATATTTGGCTCTTTGCCGTATTTCTTTTTATAGTCCTCTTCAACACGCTTGGTCAGAGGATCGTTTTTGTTTAACGAAACTTGCTGACTGGTGTAAACAAGGCCTTTGGCTTCTGGAAGATTCAGAATCGAAGGCAAAGACATGGCCGAATAACTCGCCAAGGGTTGGCTTACGCCATTGTCACGGAGCTGCTTGACCAATTGAACTTGCTGGTTGCCGTAGGTGGCGATGTAAACAGCATCCGGTTTTGTATCACGCACGCGCGCTGCGATACCAGAGAACTGTTGTGCAGTGGTGGGGATCGAAAATGAACCCACCACATCGCCACCAGCGGCTTTCACTTCTTTGGTGAGATCTTTTAGGATGGCTTGTCCAAGCGGATCATCTACGTAAATCAAGGCGATACGCTTATAGCCTTTTTCTTTAACAAGATAAGGCACTATTGCGGTGACTTCAAAGTTCGCCAAAGGAATCGTGTTCCAGAAATATTCGCCTAGCATCGCTAAATCAGGACCCACGCCCCCACCGTTTACCATCACAGTCTTGGTGCGTGCGCCGATCGGTGCCATGGCCTTTGAAACACCTGTAAAGGCGGAGAGGATATAGGGTACTTTGCTCACATTGACGAGTTTATTGGCTGCAATGACGCCTTGAGCGGGGAGTGCTTGGCTATCCTCATAAATGATCGATAGCTTGCCTGATAATTTTTTGTCAGCATTGATATGCTCAATAGCAAGGTTCACGCCTGAGCTAAAGACCTGTCCGTATTCGGCATTCGCTCCGCTGAGAGGAAAAGCGGCACCAATGGCGTAGTCTTTGGCCAATGCGGGTGTGGCCAGCGCGGCATGCACTAAGGTCAAACCAATCAGTAGTTTTTTCATCTTTGTCTCCGGGTTTATAAATAGACTTCTAGTTAAATAAAATGCTAATTTTTTTATTGTGTTGTGACGATTATTGACAGGTAACGCTTTTTTAAGGCGTTCGATCCAGCAACTCCTTTAAAATCTCATCCGTATGTTGCCCCAACATAGGCGCAGCACGCTTGTACTCAACCGGCGTCGCAGAAAAATTCATCGGACTCGCCGTCGTAGGTGAAGTCCCGCCTGTTGGATGTGGAATATTTTTCCAGATTTCACGGGCTTTGACCTG
>CAMBLP010000012.1 GCA_945868195.1 Bordetella parapertussis
TCGGAAGCCCGACAAATGATTGAGGCGGCTGCGGCTGCGCACTTGCGCGAAACGACGTATTCGGGCGATTGGAAAGCTTTTTGGAAAAACTTAAAGTCCGAGGAGCGTACGCTGACCGACGTTGCATTGGCCGGTTCGGCTGCATTTGAAGCGAATGGGCTGTTGGATGATGCTTCTAAAACTCTCGAGCAGTCTATTCCGCTCTCTTTTGATCCGCGCTTACTAGCCGCTTATTCGCGCGCTGAGCCCTCTCAAGTCAAACGACGCCTCGAAAAAGCCGAGGCCTGGGTGTCAACACGTCCCAATGACCCTGACCTATTGGCCACTATCGGTCATTTATGTCTGGTTGGACAGATTTGGGGGCAAGCAGAAAATTATTTATCGCGTAGCTTGTCAAAACGTCCGGATGCTCGGGTGCATGCTTTGCTAGGGAGTTTGTACGACAAGCTTGATCGTCCAAAGGACGCTGCTGCACAGTGGCGTATGGCAACCGCTGTGAGTGCCGCGCTCCCCGTATTGGCGACTGACTCGTTCTTGCCTATTGCTGATACGGCAGATGATCCGGGTGTTCTGCACGCTGAGGGTTTGGCCTATCTTTCGGAGAGCAGTTTTCCAACGAATTGGGATAGAGATAGAGAGTCCGTCGTGGACGCTCAGGCGTATGCTAAGGACAATGGGATGAGTGCACCCCAGTCGACAAAGCCCGTCAGTACTGGCTTGCCTAATGAGGCGACGATTTTACAGCCCAGTCGCGATAGCCTCGACGACTACTTCGACAGCGCACCTGTTGCTGGATTAGGCGAACCCGCCCCGGTGACAACGCTTGCGCCCTTGCCAGAAAAAAAGTCTTAATTTTTCATATTCAAACTAACAGGACGTCAATCAACATGTCTGAATTTGTATTCGAGCCGCAGGCAATCATCGGCTTACCTGTTGTGGGCAGCAGTAAACTTTTTCCAGCACGTCGTGTGTATTGTGTGGGCCGCAACTATGCCGAGCATGCCAAAGAGATGGGCTTTACGGGCCGCGAAGATCCTTTTTTTTTCTGTAAGCCTGCCGATGCATTGATTCCTATTCCTGCGGGTCACGCGGGCAAGATGCCTTATCCTGTTAAAACTTCAAATTTGCATTATGAGATGGAGCTTGTGGTCGCCCTCGATCGAGGGGGGCGTGACATCTCTGTGGACAAAGCGAATGAATGCATCTTTGGTTACGCATTGGGTCTCGATATGACGCGTCGTGATTTGCAAGGTGAGGCAAAAAAACAAGGCAGACCTTGGGAGGTCGGCAAGGGCTTTGATCAGTCAGGACCGATTGGTCCGATTCACCCAAAGTCTGCAACGGGTGTTTTGGCTCAAGGCAATATTTCACTTCATGTGAATGGCCAGCAAAAACAGACCAGCGATTTGTCGCAAATGATTTGGAATATTCCTGAGAGTATTTCCTATCTCTCAGGCTTGTTCGAACTCAAGGCAGGAGACCTTATTTTTACCGGCACGCCTGAGGGCGTGGGTGCGGTCGTCAAAGGTGACAAACTCGTTGGTCGGATCGCTGGCCTCGGTGAGTTCGAGGTTCATATCGTTTAAGCCGACTGTAAGGCCTTAAACGGGCTTGCCAATGTCGGCAGCATACGCCGGGGCGGGATGCAAGGTGTTTCTGGCGCCCGCCTTGAGTAACTGGCTCGGCACATCATGGCCGATTAGACCAGGTAGCATGGCGGATACCTTCAAGAGCCGATCGAGATCGATACGAGTGTCAAATCCTTCGAGCTCAAGCATGTGAACCATGTCTTCTGTGCATGCATTGCCACTCGCACCAGGAGCGTAGGGGCACCCCCCGATTCCACCTAACGATGCATCGAAACGATCAATGCCTGCACTGATCGCAGCGAGAACGTTGGCTTGCGCCATTGAGCGTGTGTTGTGGAAATGCAGGGTAAAAATCATGTCAGGGAATAGCGCTTTTGCGCGTGTCGCAATCGAACGGACTTGCGAAGGGTAGGCCATGCCCGTGGTGTCGCAGAGCGTGGCGCGTTTGACGCCTAGGTTGGCAAATCGCTCAACCCAACGCATGACTTCATCTTCGCTGACATCACCTTCCATCGGGCAACCGAACGTCGTCGATAGCGATATATTGATTGCGACGGAGCTGCCAGATATAGCCGAGACCACCTGCTCTAATTGTGTAAAAGACTGTTCTCGCGTCATGCGCAGATTTGAGCGATTGTGTGTTTCGCTCATGGACATCACGAGATTGGCTTCATCGATACCGCACGACAGCGCGCGCTCAGCACCGCGGACGTTGGGTACGAGTACGGTGTATTCCACACCGGGTTGACGCGTGATTTCGTGCATGACGCGTTCCGCATCACGCAGAGCAGGGATGGCTTTTGGGGAGGTAAATGAGGTGACTTCAATCTTGGCAAAGCCACATTGGCTCAAGGCGTCGATCACGCGAACTTTATCTTCGGTTTCGATAAACTGAGCCTCGTTTTGAAAGCCATCGCGCGTTGCGACTTCTTGCATGTAAATTCGGGGGCGGATGATTTGCGTCATGATGTTGTATGTGTATGTGTATATGTCTGTGATCAAGATTAATTTCAGTGGCTTAGGTTCAGTGGCTTAGATAATGCCGCGCTCTTTCCAGTCAGCCTGTTGCGCGGCACCGATTCCTAGTTCCTCGAGTACCTCGGCAGTATGTTGGCCTAGTTCTGGTGCTGGGCGGGTAATTTGTCCGGGAGTTTGGCTGAGCTTTGGTACGATACCGGGCACTTGCACCACGGATCCATCTGATAGCGTCGCATCCAAAATCATATCGCGAGCCTGATAGTGCGGGTCTTGCGCGATGTCTGCGGCATCGTAGCTTTTGCCAGCGGGGACTCCAGCCTTGTTCATCGCCTCAAGCACAAAGTCCAGAGAATGTTGCTCTGTGTAGGCTGAAATCGCGGCATCGATACGCTCTGCATTAGCCGCACGTCCCACGTTATTGGCAAGATTTGTATCGTTCGCCAAGTCTTCGCGACCGATGGCTTCCATAAGTCTTTTGTAGATGCTGTCGCCGTTGCCAGCGATTAAGGCGTAACGACCATCGCGGCACAAATACGCATTGGTCGGCACGATCCCAGGCATGCTTGCGCCAGAGGGCTGTCGCACCACGCCAAATTTTGAGTACTCAGGCAAGAGGCTTTCCATCATATTAAAAACTGACTCATAGAGCGCGACGTCGACCTCCTGACCGACACCGCCTTGCTGTTCGCGATGTCTCAGCGCCATCATGACGCCGATCACGCCGTGCAGTCCGGATAAGGTGTCACCGATCGATACCCCAACCCGTACAGGAGGACGTCCTGGTTCACCACTTAGGTAGCGTAAGCCTCCCATGGCTTCTCCGATCACGCCGAACCCTGGACGGTCTCGATAGGGGCCAGATTGACCGTAGCCGGATACACGCAGCATGATGAGCTTTGGATTCAGCGCATGCAGATCCTTGAAACCCAAACCCCATTTTTCCATCGCGCCGGGGCGGAAGTTTTCAATCAAAATATCGGCATCGGCAGCCAGTTTACGGATGACCTCTTGTCCCTCGGGCTGGCGCAAATCAAGCGTCACTGAACGTTTGTTACGGGCGTGCGCGGCCCACCAGACCGACGTACCCTCGTGCAAGAGGCGCCAAGTCCGCAGAGGGTCACCTGTTTTAGGCGGTTCGATTTTGATCACGTCCGCACCAAATTCGGCGAGGATTTTCGACGCGAAAGGGCCTGCGATCAATTGGCCCAGTTCGATCACGCGAAGACCGCTCAGTGGAAGGGACATTGTCTGATTTATGGTGCTAGCCATGGTTGATTCTCTCTTGCTTTTTGTTCGTACTGTTGAATCTGGTCCATATAACCCAAAGTCAGGGCAATTTCATCGACGCCTTTGATCAGGCATTCTTGCCAGAAGGGATCGATTTCAAAGTGTAACGGCTGTTTAAAATAGCCACACGCGACCGTGCAGGTTTTTAAATCAATCTTGATCCCGAGCCCGGCATGCCGCTTAGAGAGGGGTGTATTTTTTTGTGCTGCTTGCATCAGATCAAGGCGTAACGCCTTGAGCGTATCGGTTGGCAACACGATAGGAAGGACACCATTTTTCAAACAATTATTATAAAAAATATCGCCGAAGCTTGGAGCCAAAATTGACTTGATGCCGAAATCAACCATCGCATAGACAGCAGCCTCGCGTGATGATCCGCAGCCAAAGTTTTCGTCGCACACGAGAATATTTGCGCCTTGAAAAACAGCTTGATTCAAGACGAAATCTTCACGAGGACGTTGCTCAGCATCAAAGCGCAAGTCATAAAATAAATAGTCCGCATACTCGCCACGACGTTTTTTGAGGAAGCGTGCGGGGATAATTTGATCCGTATCGACGTTACGGCCATCAAGAGGTGCCGCCAGGCCATCCAACGTTATAAATGGTGTCATCAGGAAATCCTTGAGAGCAATGGACGAACATCGGTGAGATGGCCAGCGATCGCGGCCGCAGCGACCATGGCCGGGCTCATTAGATGTGTTTTGACGCCCGGGCCTTGGCGGCCAACGAAGTTTCGATTGGAGGTCGAGGCGACACGCTCTCCCGCAGGCGCAGTATCACCATTGATCCCCACGCACATCGAACAGCCAGATTCGCGCCACTCGAGGCCTGCGTCTTTAAATATTTGATCGAGACCCTCTTGTTCGGCGGCCTTTTTGACTTGCATCGAGCCGGGTACAACGATGCCGGGGACCTTGGAGCGAGCGCCTTTTAGGATGTGGGCGGCATTGCGTAGGTCAGAGAGCCGAGCATTGGTACATGAGCCGATAAAAATCCGATCGATCTTGATACTGTCGAGTGGAGTACCTGGAGTGAGTGCCATGTACTCGAGGGCGTCGACCATGGATTGGCGTAGGGCAGTATTGGATACCTGTGCAGGATCTGGAATCATGCCGGTAATGGGTAAAGCGGCTTCTGGGCTGGTCCCCCAGGTCACCATCGGTGCTAACGCATCAAGGTCGATCGTGATTTCTTTATCCCAGCCACAGTCGGGATCAGAATAAAGTTGCCGCCATTGCACATGCGCGCGATCCCAATCGCTTTCTTTGGGGGCGAAAGGGCGACCATACAGATAATCAAAGACCAGATCGTCCGGTGCCATGATGCCAAAGCGGGCACCTGCCTCAATGGTCATATTGCACATTGTGAGACGATCCTCCAGGCTCAGCGCCTTGAGGGCTGAACCCGTGAACTCGAGCGCGTGACCTGTCGCACCAGAGGAGCCAATGTGCGCGATCACCGCGAGAATGATGTCTTTGCCTGTGACGCCTGCCTGTCGCACACCCTTGAGTTCGACACGCAGATTCAAGGGCTTGGCCTGCCAGAGCGACTGGGTGGCCAGCACGTGTGTGCTTTCTGACTGTCCGATGCCAAACGCAAGGGCGCCGAATGCCCCGTGCGTCGATGTATGGCTGTCGCTACACGTCAGGGTCATACCGGGAAGCGTGATGCCTTGCTCCGGGCCCATGACATGAATAATGCCTTGTCGCGCATCATGGATAGGAAAGTAGTTGGCACCACTCCATTGCATATTTGTTTCAAAACGCGTAATCATCTCGGTGATTTCTGGCGTGGACGCATCTTTAGGATGACGGCTGATGGTCGGAACATAGTGGTCCGCTACACCGAAAATTTGACTGGGATTTCGCAAGGATAAGCCGCGTTCGCGCAAGGCGCTGAAGGCGTGAAAAGACCCTTCGTGAATCAAGTGACGATCGATATACAGTAGAGAAGGCCCAGTGGCGCGCTCAACAACAAGATGTTTACGCCAAATTTTTTCGAAAAGCGTCATTGAAGTTGGGTGTGGGGATACCATCAGTCAGGTTTCCTTGATGTTCTTATCCGTTCGCGAGGGAACGGGATCGATGTGTGTCAATAAATTCAAAACGCGATGTCTTTGCATGACGGCATGACGTGCTACCAAACCGATATCATGACCGACCTCGACGGTGAGGTGTGCATCCACTTCGATGTGGGCATCAACCAAAATCATATCGCCCATCTTTCGCGTCCGCACATCATGGACACCAAGCACCCCTGGGGTCTCTAAGAGGGTTGCCGAAATAGCCGCAACCTCTTGTTCGTCCGCGGAACGATCCATCAGATCGTGAAAGGCGCTGGCGCCAAAGCTCCAGCCCATTTTTCCGATCATGAGCCCCACAAATAGCGCAGCGATTGGATCGAGAATCGGATAGCCCGCGAGGTTTCCAATAATACCAACGGCAACCACCAGCGAAGAGGCGGCATCAGAGCGGGCGTGCCAGGCATTGGCCACCAGCATGCTTGACTTGACGCGCTTGGCGATCTTTAGCATGTAGCGAAAAAGCAGCTCTTTTGACACCAGGGCAATGCCTACGACCCAAAGGGCTGCGCCATGAACCGTGGGGATATCCTCGGGATTTTTAAGTTTTTCAAAAGCGGCCCAAAGCATGCCTAGCGCAACAATAATTAGCAGGGCACCCAACACCATCGAAGCCGCAGTCTCAAAACGCTGATGTCCATAGGGATGATCTTCGTCGGCGTCTTTTTGACTATGGTGATTGGCAAATAGCACAACGAAATCGCCGACGAGATCCGAGAGCGAGTGAATGCCATCGGCAATCAAGGCTTGTGATTTCGCGAAAATCCCGGTCAGGATTTGAACCGTGCAGAGCACGATATTGACAACCACGCTCACCCAAGTGCTGCGTTTCGCCGCGCTCGCCCGCTCTTGAGGGGTGAACTCAGCATCCTCGCTGTCGTCGTAGAGCTCAGGGGTTTTCATGGCGCTTGGGATTGAAAACGTTGTGGGCTAAAGGGGGCCAAAGAAATTTCTGGCTGGGCGCCCGAAGCAAGTTGTGCAACGAGTCGACCCGTCCGCGCCGAGCCCACGAGTCCGACATGACCATGACCGTAGGCATGAATGATATCCGCACAACCCGAGGCCAGACCAATACAGGGCAGTCCGTCGGGGGTACTGGGTCGTCGTCCCATCCATATCGTGATGCGGTCGGTGGGTAAGTCTGCCGGCAGTTTTGGGTACAGCGCGACTAGGTGCTTGCGCAATATCTCGGCGCGTCGCCAGTCGGGCGTGTCGTCCGTTTGTGCGATTTCGACTTGGCCGGCGACCCGCAGGCCGCGTTCCATAGGGGTGGCAATCACTTTACGGTCCGCAAACATTGTTGGGATGCGCGGCCCTACCTCAGGCGCAAGCACGACCGCATGGTAGCCACGCTCGGACTCCAGGGATACCTTGTCTCCCGCCAGACGCGCAAGCTCTTTAGAGCGAGCTCCGATCGCAATCACGGCTTTATCACAAGGGATTTCACCCGCGTCGGTCATAACCGCTTGAAGCGCACCATTTTCGATGCGAAAGCCGGTTGCGCGCGCCCGAATCAGTTGCGCGCCGCGAGCTTGAGCATGGGCAATGAGCGCTGCGGTATAGGCTCCCGGATTTCGACAGCTGCCTGTTTCTGGAACCAGAACACCAAAGGTATAGCGTCGATCCAAGTCAGGTTCAAGCTCGGCGAGCTCAGTCGCGTTGAGCTCTTTCCAGAGGATGCCTTCTTTTTTACGTATATCCCAGGCTTTCGCGTCCTTCGCAAAGTGCTCTTTCGATAGATACGCATGCAAAAGACCGGTTCGGACAATTAAGTGGCCAACGCCAGCTTGTTCCGCCATTTCTTGATGAAGTGCTGGGGCTCCTGCCAAAAGACTGCGCAAGGCAACGGCTGTGCGTTCGATTTTGGTGTAGTTGGAAGCGGCATTCAGATAGCGGGTGAGCCAAGGCAAGGCTCTTGGAAAGTATTTCCAGCGAATCGCGAGGGGCCCTAGAGGGTCCGTTAACCAGGTGGGCACATGTTTCCATGCCCCGGGCGCAGCCGGAGGGAGCACGGAGTGAGAGGAGAGCCATCCCGCATTGCCAAAGCTTGCCGCCTGCTCATCGCCGGGCTGTTCTGGCTCGACGAGGGTGACACGCAAGCCTGCATTGAGGCACTGATAGGCGCTAGTCGCCCCGATGATGCCAGCTCCGATGATGACAACGTGCTTTTGAGGGTGCATGGTATGGTTTATTTGGGTTTTTGAGTAAAAACATCGTAGCATCAAGGACTGTTTGCGTCTGTACGCACTCCGGTATGATCTGATTTTCTAATTTCTCGGGAAATGACTCTCATGAAAGCTGTTTTTATTGATGCAAGCGCGACGCTGGGTGACGTGGCTGAACGCTTGCACCGTGCTGATGATATTGCGTTGGTGGTCAATCGTCAGGTCGACATCACGCCCGAGCAGATTCCAGCCGTGATGGGGGATGCAGAAATTTTGATCGTGGACCACACCGCGGTACCGACCTCGATCGCGAAACAGTGCAAGGGTCTCAAACATGTCGTTTTTCTGGGGACTGGCGCCCGTTCGTACATGAACCCCGAAGAATTGGCCGAGATCGGTATCGAGGTTCACATTATCAAGGGTTATGGAGATACCGCTGTCGCTGAGTGCGCCTTTGCCTTGATGTGGGCCTCTGCCAAGGGCTTTGCTCGGATGGATCGCGAGATGCGCGTCGGCAACTGGTTGCGTACCGAAGCAGTCCAACTCACAGGAAAAACGCTCGGCTTGATTGGTTTTGGCGGCATCGCGGCAGAGATGGCGCGTCTGGCGCTTGGCGCTGGGATGCAGGTAATCGCGTGGAATCGCACCCCCAAATCCTATCCGGGCGTTCAGTTCGTGTCCCTAGAGGACCTCTTGGCACAAAGCCAAGTGATTTCTTTGCATTTGTTGCTCAACGACGAAACCAAGGGATTCATCTCGCGCGAGCGTATTGCCCAAATGAAGGATGGCGTAATATTGGTCAACACTGCCCGTGGAGCGGTGATTGATGAAAAAGCCTTGATCGCCGCCTTGGGCTCTGGCAAGATTGCCCATGCGGGTCTTGATGTCTTTGAAATCGAACCGCTCCCCAAAGACCACCCCTTTACCAAGGTTGAAAATGTCACGTTATCGGCGCATTCAGCGTTCCGTACCCCCGAAGCTAGTGACAATTTGATCGAAGCATCTTTAAACCACTGCCGCCGAATCTCGGGGCAGGGCACACAGCGTTAAGGAGAACTCTATGCGTCATATCTTTACCAAAGCAACTCTCGCCCTCATTGCAGCTGCCGCTTGTACTGCCGCCGTCGCGCAGGCCGATAAATGGCCCGCGCGATCTATCACGATCGTGGGTGGTTTTCCAAACGGTTCTGGCGTGGACATTTATGCCCGTAAGATCGGCGTGGCCTTGACAGCCGCCTGGAATGTTCCGGTCGTTGTGGATGCGAAAACAGGTGCTGGCGGCAATATTGCTTCAGATCTGGTGGCGCGTGCGCAACCCGATGGTTATACCTACTTGTTTGGGACTGCGGGCACACATGCAATCAACCCAGCGCTCTATAAAAAGCTGAGCTTTGATGTTGAAAAGGACTTCACGCGTATCGCGATTTTGGGGGATGTTCCTAACGTGTTGTTGATTAATCCCAAAAAGCATCCAGAGATCAAGACCTGTGGTGACTTGCTCAAACTGTTGCGCGACAAGCCAGGCTCCTTGAATTATGGTTCAACAGGCAACGGAGCTTCGACCCATTTGGCGGGCGCGCAGTTTGCGAGCGCAGCCAAAGTGAAAATGGTTCATGTGCCATACCGTGGTCAGGGACCAGCGATGACGGCCTTGCTGGGCGGCGATGTGGACCTGTTCTTTAACCAGAGTGCGCCTGCGATCGCTTCCGTCAAGGGAGGTCGAACCATCGCCTTGGCGGTCACGAGTCCGACCCGTTTAGCGGCTTTGCCAGACGTTCCCACCGTGGCTGAGGCCTGCAAATTGCCAGGTTTTGTGAGTACGACTTGGTATGGCTTATTTGGACCGGCAAAACTACCCGCCGATATTTCCGCCAAAATGAGTGCTGAGGTCGTGAAAATTGTTTCAACCCCCGCGTTTAAGACTTGGTTGACAGACACACAGGGCATCACGCCCGCAGCCGATCCGGGTCCCGCCGCGTTCGCCCGTATCCACAAAGAAGACATGAAAAATTGGGCGGAAATCGTGAAAATTTCTGGCGCAACGGTAGATTAATTGTTGTCGTTTGAAAGCATCGACGGAGTTGGTCAAACTACTTTAAAATCCAAAGATGTTTTCAACTCACTACTTTATTTGCAAAAAGTGGCTCCTAAGACATTTTTTAATGGTTTTAGGGGCCATTTCTGTTTCCGGTTGTATGGTCGGACCCGATTTTCAGGCGCCAGAAGCGAAGCTTCAGCCTGCTTTTGGCCAGCCTCAAAAAACAGACTTCACAGAAGCCATTCCCTCTTCGCTAGAAACGGCACCCAATCCTGTGCATTGGTGGGCGGGATTCAATGATCCTACGTTGACCGATTTATTGGCGCGCGCGGCCAAAGACAATCTTTCGCTGCAGCGCGCGGCGATCCGTATTTACCAGGCGCGTTCACAACTCGGTGTGGCTGATGCGAGCCTGTTGCCCACAGTCGGTTTGGGCGGCGGAGCCACGCGCAATGATCAACCTAATGCCTTGACTCAGTTTCTCAATGCTTCTTCCTTGTCGACGACCCAAAACTTAGTGGTTCAGGCCAACTGGGAAATCGACTTTTGGGGTAAGTATCGGCGCGGCATCGAAAGCACGGTGTCTTCATTATTTTCAACCACCGCAGCGTATTACGCGGCCGATGTCTCCTTGGCGGCCGATGTCGCCAATACCTACATCACTATTCGTAATTACCAAGCATTGCTGCTTGTCGCACGCGCAAACCTCGCCTTGCAGGCCGAGAGTTTAAGAATCGCCTCCTCGCGCTTTAAAAACGGCGCGACGTCTTTGCTTGATCTCAGTCAGGCCCAGTCGCAATACGAACAGACGAAATCTGACATCCCGACCCTGATTGCCGCGCTCAAAAATGCTGAATTTGCTATGAGCATTCTGTTGGGTGAATTGCCCGGCTTTTATGAAAAAACCTATGGCCAGACGCAGAGTCGCTTGCAGCCCCCTCAGTCATTACAGGTCGGTATTCCCAAGGACTTGCTGCGTCGTCGCCCCGACGTGCTACAGGCCGAATACGCCGCGGCAGCTCAATCCGCCTTGATCGGCGTCAATACGGCGGCTTTGTATCCTAGCTTTTCGCTCAGCGGATATTTTGGCTTTCAAAATGTTTCAATCAATAATCTCAATCAGTCCAGTCTATTTTCGTGGGATAACCGCACGACATCGATTGGTGGTAGTTTTGTATTCCCGCTGTTTTATCGCGGCGCGATCGTCGATCAGATTCGTGTCCAAGATGCCGTTTTTCAGAGCAGTGTTCTAGCCTTTCAAAATCAAGTTCTGCAAGCCCAAAAAGAGGTCGAGCAGGCACTGACTTCGATTTCAACGACACGCAGTTCTGCCGTAGATCTTAAAAAATCTGTGACGGCCGCGCAGCGTGCTGCCGCACTGGCGCTCGATCGTTACAAGGCGGGACAAAATGATTACAACACCGTGATCGTTGCTCAGCAGCAGCTCTTGCAAGTGCAAAACAGTCTAGTGCAGACACAAACCAACAATTTGCTGGGCTATGTTGCCGCCTTCAAAGCCCTTGGGGGTGGTTGGAACGGGGCGTTGGCAACACCTGCCTTACCCGCCGCGATGGTCGGACAGATGCAGGCTCGAACCAACTGGGGGGATGCCTTGACCAATCCTGCCGAGCCCCGTTTAGTGAAGTCTAGCGAGAAGATTCAATGAGCATGGTGATACCTACAATGAATGTGAGAAGATTATTTTCTGCGGTGGCTGCTGTGATGGCACTCTTGTTTCTCACCGCTTGCGATAAAAAGGCGCCTCCCAAAGCCAGCCCACCTCCTGCGGTGACCGTGGCGAAGCCTGTTTCTCAAAATGTGCGCAGCTTTGAAATTTTCGATGGCAATGTCGCCGCCTATTTGTCTGTGGATTTAGAAGCACGTGTTCCCGGTTATCTGACCAAGATTGCCTTTCAAGATGGTGCTCCAGTTAAAAAAGATCAACTGCTTTTTGTGATCGAACAAGAGCAATACGCTCAACAAGTCAATCTGACAAAAGCGATCTTCGAAGAAACCAAGATTGAAATTAGGCGGCAACAGGCTTTGCTCAAAGACAATGCAACCTCACAGTCGGCTGTCGATAAAGCGACGTCACAGTATTTGCAGGCCGAGGCCAATTTAAAACTCGCTCAAATCAACTATGGCTATACCGAAGTACGTGCCCCCTTCGATGGGCTGATGGGACGACATCTCATCGATGTGGGTAACTATCTGGGGGCGAGCCCACAGGGCGTTAAGCTTGCGACGATCCAAAAAATCAATCCTATTTACGTCTATTTTTCTATCAACGAACGCGATTTGCTCAAATACCAAAAACGGTTTGTTAATGAAAACGACCGTAAATCCCAAGTCAACAAACTCCCTGTCCACGTTCAGCTTCAAGGTGAGGAGGGGTATCCACACTCAGGTACTTTGGATTTTGCCGCCAATCTTCTCAGCACGAGTACGGGTTCCTTGCAGCTTCGCGCCGAGCTGCCCAACAGCAAGTTCAATTTGCTACCCGGTTTGTACGCAAAAGTCCGCGTAGAGTATGGCGAGCCTAGACTCGCTGTGTTGATTCCGAGCAGTAGTGTGCTAACAGATCAGCAAGGCGATTATGTGTTTGTGATGGACGAAAGCAAAAAAGTTTCACGTCGCAATATCAAACGTGGTCAGAGATTCCCCCCCCTGGTCGAGGTGACGAGTGGTTTGACGGCGAAGGAATCAGTCATTACCAACGGTTTCATCAACGTTAGAGACGGGCTGGTTGTCAATCCAGAACTCTCGACGCTTGCGCCGTTGCCTGTACGTTAAAACAGCCAGGCAACAGGATTCCCCATGCTTTCTAAATTTTTTATCGAACGTCCGGTGCTTGGTAATGTGATTGCACTGATCACGATGCTGATCGGTGCGGTCTCTATTTTCGGCTTGCCGATCGCGCAATATCCGCCTATGACACCGCCGACCGTACAGGTCACCACAATGTGGCCAGGCGCCAGTGCCAGTTTGGTGCAGCAGTTAGTCGCCAGCAACATTGAAAATCAAGTCAACGGTGTAGAGAATATGCTCTACATGCAGTCTAACTCGACCAATGATGGTCGCTATACGCTGACCGTGACCTTTGAGGTGGGCACTGATCCCAATATGGCCCAAGTGACGGTGCAAAACCGCGTAGCCATCGCCTTAGCCTCGTTGCCGCAAGCTGTGCAAAAGCAAGGTGTGACCACCAAGGTTCAGTCAACTTCTATTTTGCAGTTTGTCACGCTCACCTCGAGCAATCCTGAGCACGATGCCCTGTTCCTGAGTAACTTTGCGAACTTGCAATTGCAAAATCGCCTTGCGCGCATTCCTGGTGTTGCCGCTGCCAACGTTTTTGGCGTGGGCAACTACAGCATGCGGATCTGGCTGGATCCTGCTCAACTGAAGATGCGTAATTTGTCGCCGACCGATGTGGCGACTGCAATTAGTCGCCAAAACGTGATGTTGGCGGCAGGGCAACTTGGTGCGCCGCCCGTCCCGATGGGGCAGGATTTTCAGCTGACACTCAATGTCACTAGCGCGCTTGAAACGCCGGAACAATTTGGGCAGATTTTGCTCAAGACCAACGATCAAGGCGAATTGACCCGTTTAAAAGACGTCGCACGTATTGAGATGGGTAGCCAAAACTACAGTCAATTTTTCCTTCTTGGCGACAAACCGGCCGGCGGTATTGCGATCTATCAGCTTCCCGCAGCAAACGCGATTGATGTCGCCAAGGCAGTGAAAGTCGAGATGGAAAAAATCTCCAAGACTTTCCCCAAGGAGATCAAGTGGGAAATTCCCTTTGACACTACGATATTTGTGACGGCTTCGATCAAGGAGGTTTATCACACCCTTTTCGAAGCAGGTATTTTGGTGCTGTTGGTCATTATGTTGTTTTTGCAGGACTGGCGCGCGACGCTTGTGCCTGCGACGACCGTGCCTGTCACGATTATTGGTGCCTTTGCATGTATGGCGGCCATGGGTTTTTCGATCAATTTGTTGACACTCTTTGCGATTGTCTTGTGTATCGGGATCGTGGTCGATGATGCGATCGTCGTTGTGGAGGGCGTCGCCAAAAAAGTTGAACTCGGCCAAACGCCTCGTCAGGGGGCGATTAATGCCATGACTGAATTACTCGGTCCGATTATCGGTATCACGCTGGTATTGATGGCCGTATTTTTGCCTGCTTCATTTATTGCGGGTATTACGGGACAGATGTATCGACAGTTCGCGCTCGTGATCGCGGCGACGGCTCTCATCAGCGGTATTAACGCGGTGACACTCAAGCCTACACAAGCGGCACAATTCATCACCCCTAAATTACCTGGTGCCAAAAAGAATTGGTTTTTTATCAAATTCGATCAGGTCTTTGAAAAGATTTCCGCTTGGTATGCCAAGTTGATGCATCACCTGATGGACCATCGCAAAATTACTTCTTTAGTGGGACTCGTGTTGATTGTGGGCGCCATCGTTGGACTGATTCGTTTGCCGACCGGGTTTATTCCTAATGAGGATCAAGGGTATCTGCTTGTTTCCGTGCAGCTGCCTGATGCGTCAGCCTTGTCACGAACACAAGCAGGTATGGCAAAGGTTGTCACCGCCATTGAAAAGGTTCCCGGTGTCCAGCAAGTCGTGTCGATTGGTGGTGTCAACGCACTGAGCAACAATAGCTCACAGTCTAATACCGGTGTGATGTACGTCATCTTAAAACCCTGGGAGGCGCGCGGCAAGGGCGAAGATCTCAAATCAATCTTTATCGGAATGAATCAGGCGCTCAAGGCCATTCAAGAAGTCAGTGCGAATGTCTTGTTACCCCCCGCAATTCCGGGTTTGGGCTTGTCCGGTGGTTTTCAGATGCAATTGCAGTTGATCGACGGCAGTAACGATTTTAAAAAGCTCGAAAAAATCACTGAAGATTTTCTAAAAGAAGCGCGTGCACGTCCCGAGATTATGGCGATTTTCACGCCCTTTAGAAATAATGTGCCTCAACTCAAGCTGACGTTCAATCCCTCCAGAGCAGAAACACTCGGGGTTTCTTTGGGCGATGCGTATGATGTGTTGCAGTCCTCGATTGGATCGACTTACGTTAATCAGTTTTTCAAATATGGGCAAACCTATCAGGTGTTTTTGCAGGCCGATGGAAAAAGCCGTGTCAGCGCGGATCAGATCAACCGTCTGTATGTAAAAAACAAGTCTGGCAACATGGTGCCGTTGGGTTCCTTTATCGAGATCACAGAAACGACGGGTCCGGCCATTGCTTCTCAGTACAACATCTATCCAACGGCCGCGATTCTGGGGGCCGCTGCGGATGGTTTTAGTTCGGGCCAAGTCATCAAGGCGTTGGAGGAGTTGGCGCGTACCACCTTGCCTGAGTCGGCAAGCTTTGAGTGGACCGCTATGTCGTACCAGGAAAAATTGGTCGGCAACACGGTCGTACTTGTATTCGCACTTTCAATATTACTGGTGTACTTGGTGCTTGCGGCACAATATGAGTCCTGGTCGGCACCGATCTCCGTGATTTTGGCTGTGCCGCTGGCGCTGGTCGGGACAGTGATCGCATTGTCAGCGACGGGCCTAGCCAATAATATTTATGTACAGATTGGTTTGGTGCTGATGATTGCGCTCGCCTCTAAAAATGCGATTTTGATTGTCGAAGTCGCACTCGAAGAACAGAAAAAAGGACTCAGTGCGGTCGAAGCCGCTCTCAAAGCCTCGCATGAGCGCTTCCGACCCATCGTGATGACCTCGATCGCGTTCATTCTTGGTGTGGTCCCTCTCTTGACCGCCTCGGGTGCCGGCGCCGCCGCCCGAGTGTCGATTGGTATTACTGTGTTTAGTGGCATGATTGCTTCGACGTGTTTGGCTGTTGCACTCGTCCCTGTATTTTTTGTTGAAATTCAGACGTGGGTCGATAAGCGGCAAGCCAAACACGAGGCCAAGCTTGCTGCGCGTTTAGCTGCGCATGAGCGTGCGCTGGCAGCGGAAACAAATCGTGCTGCGGGCGAGTCGACCTCTGGTTCTTCCACCTAGTTTGTCCTTAACGGAGTCAGTATCATCATGAGTCAGTCCAACCATAGCACTGCAGTCGCAGTCGGATTAGTGGGCCTTGGTGTGATGGGGCGAGGTGTTGCCGTCAATCTGATCAAGAGTGGCTTTAAGCTTTTTGGGCGAGACGTCAACCTCGAGGCGCTCTCATGGCTTGAGTCGATAGGTGGATACGTGGCCAAGACTCCGGCCGCCATGACGAGCGAGTGCGAAGTGATCGTAAGTTTCGTCGTCAATGACGCCCAAACAGAGGATGTGCTCTTTGGTGAGCATGGGTTGGCGGCTACGATGAAACCCGATTCTGTTTTCATCGCATGCAGCACAATGTCTCCCAAGTATGTCAAAGATCTCGCTCAAAGACTCGCCGCACGCAAGATTCATTTGGTGGATGCGCCCGTCAGTGGGGGTAAGAACGGTGCCCTTAACGGAACATTGACCGTCATGATGGCGGGTAATCCTGTGATTTGTGAGCGCGTCAAACCTGTACTGTCTAGTTTTGGTGGAAATATTTTCTCTTTGGGTAGTGAGCCTGGTAAAGGCAGCCAGATGAAGGTCATCAATCAACTGTTGTGCGGTGTCCATATCGCTGCAGCAGCCGAAGCGCTTGCGATGGCAAAGCGCAATGGTTTGCCGCTCGATATCTCTCTGGATATTCTCAAAAGCGGTGCGGCTTCGAGCTGGATGCTCGCCGATCGAGGGCCGCGTATGGTGACTGAGTCTTTTGATGATGTGGCTTCGGCTGTGGACATTTTTGTAAAGGATCTTGGTCTTGTGCTCGATAGTGCACGTCAGTCCACATTTCCCGCTTCGATGGCGCATGCTGCTTTTTTACAATTTATCGAGGCAAGCAGTCATGGTCACGGTCGCCAAGACGATTCTGCTGTGATTCGTAATTACACCGACAAACTCTAATAGTTGAGATCATTTTTATGGCCCGCATCCCTTACGCAGACTTAAACAATCCCGAAGCAAAGCCTTTGGTCGATCGCATCACTGCCGAGCGTGGTAGTGTTCTGCATCTTTATCAAATGCTGCTTCATAGCCCCCCGGTTGCAAGCGGGTGGCTAAACTATCTCACAGCGATTCGTCAGCAAAGCTCTTTGCCAGGCGCGTTGCGTGAGCTTGTCATTATGAGAATTGCGATCGTCAATGGTGCGCCTTATGAGGCGGAGCAGCATGCTCCGATCGCCTTGCGTGAAGGTGTGACACAGGCTCAGCTCGACGATTTAGCCGGCTGGGAGTCATCCAAGCAATTCGATCCTACGCAGCGCGCCGTGCTTGCCTACGCAGACGCGATGACCAAAAACATTCACGTCTCTGCGGAGGTCTTCGCGGGGGTCAAGGCGTTGATGAGCGAGCGTCTGATCGTCGAGCTTACTGCGACGATCGGTGCCTACAATATGGTGTCGCGCTTTTTGGAAGCCTTGCAAATCCACTCGCACGACGCCCGCTAAAACAACACCCGCTAAATCACAACGTGTAAAGTGGGTAGCCACCCGGCTCAGCATCCAACAGCCTGAGCATGGCATGCCACTCGAGCTCGCCGTATGGTCGACGCACGCCTGGTTGATACAGGTGTGCGGACTTCTCCAAAATTTCTTTTGGGGGAAGTGATAGGGCAGTCCCCGCTGTCATGGCGTCGACCTGCGCGCGACAGGACATTTCGAGTTGATACATTAAGTTAAAGGCCTGAGGCACAGAGGCGCCACTGGTGAGCAAACCATGATTGCGAAGAATCAGGGCGTTGTGCGAGCCCAAGTCCTTGACAAGACTCTCGCGCTCGGCGAGATCGATCGCGGGGCCATTAAAGTCGTGATAACCAATATGGTTGTTAAAGCGACTTGAAGTTTGTGTCATCGGCAATAACCCACAATCCATCGAAGCCACGGCCATCCCTGCGCGGGTATGCGTGTGAATCACGCAGCCGATATCAGGACGCGCTGTGTGAATACAACCATGGATCACGTAGCCGCTTTTATTGATGCCGTAGTCTGTATCGGGTTTACGCACAATTTCACCTTCGACGGTGATGCGCACCAAGCTAGACGCAGTGATTTCTTTGTAAAGCAATCCATAGAGATTGATCAGTAAGTCCTCGGTGCCAGGAATACGGGCGGTGATGTGGTTGTAAATCATATCGGTCATGCCGTACTTGTCCATCAGGCGATAGCATGCGGCCAGGGTCACACGCGTCTCCCACTCCTCGGGACTGGCTTTACCCTTTAGGGGCTCGAATTGAGTTGAAAACTTGCCGCTCACTATATCCTCCTGTTTTTTTCAATAGCAATCTTACTCTAGCTTTTGGGTGCCACGATGAGGTCGGCTGGATCCAAAGCTTGTTGCTTGAAATAGAGCTCAATATTTCGAAACATATGACTGACGATATGCGGGACATTGTCATAAACGCTGCCAGCAGAATGCGGCGTCGCAACAACCTGACCCATATGGAGCAAAGGATGATCGGCGCGAGGTGGCTCGCCTTCAAAGGTATCGAGACCTGCACTGGAAAGCTGACCCGTACGAAGTGCTTCCACAAGCGCGGCCTCGTCAATGAGTTCGCCTCGCGCCGTATTGATCAGCATCGCGCCACGTTTCATTTTATTAAAGGTCTTTGCATTAAAGAGATGCTTGGTTTGCTCGGTCAGCGGAGCGTGTAGGCTCAATATGTCGCTTTGCGCTAACAAGGTATCAAAATCGACGTATCGCACGTTAAATTGTTGCTCGAGAGCGGGGTCGAGTTTTGTGCGGCTGTGATAAATGAGGTTGACGTCAAAGCCGCTCAGGCGCTTAGCCACAAAACGTGCGATATTGCCAAAGCCGAACAGTCCGACTGTTTTGCCGTCAAGCATGGAGCAGACTGTACGCAAATCCGAGGCGATCCATTTTCCCTCTTGCAAGCTTCGGTGCGCCAAGGGGAGGCGACGTGAAGTGGCCAAGATCAGCATCAGCGTATGTTCGGAAACAGGGATGGAGGTCGCGCCAGCCGTGATCGCGACCGTCACGCCCGCCCGTCGTGCAGCCTCGAGATCGATTTTATCGACGCCGATGCCCCATTTTTGAATGAGTTTCAAACGTGGCGCCTGAGCGATCATTTCAGCGGTCACAAAAGTGCCGGCCGCCATGATGACCTCGGCATTGGTCGCCAAACTAAGATGCTCTGCTTGTTCGTTTGTTTTCGCAAAGGCAATGGTGAAAGAGGGTGGCGTCAATGCGCGAATCACCTCAACGGTGGGCGCGGCCATCGGTGTCAGAAAAACAATATGTGGTTGCATGAGATTGGGGTAAAGGCTGAAAGCGGTGTTGGGTTGTGCTCAAGCTGGAGGCAGCGTAATGTCGCCGCGCTCGATCAACAAGACCTTGATATCTTTTTTTACAATCTTTCCATAGCCGGATTTGGGCATGGAATCCCAAAATACAAAATGTCTGGGCCAGCGGTATTTGGCGCAACGGCCTTCGAGATGACCCAATAATTCAGCCGCTTCTAGAGCGTTCGCACCTTCGCGTCGCACGATGACCGCCACACCGACTTCACCCCATTTTTCATCGGGGACCCCCAAAATCGCGATTTCCGCGACACCGGGGTGGGTGAGTAAAACTTCCTCTACCTCGCGAGGGTAGACGTTGGACCCGCCCGAGATGTACATGTCTGACTCGCGACCGGTAATGTAAAGCAAGCCGCGCTCGTCCATGCGACCCAGATCGCCGGTATGAAACCAACCGCCGCGTAACGCTTTTGCGGTCGCTTCGGGATTGCCGTGATAACCGGCAAAGACGGCAGGACCGCGACAACAAATCTCTCCAATTTCACCCGTTTCGACAGGCGCAAGTCGATCGTTCAGGATCGCGACCTCCATCCCCACGCGCGGCCTACCGCAGGAGCCGATATTGGCATTTGGATCCGTATCATCCGCACTGTGCATCTCGCGGGGCAGTACAGTGATGTTGCCTGTGACCTCTCCAAGCCCAAAGTACTGCACCAGAACCTTGCCGAGTTTTTGCAAGGCAAGTTTTTGATCTGCCCGATACATTGGTGCCCCGGCATAAATCACGAACCGCAATGTGCTGTGATCGTATTCATCCACGGCAGGATGTTCGACTAGCATTTTGATGATCGTTGGTACTGTAAACATATTGGTCACACGGTGACGCTCTACAGCCAGCCAAAATTGAGCAGGGTCCAGCTTTTCGCTGGGCATCAACACCGTCGCCGCACCACGCGCGACATTCAGCAGCGCATGGATTCCCGCGCCGTGTGAGAGCGGGGCGACTGCGATCGAGCAATCTTGCTCGGTGGTGCCAGGGATTAAATCAGCCAAGTGGTTGTTGACCACAAAGGCCATTTGCCCGTGCGTCAAAATGCCTGCTTTAGGTTTTCCCGTTGTGCCAGAGGTATAAAAAAACCAGAGTGGATCATCATAGGCAACAGTCTCCTCTGCATCGACGGCGTCTAGATGTTGTGAGATCAGGTTTTCATAAGACCATTCACCCGCGCGCGGCTGACCAATCACAATGATGTATTTGAGTGTGTCTGAAGCCGCTAGCACCGCGTCCGTATGCGCTTGAAAGCAGTCCTCGACAAACATGGCGACGGCACCGCTCGAGGCGCCCAGGTAGGCGACCTCTGGCGGGGTCAGACGAAAGTTTGTGGGCACCCAGACGCAGCCGAGCTTAAAGGCTACCCAGCAATGTTCAAAAGTTTGCAGGTTGTTTCTGGACTGCAATAAAAGGCAGTCGCCTTTTTTGATCCCAAGCGTGCGCAAGGCACTGACCATGGCGTTGACGCGTTGATTGATCTGGGTCCAAGTCCAGCGCTGTTCACCTTGGATTAAAGCGGTGTGTTGCGGATATAAGCGGGCAGTATGTGTCAACAAGCGCCCGAGGTTCATCGACTGCGCTGCGTTCACGTCGACTCCAGCACGCTCAGGTAATTAGCGACAGCCGCGCCACCCATGTTAAAGACAGCTCCGGCATGCGCGCCCGGGATTTGCATGTCTCCGGCCGTACCTGACAGTTGCATCGCTGCCATCACATGCTGGGACACACCGGTCGCACCAATAGGATGCCCTTTAGACTTTAGACCGCCTGAGGGGTTGACGGGGAGTTTGCCTTGTTTTGTCGTGACGCCATCCAGAATGACACGAGCGCCTTGGCCGTGAGGGGCCAAGCCCATTGCCTCGTATTCAAGCATTTCGGCGATCGTGAAACAGTCGTGGGTTTCGACAAACTTTAAATCATCGAGGCTAGCACCTGCGTCCGCCAGACCTTTTTGCCAAGCCAACGCCGCACCCTCAAAGCGTGTCGCATCGCGACGCGAGAGAGGCAGGAACTCATTGACATGGGTGCGCGAGCGCCACCGCACAGCAGGCACTTTGGCTCCAGCTAAAGGCTCATTCGATAAGACTAAGGCCGCAGCGCCATCAGAGACCAGCGAGCAATCGGAGCGCTTGAGAGGACCGGCAACAAAGGGATTTTTTTCTGAAGGATTGCGACAAAAATCAAAACCTAAATCACGACGCATATGCGCATAAGGGTTGTGCATGCCGTTGGCGTGATTTTTCGCTGCAATCGCTGCGAGTGCATCAGACTGATCGCCAAAGCGTTCAAAGTATTGACCCGCAATCTGGCCAAACACGCCAGCAAAGCCACCCTCTGTATGTCCCTCTTCTTTAACGTAGGAAGCCTTGAGCAAGATGTCACCAATCTCTTTGTTAGGCAAGGTGTTCATCTTTTCCATGCCCACGACGAGTGCGCGTCGAATGCGACCACTTGCCAAGGCGTCGAGCGCTGCCCAAATCGCGGCAGATCCTGTCGCACACGCATTTTCCATCCGTACGGACGGAGTATGACGAAACTCTGGGATGGCGACGCTCATGAGCGCGCCGCTGAAGTCTTGTTGTACAAAACCGGCGTTAAAGTGACCGACAAAAATCGCATCGATATCGCTGGGTTCGAGTCCTGCGCTTGCAATGGCAGGTAGTGCGGCCTCACGGATCAGTTGATCGAAATCCATGTTGTCGAGTTTGCCAAAGGGGGTGTGTCCCCAACCAACGATATACGGCTGTTTCATTGTGATGTCTCCTTAGATAGAGCCGTCTTGGCTCTTTCGTAGCGTGGGGATACCCACACCTGATGCGTCAAAACCACCGTCGACCGCGATGCACTGACCATTGATGAATGAGGCGGCTGGACTGCATAGAAAACCGACTGCCTCGGCGATTTCTTCGGGCGTACCATAACGATTCATCGGAATGGTGTCGTAATAGTCCGAGCGAATCGCGACACTGTGAACGAGTTTGGCCATTTCGGTATCGACGGGGCCAGGCGCAACAACGTTTGCGCGGATGCCAATCGTGCCGAGTTCGACGGCTTGCTGCTTGGTGAGGTGAATGATGGCGGCTTTGCTTGTGCCGTAAGCGACACGCAGCGTGCTAGCGCGTAAACCAGAAATCGATGCGATATTGACAATCGAGCCGCTACCGTTCTTTTTCATGTAGGGAATACAGGCTTGTGAACACAAAAAAGCACCATCTAAGTTGGTGCCCATCACGTAACGAAACTCTTCAAATGTTGTTTCAGTCAGAGGTTTAAAAACTGCGACTCCAGCATTGTTGACCAATGCGTCAATGCGGCCAAATTTTGCTGCGATCAGATCGATCGCGGTTTGCACTTGGTCAGGTTTCGAAATATCACAAAAGAGGGCAAGTACGCGGGACGGGCTATTGAGCTCGGCTTCTGTCGTTTTTAGGGTGCTAGCCTCGACATCTAACAGCGCGACTCTATAGTCATGTGCAAGAAACCATTTAGCGATTGCAAGACCAATCCCGCGGGCACCGCCCGTCACAACGGCGACAGGACTATTGGAGGTAGTTGAAGACAAGAGCGACTCCATCATATAAATAAAACTTCATTAGTGTCAGACTTTATTCTTCGTTACTCTTTCTTGTTCATGAACTCAATCAAGTCACTAAACGTCTTTTTATAATCGATCATCTCTTGAGCCATGCCTTTGGCATCGCGGACATCCAGTACCAAGCCCATCTTGGTGGCAAACTCAGCAAATTCTTTACTGTTCGCGACCTTGAGCGAAGCAGGCAAGAGTTTATCCAAGACTTCTTTGGGCATGCCCTTAGGTCCTACGATGCTGTAGTCCGCAGGGAGCGTGACGTTGTAGCCAGCCTGAACCACGGATTCAGCGTTAGGAAAAATTGCGTATTTTTCCTTGGAAAAAGAGGCTAAAACACGCACCGTGCCTGCTGCGACATGCGCGCGCACAGTGGGGGCATACCCTGATACGGCTTCGACGCGCCCCCCTAGCAGGGCAACCAGTGCTTCAGCGCCGCCACCCGTGAACGGGACCGTTGCAAGTCTGATTTTCGCAACCTTGTTGAGCTCCTGGATGACGAGATCCGGTGCTGTTCGATAGCCGGAAACCGCGACGCGGACCTTGCCTGGATTTTTGCGGGCGGCGTTGAGCAAGTCTTCAAATGTTTTGTAGGGAGAGTCTGCCTTGACGGTAATGATGGCAGGCAGATCGACCAGCGAGACAATCGATTGATAGTCATCAGGGCTTTTCCACGTCAGTGCTTTATTGACGAGTGGTTGATAAGCCAGCGCGCTGTTTGAGGTCAGGCCAATCGTATATCCGTCAGGTTTTGAGCGAATCACTTGACCGGTGCCGATGGTGGCGGAGCCGCCTGGTTTGTTCTCAACGTTAATGGTGACGTTGAGTTCTTTGGCGAGTTGTCCAGCAAACTGCCTAGAGATCGGGTCTGTCGATCCTCCTGGCCCGTAAGGCACGATAAAGGTAATGTCTCGGTTGGGGTATGACTGAGCAAAAGAAGGTGCTGCAAAGCACACGGCGAGAACAAAGGCCGCAGCTCGCGCTGAGTATTGAAACAATGACATTGTCTACTCCTATTATTAATTTGTTTTGAACCTAGCTAAGTATGCCTAAGATCAGCAGGAAGCGCTAGTATTTGACTTATGAGAGTGGCAAGGTAAAGACGTTTTTAGAGGCTGGACGCGCTAGCATCTTGGCATACCAAGCTTCAACATAAGGGCGTTTCTTCGAAGGAAGGTTGAGTCCAAACCAACGATGGATTTCACAGGCCATTGGGATATCGGCCATGGTGAGCTTGCGACCTGCGACATACTCGGTTGTGCTCAGATGCGCTTCGAAGCGGTCAAGCAAAATCTCGGTGCTGTCGATGGAGGCCGCGACTTTTTGCATGTCACGCTCAGGTTCAGGGATGCGGATGAGTTGCCAGAAGGCGTCTCGGCCTGAGGGGCTAAACGTCGTTTGTTGCCAGTCCATCCAGCGTTCGGCGTTAAAGCGCTCCTGCAAGTCGACGGGGTACAGATGGCCCAAAGCGTGTTTTGCGCACAAATAGCGAACAACCACGTTGGATTCCCACAAAGTGAATTCTCCATCCACCAGGGTTGGTACGACAGAGTTGGGGTTCATCGCGATGTACTCAGGCGTTTTAGTGATGCCAAACGCGCCGCCCGCATCGATCCGTTCAAACTCCAGTCCGAGTTCTTGTGCAGTCCAGACGGCTTTGCGGACATTAATAGAAGTAATGCGGCCCCAGATGCGTAACATGGTTTAAATCCTCTTGTTTAAATAGGTTGTTAT
>CAMBLP010000013.1 GCA_945868195.1 Bordetella parapertussis
TCGCCAAAGCCCTAGTTGAATGTGATGGCGGTGGTGTCACGGGTGCTGACCATACCCGCTTCCCATATACAAAACTTACGCGACCCGTATACCCGTTTGATGAGAACACAACGTGGTCTTAAAGCACTAAAGAGTAAGTAAATGTAAGAGCATATAAGAGCATGTAAGAGCACATTAAACTAAATAATAATCATTCTCATTTATGATAGATTGCGTTGTTTAAATCTACAACAGCGCACTCCATGCAGGTCTTAAACCGCAACAGGCAAACTTCTCGCAGCATGAGTGCGGGAAGTTTTATTGCCGTTGCATGTGCACACATTGCAATCATCATCTCAATGGGTGGATACCCTTCCAAAAAGGTATCGATAAGTGAGACTGTGATGCTGCTTGAATCATTTCTCATTGAAGTGCAGGACGCCACACCTACTTCCTCACAATACTCAAACCAAACGATATCGACACTGACATCAACATCAATATCAACATCACCCGAAGCGATCTCCGCTCCCATCGCCTCCGTCGATCAACAACCTACAACCTCAACATCTCGAAAAACTAACGTCATCTCGAAAAACTTCAACACAAATAGCCCAAACACAAACAGTCAAGGCAATAAAAGCCAAGATGCATTGACACTCCCCATTATCGATGCAAAGCACCTACACAATCCCCCACCACCCTACCCAAAACAAAGTCGTCGTCGAGGCGAGCAGGGAAAAGTTGTCATCGCAGTTGAAATCGATATCGAGGGCAGAGGCTCTCAAGCTGTTATTCACCAATCTAGTGGTCATCATCGCTTGGATCGAGCAGCTTTAGAAACCGTACTGAAATGGCGCTTTGTCCCAGGTAAAAAAGGTCCTCAACAACAAAAAATGTGGGTCAATATTCCTATTAACTTTGTTCTCGAGTAAATCATGCAGAGAACCAACACCGCCCAAGACAAAGCGAAAGACTAGGCGGCATCAAATTCGCGTTGCACGTCCTACTTGAAACCGCGATACTATCGAATGCATAAAAAACAATAATGTTTAAATGGAATAGGCAATGACTCCCTCTTCACTTTCAGGCATACGCGTCCTAGATCTTTCTCGAATCCTCGCAGGTCCTTCAGCGGCACAACTACTGGGTGACTTGGGTGCAGATGTTGTTAAAGTTGAAAAGCCAGGCGAAGGTGATGACACGCGCAAGTGGGGTCCTCCGTTCGTCGAAGATGCTGACGGCAAGCCCACATCTGAAAGCGCGTATTACTTGTGTGCGAACAGAAACAAACGATCCATCGAAATCGACATTGCAAGCGCTGAAGGCCAAAAGCTCATCATGCGTTTGCTCGAAAATGCCGATATCTTGGTTGAAAACTACAAAGTGGGTGGACTGAGTAGCTATGGTCTGGCCTATGATCAAATCAAAGAACGGTTTCCCCGCTTGGTGTATTGCTCAATCACGGGATTTGGTCAAACCGGTCCATACGCCACGCGTGCTGGTTACGACTTCTTGATTCAAGGCATGGGCGGAATCATGAGTTTGACTGGCGATCCAGAAGGTCAACCTATGAAGGTGGGTGTCGGGATTGCTGACATTATGACCGGCATGTATGCAACTGTTGGCATCCTAGCAGCCTTGCGCCACCGAGACCAAACAGGAAAAGGCCAACAAATTGATGTGTCGCTACTCGATACACAAGTGTCATGGCTCATCAATGCCGGTACAAGTTATCTCAATTCAAAAGAAAATCCGGTCAGGCTTGGCAACGGACATCCCAATATCGTGCCTTATCAAGTCTTTCCGACTGCAGATGACCCCATCATTATCGCTGCAGGCAATGACAGCCAATTTAAAAAACTCTGTCAAATTGCAGATATTGCTGCCGTAGCCGATGACCCTCAATACGCGACAAACGTTTCTCGCGTGATGAATCGTCAGGCGGTGGTAGAGATCGTCACTGCTGCCCTTCAAAAGAAATCACGTGCTTTCTGGCTCGCTGCCTGCGAAAAAGTAGGTGTTCCCTGCGGGCCTGTCAATAACCTAGAGCAAGTTTTTAATGACCCGCACCTTCAACATCGTGGCGCCGAGGTTCGAATGACCCACCCTCTTGCAGGTTCGGGGGAAGTGAGCCTGATCTCCAATCCCTTAAAACTCTCTGAAACACCTGTACAGTATCGGTATGCACCCCCTATTCGCAACCAGCACGAACAAGAGATTTTGCGTGACTGGCTCGGACAACATTAAACCTACAGACAAACGATCCTAAATGACAATTCTGACGCGCGAACAACTCGACATCCAGGCCAAAGCACGAGAGTTAGCAGAAACAGTTTTCAAACCGACTGCTGCACAAACCGATGCCACGGAAGCATACCCTTGGGACAACATTGCCAAGCTCAATGCAGCGGGCTTTATGGGAATGACTGTACCCAAGGCATACGGCGGTCGCGGCCTTGGCTACCTTGAAACGACACTCGTCATCGAAGAGATGGCCAAAGCCTGTGCAACCATGGGTCGCATCACGGTTGAGGCCAACATGGGTGCAATCGGCGCCATCATGGCTTACGGCACTGAGGAACAAAAGAAGATTGCCGCGGAGTGCGTCTTATCTGGCGATAAACCGGCTATCTGTATCTCTGAACCCAATGCGGGAAGTGCCGCGAGTGAAATGACCACACGCGCCGACAAAAAGGGCGATCGGTACATTATCAATGGTCAAAAATACTGGATCACTGGCGGCGGTGTCTCACGCTTGCACCTGATTTTTGCGCGCGTGTTTGAAGATGGTATTGAGCAAGGCATTGGGGGCTTTATCGTTGTACGTGACGGCAGCGAACCCAAAGAGCTCGTGATCGCTAAACGCACACCGGCAATGGGTGTGCGTGGGATCCCTGAAACCTACGTAGACTTCATCAACCTTGAAGTACATGAATCGATGGCGTTAAAACCGCTCGGCGACTTGCGAAAAGGCTTTGCTGCGCTCATGAACGCATACAACGCGCAACGCGTGGGTGCGGGGACGGTGGCGCTTGGTATCGCTGTGGGTGCCTTTGAAGAAGCTGTTCAATACAGCAAAGAGCGCAAACAATTCGGCCGACCGATTGCTGAGTTTCAAGGATTGCAGTGGATGATTGCAGACATGTCTATTGCTCTTGATGCGGCACGACTCATGCTCCATCGCGCAGCCAATGTGCCGGTGGGTAGCTTCCCAGATTTAAAACTAGCCGCTCAAGCCAAGATCATTGCCGCGGAGACCGCGATTAAAGTCACCAATGATTCACTGCAACTCTTTGGCTCTAGTGGTTACTCACGTGAATTTGCTGCTGAGCGCCACGTGCGAGATGCGCGAATGTTTACGATTGCTGGGGGTACGGCTCAGATACTGCGGACTCAAGTCGCAAGTGCTGTCCTAGGTGCAAAACTTCCACAAACGCGAGAGGGCTATGTTAAACATCCCATCGGAAAATAAAAACTGGGATTTATGACTGTCGGCTGCGTTTATTCAGGTGAGTCAACTCTGGCTGCAGAGTCGGCAATTTAGTGAGACTGGTACACAATCCGAGTTGATCGGATTTCGGTAAATGCTGCACCAATCGCTCGAAATTTAGCCATCTTGGCAGGTCAATCTTGTGGCTAGTTTCTGCAGGCACAACTATAAAAAACGTTTGGCGGTTTCAGGTCAAAGTTCCTCTCTTTATCTCACACTTACCGACGTCAGACAGTGAGTGTGTTCAGGCATAAACTTTATGTATAACAAAGAACTTCTTTAGGTGTTTTATAATTGCGCAGTAGAGGAGCATTTGATGGTTTCGTTTCTGTTCAAGCATGTCTGCATTGAGTCGTTCGGTCTGCATTTCCCGACCACACTATTGTCTTCCGCGGAGATCGAGGATCAGATCGCGCCCGTCTATAAGCGGCTAGAGATTCCGACAGGCACCCTAGAACGCGTGAGCGGCGTCAGCACTCGGGGGATGTGGACCCCAGACGTCACTCCTAGCTCCGTAGCCACTTTGGCCGCACGTGAGGCTCTCGATCGTTCGGGCTTTCGTCCAGATCAGATTGGTGCTGTCATCAACTGCTCCGTATCGCGAGATTTTTTCGAGCCGGCCACCGCCTGCCTTGTGCACCACAATCTCAACATCCCCGAGGAGTCACTGGCACTCGACATCACAAACGCCTGCATCGGGTTCAGCGACGGTATGATTATGCTCGCCCATCTCATTGAGGCGGGTACCGTACAGGCAGGGATCATCTGTTCAGGCGAGAACATCTCAAAGGTGGTGAACACCACCTGCGAGCAGCTGCTTGGCGATCGCACCATCACCCGTCACAAACTCCTGCAGATGCTCCCCACCCTTACGCTAGGTTGCGGTGCCGTCGCAGCTGTGCTCTGCCACGAAAGCATCGCGACAAGCGGTCACAAGTTTTTAGGGGGCGCAACGCGCTCGGCATCAAAGCACCACGATCTCTGCATCGGCAACGGCGACTTTAGCGTTGGTCAAGGAGAGGAGATCGCACCCATCATGACCTCTAACGCGACCCAACTGATGATTGCTGCTGCAAAGCTCGGCGGGCGTGCCTTTCCCGACATCACCGCGTCGCTCGGTTGGACAAAAGATCAAATAGACCACGTATTCTGCCATCAAGTCGGTCGGCAAGTTAACGAGGCGTTTTATGGCGAGATGGGCCTAGACTTTGACAAAGATTTTGCCATCTACAAGCGTTATGGCAACATGGTCTCGGCCGCTTTGCCCGCAGCCTTGGCGATCGGTGCTACTGAGAAAAATATTCAGCCGAACCAAAAGGTTCTTTTAACCGCATTTGGCAGCGGGCTCAACGCGCGATTTCTCGGATTTCAATGGTAACTTTTTTTAACAGGCCTCTGTCCGAGGTTTAGATTTTACGTTTCAGCGAGTGATCATTTTTTTTCGGTTGCCTCCCAGACTGTGCAGGTGGGAATGTAACCGAGCTCCCGACGCGCAGCGCTAATATCAAAATAGTGGTCGGTCGACATTTCCTTGACCAGAAACCTAGTCAACGGAGGATCTGAGGAGAGACGGGTGGTTTTCCAAACAGTCTCGGCAATCGTCGCCAAAAACTGCGCAGAGGATGCTGAAAGCTGCCGCTGCACAGACGGTGCTTCATGAAGTATCAAGATTCTTCCGATCCATTCCCATAGCGGGACAGGCGTGCCTTGGCTGATGAAAAACGCCCTTCCACCAGCAGTTGGACGCTCGTCGAGGGCAGCTGCCGCGAGCACGTGAGCCGAGACACAGTCGTCAATATATGTGAGGTCGACAAGATTCTTGCCGTCGCCCACCTGCACAAGCTTTCCAGCTCGAGCCCGATTCAGAATCGTTGGCACGAGATTCGTATCTCCAGGACCGAAGATAAGGTGTGGTCGCAACGCAATTGTTCGCAGAGTCACACTGTGTGCCGAAAGTACGGCCCGCTCCGCAATCGCTTTTGTTTCCGGGTAGTACGCCCGATACTGCTTCGGATAAGGCACTGATTCGTCAACACCCCGAAGGTCATGATCTGAAGCGACGACACTCGGCGAACTGGTAAATACAAGTTTCGACACACCCGCTGCACGGCAGGCCGCGATCACATTGTTGGTGGCCTGGATATTACCGCGGACAAACGCCTCGCGCGGTCCCCACATTTTTACGTGCGCCGCCGCATGAAAAACGCAGTCGACGTCGACAAAGAGCCTTGCCAGATCACTCACCCTCTCTGGCAAGGAAAGATCATGGATCACGGTGCGGATGCCCTCGGACTCTAGGGCGATTAGACCCGAATTCACCCGGCGGCCGAGCCCCGTGACGTCGTGACCAAGATCCCGCAGTCGCCGACAAAGCGCACCGCCGACAAAACCGCCCCCCCCGGTGACGAGTACTTTCATACAAGGCCTCCGAGATCAATCGCGGAGTCTTCAATCTCGATTGCCATCTGCGTAGCCGCCCAGACCGAGAGCTTGTCACGAAAGATCTTGGCATTATGACGGGCATCGACAGGAAAAGAGGGGTGAAAATAAAATCGCTTTATGGGTGAGGTGACTAAATCAGCTGCACCTAGGGTCCGGAGTTCACCCGCTAGTCGGCGACGGGCGGCCAAATCGAGCAAGCGCGATCGCGGTTCGACCACAACTGCCGGTAGGCCGTCTACACCGATAAGTGCCGTGCGGCTGACCTCCGGGTGACGGTTGAAGACATTCTCCACAGGTACGCTGTGAAAAACCCGCTCTGACGCGACGACCATGTGGACACTGCGACCACAAAAGTAGAGTTGGCCGTTACCGTCGAGATATCCCATGTCGCCCATGCGATGCCAGACACGACCGCCCTCGCAAACCTTACTTGCCGTGGTCGCCTCAGGTCGCGAAAGATACTCTAGGCTAACCGTCTCACCACTGACGAGGATTTCGCCGATTACACGCTCTGGGCAATCAACAAGCAATACATCTGTCGGCCCAGCCAAAATTTGTACGACACGGAGTTGCACACATTCAATGGCTCGGCCAACGGGTGTGCCCTGCTCGCCAGATAACGCAGACACTATTGGATACTTGCGTAGGTCGGCTGCAGCTGCGAGCGTGACGGGGAGCGCCTCAGTTGCACCGTAAGGAGTGAAGCTTTCCGCCTGCGGGCACACGGCTTTAAGGAGATCAAGCGTTTCCGGTGAAACAGACGTACCCGCAACAAATACACGACGCAACTGCGGCAACAACGTACCGGTCTGCTGGCAATAACGGGCGAGCTTCGCCCAAAGCGTCGGAGAGCCAAAAGATGTCTGATTGCCGAGGTCACGCATAACGCGAATGATCTGCTTGGGCACCAGTGAAAGAGGACGACTAGGGTCGAGCGGCGGAAAGATGCTCCCCACGCCAAGGGCCGAAGTGTAGAGGCTAAAAATAGGTAGCAGCGACAGATCTTGCTCACCGCTGCGAAAGCCAAAATTGTCGCGAAATACAGCGAGCTGCTTTGTGAGCATGCGGTTGGTGAAGACAACGCCTTTGGGTCGACCGGTAGCACCCGAAGTGAAGGCCACGAGGGCAGCGTCTTCTGCCTGCCGTGGAATCGGCACTGGCAGACTCACCCCAGGCTTGAGTTGGTCACTCAGTCGCGTCGCGCCAAACACCGGCAGCCTTCCGACGACGATGCAGAAACGGAGTGAGCTAAACAAATTTGAGGCCTTGAGCCGAAGCAGATGGGCCTTAGGCACACCGATGAATCCGCTTGGCTGAGCTTCATGCATGCAAGCTACCACCGCATCGATACCCATCCCTGGATCAATAAACACAGGGATAGCACCGCGACCCATCACTGCGTAGCTCAGCGCGAGAAAGTCAGCGCCTGGCGTCACAAGCATGATCACGCGATCGCCAGCCTGCAGTCCGGCTGCTGATAGACCGTGTTCGTATGCGTTAATGCGATAAGTCAGGGCTGCAAAATCGATCACGTCATACTGCGGACGATCGCCCCATAAAGGGAAGGATACTTTCGTGACTGCCGGCACCCACGGCATCGCCGCAGCTGCTGCATGCAGCGCTCCATAAAGCCCAATGCCCTGTAGCCGTGTATCCCTAGATGGGGTTATCCGCACAGCACTTGACGTGAAACCTGAACCAAACTCGCCACCAGAGCTCGATGCGAGCGGCCGCAGGAAGTCTTGTACCGCTGCGACAATCTCAACAGCAGTATCTTCGAGCAGAAGGTGGGAGGCTTCGGGTATTTGTACCAAGTCTGCCTGAGGGAAGTGGGCGGAGAAATGACGGAAAATACTCGGATGAAAGCAAGGATCTTTCATTCCCCATAGAATTTTTACCGGCTTGTCTAAAAGCGTCGGCAGCCTAGCCACCACATCGTTCATCAAAACCGCTGTGGGATGGGAGCGAGAAAACGGGATGTCGCGGACAAAACCCCAAATGGCTCGGCGACTGGTTTGGGTACGGTAGGGGCGATGGTAGCCTTCCTTGATCTCCTTCTCAAGAGCGTAGGAAACACCGAACGAAGTCAGCAATTTGACGAAACTCATCGTGTGCTGTGTCAACAGTCTACCGATTAAGGGTGACGCCGCCAGCTTGATTGTCCTAGGAAGCAAGGACGTCTCAGCGAGGGTGGTGTTGAAATAAATCAACCGCTCGACAGAGGTGGGACGACGCACCGCGAGGCCGGTACCAATCGGCCCCCCCCAGTCATGCATGACTAACGAAAAGCTGTCAACGTTTAAGTGGTCGAGGAGTTCCTCAAGATGGGCAATGCGATCGGCTGCGCGGAAGAAGACATCCGAGGGCTTATCGGAAAGACCGCAGCCAAGATGATCAGGGACGATCACCCTGAAGTTATGCCGCAGGTTGGCGACTAAATTACGGAACAGAAAACCCCAAGTGGGATTGCCATGCAGGCATATTATGACGGGGCCGGTGCCTTCGTCGATGTAATGCATGCGATAGCCCTGCGACATGCCGGAACCCACGGAAGTGTTACGCCCGACATTGGCGAATCTCGAGGGAAACGGATAAAGCGGACCGAACGGAAAGAAGGCCGACTCGTCGTCGCGGCTTGAAAGAACGGGCTCGATGGTAAAGGCTTATAGAAAATAACAATCCTTTAATATTACTGACGAAAGTCTGAATAGGCAACCAACAATCCCCAGATCTTCCTAACAGATGATGGCGCATGACAACTTTATAGGGCTCTTCATATCGCGAATAGCTTAATATGATCTATTGCATAACCAGCTCATAATCTAACGAAATTAAAAGATTACGAGAAGGTAAATACGGTCGGTTCATTTTTTCTAGTAATGTGTATAACAAAATATAATTTTTAGTATCCACCACAGTACTGACATCACGTATTGGAGAAAAAAATGGAAAAGTTTTTCATGACCGCACTCATTGCGGGCTTAGTTGGTACAGCTCAAGCACAAAGCGGGTTTGAGGGATTCTACGCGCAAGCTGGTGTTGGTTATGAGAAGGTATCACCACTCTTTTCAGGCGGGACCGTTCTCGGAAATAGCTACTCGGCTTCGGGTAAAAAACCTGAAGGTCTTGCAGGCGCCGTGGGGGTTGGATATAACTTTTCTTTGACGCCAAATTTTTTGCTTGGAATTGGCGCTGAGTACTCACCCATTCAGGCGCGCTCTGACTACACCGCGTCAATCAATACGTTCGTAGGTGAGCTTTCAGTCACTAAAAATTATCTCAGAAAAGATTTGTTCAATATTTTCGTTTCACCTAGTCTTCTCATTGCGAAAGATAAATTGGTTTACGCCAAGATTGGATATACCGGTGCAACCATCAATACGGATGGACGCACTATACAGATGAACGGATATTCTTTAGGTCTAGGCTACAAGCAAAACATCTCTGGTGGATGGTATGGATTTGGAGAAGCAAACTATGCAAAGTTTGGCAATGCCAGTTTGAACAAGAGCAAGGTCGGCGAGACTTACGTGAGTACTACTGGATCATTTAATGCAAATAGTATGAATGTTCTTGTCGGTCTTGGCTACAGGTTCTAAGGCATTGGTCGTAGTAGATGAAAGAGTCATATAAAAATAAACCCACAAAGATTTCTCAGGTGGGTTTATGTCTGATCTTAAAAAGTAGATAACTTTATACTTAGATACTTTTATTTCTAATCAACTCATAAAACAATCATAAGTATTTGATTTAACAAAATTTTTTGGTGGCACATCCCTGATCCGAAATGGGGACTTGCGGATTATGATTCGAAACGTTTCATCATAAAGTAACGAGAATGGCCTGGCGGAGAATCGGGGATAGTGCCGTACAGTGTGTAGCCCCGCTTTTCGTAAAAGGGCCGTGCTTGGAAGCTGAACGTATCGAGGTAGACGCCGATGCAACCACGCGCTCGACCTTCATCCTCGGCCTGTTGCATCAACCGAGATCCAAGGCCATCGCGCCGTAGGTCCTCGGGCAGATAAACCAATTGGATATAAAGCCAGGCAGCGAGACTATGACCTTGGATGCCGCCGACTGGAACATCCCCGCCATCCCGAAAGACCATCAGGCGAAGCGGCTTGTGGACATGCGGACCGATAAATGGGCCATTAAAATCACTTAAACCAGCGTATAAGACGGCCTCAAGTGGGGTTTGCTCTGCCTCAGATATTTCGATGCGCATCAGAACATTTCCAATTGGTGCGAAAGATATGGTTTTGCATTGACAATCTCTAGACGATTCTAGGTCACTTAAAATCGCAAAATATATAAAATGTTATCACATGCCTGCCACTGTTAAACGACGCTGCCGAACGGCGTTTCTGCCTCGTCAGTTAAAGGAAAATTGATCTTTATTAAAACCAGAATGGTGATAATTTAATCAGGCGTAACAACAATGAATGTTCGTTGGATTGAAAGGACAAATAACCCAACTGATTGAGCTGTATGTGTGCAGCTTGTGAGGGTTTGGTCTAGAGATAAACTCATATAATTTTACTGGTGGCGCATCCCTGATTCGAACAGGGGACCTGCGGATTATGATTCCGTCGCTCTAACCGGCTGAGCTAATGCGCCCCAAACAGTCGGAAATCTGATTGACTTCTAACTGAGAGGCGAAAGTCTAGCATTTTTTTAAAGACTCTGCTTTTTTGCCAATGCTCGCAGCAATAGAGAGCTGTGTAAAAATAGCCTTAAAACATAACCCAAACAATAAATCTCAAATCAGAGACAAAAGATGTCAGAAATCATCAAGACTTACTTGGATAACCCCAGCCCCGCTACTTTTAAGCTACCTCGCGGCGCCACGGACTCGCACGTTCATGTCTTCGGTCCAAATGATAAATTCCCCTACGCGGAAAGCCGTGGTTTTACCCCTGCGGATGCCCCCAAGGAAAGCCTGTTTGCCCTGCATAAAAAACTGGGTATCGATCGCTGTGTCATCGTCAACACACTTTTGCATGGTTTTGACAATAGCGTTGTCGAGGATGCCATGCGTGCTGCCGAGGGACGATATCTAGGCGTTGCCCTCACCCCCGTCGATCTGAGTGACGTAGAGCTCAAGCGTCTGGCCTCTGTAGGCTTTCGCGGTCTGAGATTTCACTTTATGCCAGGCTACAAAATCGAATACACGCCTGAACAAGTGATCGCCTTGACCCGTCGACTTGAACCTTTGGGCATGCACCTGCAGTTACAGATGCACGCAATGCATGCCAAAGAGCTCACCCCTCTGCTCAAGCAATCTGCTGTTCCAGTCGTCATGGATCATATGGGGCGCGTTGATGCCACGCTTGGCTTGGCGCACGAGCATTTTCAAGCATTGTGTCGACTCTTGGAACTGCCCGGCTTTATGGTCAAGGTCAGCGGCATCGATCGCATCGATGCACAACCACCCTACAAACAAGGCATTCCCTTTGCCAGACACCTTGTGACAACCTACCCAGATCGCTGCGTGTGGGGCTCGGACTGGCCGCACCCCAACCATACGCATATTCCAGACGATGGGGCCTTGGTCAATGCGCTCGCCCAGATCGCGCCTGAGCCAGCGTTACTGCAGCAACTGATGGTGGATAACCCACAAAAGCTTTACCGCTTTTCCGCCTAAGTTGTCATCATATCGAGGCAGGTTCGGGCGATGACTTTTGTCGCCCGACGCAAGTCCTCAAGCTCCAGACGCTCATCGGGCTGTTTAGCGCGACTTTCCTCGACGGTACGCGGACCCGCACCATACAACACGACAGGAATACCCGCCTCACAATACAAGCGCGCATCTGCGTAAAGCGGTGTACCGCAAGCAGGCACTTTTTCACCAAACTGTTTTTCCGCATGGGTTTGCAATGCTTCGACCAGCTCGGTGCTACCAGGCAGCGGCTTGAGCGCACGCGCCAACAAAATACGCTTGGTTTCAGCAGTAATGCCGGGGATTGGCTTCCAAACTGCGTCGATCGTCGCGCGAATGCTTTCCTCGACTTGGGCAGGATCCTCTTCGGGAATCATCCGACGATCAAGCTTGAGTATGACTTTTCCAGGAATCACATTGGTGTTGGTACCGCCTTGAATCAAACCGATGTTCAGATAGGGATGATTAATGCCTGGGACCTGACTCCTGACGGACTTATAGGTTTCATTCAAGCCATACAAAGCGTTCATGATCTTGACTGCAGCCTGCAAGGCATCGACGCCTGAGGTCGGGACGGCTGCGTGACCCATTTTTCCGTTGACTGTGACTTCGAACTGTAAGCAGCCGTTATGCGCAGTAATGATCTGATAGCTAAAGCCTGCAGCAATCGCCAAATCGGGCTTGGTGAGATTGTTTTTCAACAACCAGCCTGGACCTAACTCTCCACCGAACTCTTCGTCATAGGTAAACTGTAATTCGATGCGTCCTTTGAGCGGCACGCCGAGTGACTCAAGCGCACGTACGGCAAAAATATAGGTTGAGAAATCACACTTGCTGACTGCCGCCGCACGTCCATAGATACGGCCATCATGAATCTCACCACCATAAGGAGGATAGGTCCAACCTTCGCCAGGCGGCACCACGTCACCATGGGCATTGAGCGCCAAGACTTTGCCACCGTCAGCATATTGCCTTTTGACGATGAGGTTCGTGATTGACTCCAGTCCTGCATCACGGACAACGGCTTCGGGCACGGAATGTTGCTCGGCTTTCATACCAAAAGATTCAATTAATTTGGCAACATGCAGCGCATGCGGCGTGTTGTTGCCTGGCGGCGTATCTGTTGGGACTTGAATCACTGACTGCAAAAACTTCACTTGTTCATCAAAGTGCGCATCGATCCATTGGTCGAGCTTGGCATAGAGTTCAGCGTGATTATTGTTCTTCATGTTGTTGGATTGTAATTAGTTGATTTGATCTAATAGAGCTTCAAAAGCCTGCGTCGCGAGCGTTGCGTCTTCGGACGTAATGATCTCGAGAGGGTTGTGGCTAATACCGCGATTGCCACCGCGCACAAACAACATCGCCTGAGGCATGATGGTGTGCATTTTCATGGCATCGTGACCAGCACCACTGTTCAGTTTGAACACAGGCTGACCGATGTTGGCAACCGCCCTCTCCCAGCGAGCCTGCCAGGCAGGATCCGAAGGCGCAGCACTCGCGCGCATGACTTCGGTGTATTCGAACTGGACTTGTCTACGCGCAGCAATTGCGTGCGCCTCTTTGACGATATCAGCTACTAACGCATCACGCTGAGGGTCAGTGGGTGCGCGCATATCCAAGGTAAAGACACACTCACCCGGGATCACGTTAATCGAACCGCCAGGCACTTGAATCTGTCCGACAGTCGCCACTGAACCCTCGTCAGCACGCGCGCGCTGCTCAGCCATCAGACTGATTTCAGCAGCCGCCAACATCGCATCCTGACGCATCGACATCGGTGTTGTGCCGGCATGTCCAGCGAGACCGATTGTTTTACAGGTTGCACGGACGCCTGCATTAATCGAAGTCACTACACCGAGTGGAAGTGCTTTTTCGTAGAGCACCGGACCTTGCTCGATATGTACCTCGACAAAGCCAAGATATTTTTTTGGGTCACGTTTAATCGTCTGGATGGACGCGAGAGTACCAGGCAAGCCCGCCGCCTTCATCGCCTCAGCCATAGAAATGCCGTCGGCGTCACGCTGGGTCAACCATTCGGAGTCGAAACTACCCGTCAACGCGCCAGCAGCTAAGAAAGTCGCACGGAATCGCTGACCTTCTTCTTCGGAAAAGCCGACGACTTCGATGCCGTAGGGTAAGCGACGCTTTTGGCTCGAAAGGGATTTGACAACCGCGATGGGTATCAGAATGCCCAGACGTCCGTCATACTTACCGCCATTGCGCACGGTGTCGTAATGAGAACCTGTCAGCAGCGACGCAGTGTCTGTGGTGTCGCCGTGATAAACGCCCACCACATTACCGACTGCATCAACCGAAATCTGATCAAAACCAGCTTCTTGCATCAACGCTTTGAGCTCAGCCGCCACCGCTAGATGGGCCGGGGTCAGATACGTCACTGTTAACTGACCCTTTTCTGCCCAACCTGGCTCACTGTGCTGAGCCAAGCGCTCCGACCACTGCATAATGTCTTGACCGACTTTTTGTAAAACCGCCATGTCTAGTTCCTGTAAGAAACACTGTGCCCGTTAGCAACGAGCAAGTTCTACAGTTTAATCTGGACTGGGTCAGTTTTTCAGGAATTAGTAAGACTTATAGGGTAAAAACTTACCCGATAAAACCACATTGACGCGGTCGCCTTTGGGGTCAGGCTCGCGCTTGATATCCATGGAAAAGTCGATCGCACTCATAATCCCGTCACCGAACTCCTCATGGATCAATTCCTTGATTGTGGTGCCATAGACGCTCACGATTTCATACCAACGATAGATCAGCGGATCGGTCGGGACTGAGCTACGCAAGGAACCCTTGTAGGGAACAACCTGCAACAAGGCAATGGCCTCAGTAGGTAGATCGAAGGTCTTACCGATCACAAGTGCTTGGGCTTTTGTGAGTGTCATCTGACCCATGCAGGCGGCAGTCGTCCACTCTTTTGAAAGCTTGAGCTTCTTGGCAACATCCGCCCATTTAAGCCCCTTTTGCACCTTTGCCGAATAAATCAAATCCGTCACATCCTCGCGTGTCATCGGTTTTGCCAATGTTTTTAAAACCATTTATTTCTCCTAATGAATGAACAGAACGTTTAAATAAATCATGCGGCGGCCGCATAGGTCTTGGACCGATGCACCAGAAAATCAATGAGATGATTGCGAACTTCGTAAAACTTGGGGTCATGGTGCATCGTTGCGCGCGTACGATCCTTAGGCAAAGGATTGGTCACAATCTCAGCAAGTACAGCACGTGGCCCGTTACTCATTAAAAATATTTTGTCTGACAACAAAATCGCTTCATCCACGTCGTGAGTAATCATGAACACTGTTTGCTGTGTCCCACGTACGATCGTCACAAGCTCATCTTGTATGTTGCCGCGAGTCAGCGCATCCAAGGCACCAAAAGGCTCATCGAGCAGCAGCATTTTCGGTTGAATCGCAAATGCCCGTGCAATGCCAACACGCTGTTTCATCCCGCCTGAAAGTTGAGAAGGTTTTTTATCCTCGGAGCCCGTCAAATGCACCATGTCGATATACTGCTGGACTTGCGCATCGACTTTTTCGCGTGACCAGTCTGGCCATTTAGAACGCACCGCAAAAGCAATATTGCCGCGAACCGTCATCCAAGGCATTAACGCATGGGCTTGAAACACCACACCCCGGTCAAGACTTGGGCCGCTAATCTCACGACCGTCAATAAAAGAATGGCCATCTGTCGGTACTTCAAGTCCTGCCAACACATTCAAAATCGTTGTCTTGCCACAACCAGAGTGACCAATGATGCAGACAAACTCTCCTCGATCGATGGTGAAGTTCACGTCATCAAAGACGACTAGATCACCTGCTCCCCCGATCCCTGGGAATGTCTTTCGTAGCCCCTGAACTTGCAAAAAATTCTGCATAACATGCTCCTTTGTACTGCTTTGGTACTTAGTCTTTATAAGTCACTGCACGTTGAAGTCGGGCGAAACAGAGATCAAGCAACATACCGATCACCCCAATCATCAGCACCGCAACCAGAATGTTTGCAATCGATAAATTGTTCCATTCATTCCAAACGAAATAGCCTATGCCCGTGCCACCCACTAACATCTCAGCAGCCACAATCACTAGCCATGCAATACCGATTGAAATCCGCATCCCCGTCATAATCGTTGGAGCCGCCGCGGGAAGAATGACAAAAAATGCCTTGCGAAGGGGGCTCACCTCTAATGTTCGAGAAACCTCAACCCACTCTTTACGAACCGAGGCCACACCAAATGCAGTATTGATGAGCATCGGCCAAATGGAACAAATAAAAATCACAAAGACCGCGGAGACATTCGAGTCTTTGAGCGTGAACAACGCTAAAGGCATCCAAGCCAGAGGTGATATGGGCTTGAGCACCTGGATGAATGGGTCCAGTGCCTGAAAAAACAGACGAGACATGCCAATCAAAAATCCAAGAGGAATGGCAACGAGTGCGGCCAACCCAAAACCAAGCGCTACACGCGAAACAGACCACGCTAATTGAATACCAATGCCTTTGTCATTTGCTCCACGATCATAAAAAGGATCTGACAAGTGCTCTAACAGCTTGGCCCCGACATCGAGGGGGCCCGGAAATGTAGACTTTTGACCGGTAGCCGCCGCTGCACCAACTAGCTTGGCGTACTCCTCATCGACCACTTGAACGCCTTGAGTCGGCATTGTCGCAATTTGCCAAAACATCACGAAAATCGCCAAGATTAATGCCGATAAAATAAACGCTCTCGAACGCTCATGACCCATCATCGTCAAACTCTCTTGATCGCAAAGCTATTGAGGTACTCCCGGGGTTTGCTTGCGTCAAACACTTTGCCCATCACGATGATTTTTTTGCTACCCGGAGCGGGTACAGCTAGACCGGCCTGCTCCATCGCTCGACGTGCATCGGTTGCTAAAAATACATCCTGTGCGATTTTTTGATAATCCACTTCGCCTTTGACCTGACCCCAGCGCTGCATCTGCGTCATGATCCAGACTGCAAAGGACTCCCAGGGCATTGGATCAAATCCAATACGGTCTGGTACTTTTTTGACGTTACCCAAACCATCGGCGTACGTGCCGGTCAAAACTTGCTCGACCACCGTCAATGGTTGGTTGAGATAGTTAGGAGTATGAATGGCAGCGGCAATTTCCTTTCTATTTTCAGCTTTTTGTGCGTAAGCCGTTGCCTCGACGATTGCCCGCAACAAAGCACTATAGGTATTAGGATTCGCAGTCATAAATTCTTTGCTGGCCGCAAACGCACAACAAGGATGTCCATCCCAAAGCTCTTTGGACAAAATATGGATAAAGCCCACACCATCAAAGACTGCGCGCTGATTCACAGGGTCCGGAGCTAAAAAACCATCGATGTTATCGGCACGTAAATTTGCGACCATCTCTGGAGGCGGTACCACACGAATCTGGACATCACGGTCAGGATCGATGCCATTTTCAGCGAGGTAGTAACGGAGCAGATAGTTATGCATTGAATAGTCAAAGGGCACCGCAAACTTAAAGCCCTTCCAATCTTTAGGGTTGCGCTTGCCCTTATGTTTGACGGCAAGCGTAATCGCCTGTCCGTTGATATTTTCAATCGCAGGTACTGTGTAGGGTGTCGGAGTCGCACCTGCACCCATTGAAATCGCAAGTGGCATTGGCGAGAGCATGTGCGCGGCATCGTATTCTTTGTTGAGCGCCTTATCACGCACCACCGCCCAGCCCGCTGTTTTAACAACCTCGACATTGAGCCCCTGTTTTTTATAAAAGCCCATGGGATCGGCCATGATGATGGGTGTCGCGCACGTAATCGGGATAAAACCTACTTTCAAATTCGTTTTTTCAAGCTTTCCGCCTTGAGCAAATGCCTCTTTAGCGAAAGCCATCGGAAAGATCGAAGAAATCGCGGCTAAGGCTGTAGGAGCACCGACTGCTTGCAAAAATCTTCGGCGCATATCGTCTTGGGGAAAAACGGCACGCATGACGGCTTGCTCGACCACTCGATCACCCAATCCCTCGGAGGATCGATCAGTCATTTCAGTCAGTGCTGAATGACTCGCCTCATGCTCTGCCTCAGAATCATGCTGACCACACGAACAACGCAAACGAAGCTTGGAATCAAACGGATTGGAGAATATCGACATGATGAGCACCCCTGTGAAGAATTCGGTACAGGGACTCAAGCAAAATACGTGCCAGAATTCGCTCACATCATTTTTATACCAAATGCGTTGAGCATCCGCCCGATATTGAGCTTCCTCGCACCAAAGCTGTGCGGCCTTCTAACAAAAGATCGAAAGAAGCACCGGTATGAAGCTAAACAAAACGCTTGTTATCGTTTGTATGTTTTTGTCGCTCCACCACAATTCTCATCTTCAACTTATGTTTTGAAAGAGTGATAAATTGAATGATCAATAACCCTAGGCTGCAGCGCATGTCTTTACTTCGTTCGCAATCCTCGCATCAAACCGCCCCGGCACTGCGAATCTGGGATCTCCCAACACGTCTGTTTCACTGGCTACTCGCGATAAGCATCACGGGCGCACTGATCACCATCAACATAGGTGGAGCCTGGATGGACTGGCATGTCAGATTTGGGATTGCGAGCTTTGTGTTGCTGCTCTTTCGCGTGATATGGGGACTGATCGGACCGCGCTATGCACGCTTTAGTCAGTTTCTGTGCTCTCCTGCCAAGACGCTAGCCTATTTGCGTGACAGCAAAGGTAGCCGTCACGCAGGTCATAACCCCTTAGGCGCATGGTCGGTTATTGCGATGCTAGGTCTTTTTTTATATCAGAGTTCAACGGGACTATTTGCCAATGATGATGTCATGACGCAAGGTCCCCTCGCCCAGTTTGTGAGCAACGATACCGTCGCCCTTTTTACTCGCTTACATCGTCTGAGCGAGTATGCGCTTTATGCCATCATCGCTCTCCACCTCGGCGCCATTGCGTTCTACAGCTTTAGAGGTGAGGGACTTGTCAAACCCATGGTGACGGGTGATGTGCCTAAACATACCCTAGTCGAGGGAACGCAAAGCGCTCGGGACGATTGGCGCATGAGACTCGGCGCATGCATTCTCGCTGCACTGCTTGTGGCACTTGCTTGGTGGCTGATCAAGCTGGCATTTAATGCCCCTGCGAGTTTCACCTGAGAAAAACTCGTTCATTTCCCGCTTTTAGGGAATAATACTGGGTCAATCCATTAAATATAAAAACGACCCGGGGAACAACATGCCGATTTTGAATAACGGTGACTGCAGGATTTATTGGCGAGGGGATGGGGATAGCCAGCTTCCTGGACTTGTGTTGGGCAATTCACTCGGAACCGACCTCACCCTTTGGGATCCAATGCTAGAGACGCTCATGCGCCATTTCTATGTTGTGCGCTTTGATACCCGTGGACACGGCGGCTCTGACATCCCGACGGGTCCGTACTCGATCGAACAACTCGCCGACGATGCGCAAGCCGTGATCGCTGCGGCGCGTTTGAGTCACTATTCTTACTGGGGCATTTCCTTAGGCGGCATGGTCGGGATGGAACTCGCAGCACGTAAACCTACAGGCCTGAAAAAACTCGTGCTGAGTCATACCGCAGCAGAGTTTGATGCAGGTATCTGGGATCAACGGATCGCGGCGTTGAAAACGGGCGGAATGGCGGCCATTATTGACGGTGTGATTAGTCGTTTCTTTACACCAGGCTTTGTGGCTCAAAATACAGTCAATCTAAAACGCATACGCAACATTGCGTTATCTCAGGCGCCTAGTGGCTATGCAGCTTGTTGTGGTGCCATTCGTGACATGAATCTATATCCGCGTCTTGAGCGCATCCAAGTCCCGACACTCGTGGTCGTTGGGGAGATGGACTTGTCGACACCTGAGGCCCGTGGACAAGCCTTGGCCGACCACATCAAAGGCGCTCGTATGGTCAAAGTGCAAAGCGCGCACATCGCGCCACCAGAGATTCCAAATGAATATCTGGCAGCGGTGTTACCTTTTATCTCTTGACGCGATAAGCATCATGACAGGCTTTGCAACTGGCACCGACATCGCCAAATGCTGCACGAAGCTTGTCTAAATCGCCGGAGTCAGCCGCAGCGGAAAGTTTGACAACCGCGCCTTCGAATTTAGTTTGAGCCGCCTTGAAACCTGCGGCATCAGACCATACCTCTGGTTTAGCGGCGCTTTTTCCCTGCGTTCCCGGACCAAAGGCGCCCCAAGGCAAGGTCGACAAGGTCTTGACTAGAGCAACGTTTGCTTTAATCGCAGCAGCATCATAGGGGACTTGTCCTTTAACAGTGGATTGCATGCGTCCAAACTGAGACGCCATCACGACAAAAGCCGATTGGCGATATTTGATTGCATCCTCAGGTTTAGCAAACTGGGCATGCGCCGAAGACATCCACAGCGGAGACAGCAAAGCAACGGAAACTAACAATATCGACAGCTTTTTCATGGGCGTACTCCTTTGGGAAATGATATTGACCACTATACCGTCTTAGCTAGGGCTTGGGCTAGACCGATATAGCTACGCGGCGTCATGGCAAGCATCCGTGCCCGCACATCGGGAGGCAAGTCCAAACCGCTGATAAATTCGCGCAACGCTTGCTCAGTGATCCCTTTACCTCGCGTCAGCGCCTTAAGCTGCTCATAAGGCTGTGGCAAACCATAGCGCCGCATCACCGTCTGGATAGGCTCGGCAAGAACCTCCCAGCAATTGTCAATATCTGCGTCGATCGCGGCAGCATTGACCTCGAGCTTGCCCAAGCCGCGCAAACAAGCATCGTAGGAAACCAAACAATAGCCAAGCGCGACGCCTAAATTACGCAGCACGGTGGAGTCCGTGAGGTCACGCTGCCAACGTGAAATCGGTAATTTCTCAGACAGGTGTCGCAAAACGGCGTTAGCGAGTCCGAGATTTCCCTCTGCATTTTCAAAGTCGATGGGGTTGACCTTGTGGGGCATAGTTGACGACCCAACCTCACCGTCCTTGAGGCGTTGTTTGAAATAACCCAACGCGATGTAGCCCCAAATGTCACGGTTCAAGTCGATCAAAATGGTATTGGCACGTGCAATCGCATCAAATAAACCAGCCATCCAATCATGCGGCTCAATCTGGATGGTATGAGGATTTTGCTTAAGGCCAAGTTCCTGAAGCACACCGGCACTAAAGGCCGGCCAATCCAACTCGGGGTAAGCGGACAAATGCGCGTTGTAATTACCTGTTGCACCATTCATTTTTGCCAAAGGCACGACTGACTGAATATGTGCAATGGCATCCCGCAAGCGTGCCGCCACGTTGGCGAACTCTTTGCCAAGCGTCGTTGGCGTTGCGGGCTGGCCATGCGTGCGCGCAAGCATAGGCTGTGCGGCCTGGGATTGAGCCATATGCTGAAGCGAAGCCAGCACTTTTTTCAACTGAGGCACCACAACCTGCTCACGTGCACGGCCCAACATCAGTGCATGAGAGGTGTTATTGATATCCTCAGAGGTACAGGCAAAGTGAATAAATTCACCCGCCTTTTCCAACTCGGGGTGACCTGCGACTTTTTCCTTAAGCCAATACTCCACTGCCTTGACATCGTGGTTAGTGGTGCGCTCAATCTGCTTGATCCGATCTGCATCCGCTTCTGAAAAATCAGAAACCAAGCTTCGTAAGACCTGAGTGGCTGCTTCAGAAAAAGGGGATAGCTCAGACAGACCCGCCTGGGACAAACCGATCAACCAAGCAATTTCAACCTCAACCCGGTGCGCCATGAAACCTGCTTCGGAAAGCAAAGGCCTCAACGCGTCACAACGGGAGGCATAACGACCGTCAAGAGGAGAAACGGCATTTAAAACAGTTAAAACAGGATTTGTTTGCATAAGAGAGAAAGCTGACAAAAAAACGACAAAAAGGGTTGGTTTGAGTTTATCACCCCTCTTTACAAGACAATATTTCCCCTTCAACCACGACTCAGGGTAAGGTTACGATGTATAAAAAATACGCTATTTAGCTCATGCCTTCTAAATAGAACTTAACTAGTCGTCATCAACAGCTTATGAAACTCATCGCATCACTCACCAGCCCTTACGTTCGCAAAGTGCGTATCGTCATGGCGGAGAAAAAACTCGATTATCAGATGCAAATCGAGAATGTCTGGGCGCCAGACACGCTGATGCATGAATTTAACCCCTTGGGTAAAGTTCCCTGCCTCATTACAGAGGACGACAATCGACTTTTTGATTCACGCGTCATTGCGGAATATCTCGATACCCTGTCGCCGGTCAGTCAACTCATTCCTAAAACCGGACGCGACCGTGCCGCCGCAAAGTGCTGGGAAGCTTTAGCAGATGGCACCCTCGACGCTGCGATTATCATCGTTAAGGAACAGCAACGTCCCGCAGCGCAGCAAAGCTCTGAATGGATTGAGCGTCAGTACGGCAAAATCCATGCTGCGATCAAAGCCATGGAAGCTGACCTGGGGACTAAGAGTTTCTGTATGGGTGTCAATTTTAGTTTGGCGGATGTTGCCGTAGGCTGTGTATTGGGATATCTGGATTTCCGTTTTCCACAAGTCGATTGGCGCTCGGAGTCCGCGAATCTTGAGCGACTGTACGCAAAACTAAGTCAGCGCCAGAGTTTTCTCGACACTGAGCCTCCGAAGCAATAGTGCGTTAAGCAATAATTCCGCCACCCAGGCAGACATCACCATCGTATAAAACAGCGGACTGGCCTGGAGTCACGGCCCACTGCGGCTGCTCAAACGTCAAACCAAACGCATTTTCTTGGGGGCCATCAACGAGCTCGCAAAGTGCGTCGTTTTGGCGATATCTTGTCTTGGCCGCATATTGACCCGCAATGGGCGCAACACCACTCACCCAACTTAGCTGATCTGCGACGAGTGTCTGAGCCAACAGCCAAGGGTGCTCATGCCCTTGAACCACATAGAGCGTATTGCGGGCCATATCCTTACGTGCCACATACCAGACAGGTCCCGTTCCATCTGCGTGCTGGTGCCCCTTGACGCCTCCGATCCCCAAACCCTTGCGCTGCCCAAGGGTATAAAACGAAAGACCTTGGTGCACACCAACCTGCTGACCCTTTTCAGTCAAAATCGGACCTGGTTGAGTCGGCAAATACCGATTGAGAAACTCTCTGAAAGGCCTTTCACCAATAAAGCAAATCCCCGTCGAGTCCTTTTTCGTTGCGTTCGGCAAGCCAAGCTCAAGTGCGATCCGCCTGACCTCAGTTTTATTGATTTCACCCAATGGGAAAAGCGTGCGGGCGAGCTGCGCTTGATTCAGTCTGTGTAAAAAATAGCTCTGGTCCTTGGTATGGTCGAGCGCTTTGAGTAGCTCAAAGCGCTCCCCCCTCTGCCGCACGCGAGCATAATGGCCGGTCGCAATATGATCGGCACCGAGTGTCATCGCGTGATCAAGAAATGCTTTAAATTTGATTTCTGCATTGCAAAGCACATCAGGATTGGGAGTGCGGCCCGCAGAGTACTCTCTCAAAAAATCGGCAAAAACGCGGTCTTTGTATTCGGCAGCAAAATTAACGGCCTCGATATCGACGCCCACCACATCGGCCACGCTCGCAGCGTCAAGCCAGTCTTGCCTAGTCGAGCAATACTCGGAATCATCATCGTCCTCCCAATTCTTCATGAAAAGACCAATGACCTCATAACCCTGCTGTTTCAAGAGCCATGCGGTCACAGAAGAGTCAACTCCGCCAGACATTCCGACCACGACGCGTTTTTTTGAGGTTTGCATATCGCTTAAATTGTAGTCGCTCTTAAAGTCGAGCTAAGCCTACACTTGAATACACAGCAGGCAAATAAGCTTTAAACCAGGGGTAAACAGCCCCTGCTTGGTGTATAAAGCAAGGTTATTCATCTTTTCTTATGGAGATCTCGATGCGCATCGGAATCCCGCGCGAGACCCGCGATAGCGAAACACGTGTTGCGGCAACACCGGAAACGGTCAAAAAGTATGTTGCCGCAGGACACGAAGTCTTGGTTGAACAGTCCGCAGGCTTGGCTGCTCACTTTACAGATCAAGCTTATGAACAGGCTGGCGCAAAAATCGTCGATGCTTCGCAAGCATTGGCCGCGCCGCTTATCCTCAAAGTACGTGCACCAAGTGGATCAGAACTCACCACTATTTCCGCTGGAAGCACCTTGGTCGGCATGCTCGATCCCTTTGACGAAGCAGGTCTCGATGCCATGGCGCAAGCAGGTATCACCGCGTTTGCGCTCGAGGCCGCACCTCGCACGACGCGCGCCCAGAGCCTAGACGTGTTGTCCTCTCAAGCTAACCTGGCTGGTTACAAAGCCGTCTTGCTAGGCGCACACTACTACGGCCGCATGTTTCCCATGATGATGACGGCAGCTGGCACAGTCAAAGCTGCACGCGTTGTGATTTTGGGCACGGGTGTTGCAGGCTTGCAAGCGATCGCGACAGCCAAAAGACTTGGCGCTGTGGTGGAGGCTTCCGATGTGCGTCCTGCCGCCAAGGAACAGGTCGAATCTCTCGGTGCCAAATTCATCGATGTTCCGTTCGAAACAGACGAGGAGCGTGAAATCGCCAAAGGTGTGGGTGGCTATGCACGCCCCATGCCCGCCAGTTGGATGCAACGCCAGGCCGTCTTGGTCTCTGAGCGATGCAAGCAAGCCGACATTGTGATTTCTACGGCACTCATTCCAGGACGTCCGGCCCCGACGTTGATCTCAGCAGATACCGTACGGGCGATGAAACCCGGTTCCGTAATCGTCGACCTTGCTGTTGAGCGTGGCGGCAACTGCCCTCTTTCACAAAAGGGTCTTGTCGTCTATGAAAACGGTGTCGCACTCGTTGGCCTGACCAACCTGCCTGGCATGCTCGCCACCGATGCCTCGGCACTCTACGCACGCAACGTACTGGACTTCCTCAAACTCATCATCGACCAAGAGGCCAAACTGGCCATCGCGCGTGATGACGATATCGTTGCAGCTTGCCTCGTCTGCGAAGGCGGCAAAAATTTAAGGAAGAAATAATGGAAGCCATTAGCCCCACCCTTGTGAATCTCATCATTTTTGTCTTGGCGATCTACGTCGGCTACCACGTCGTCTGGAACGTCACACCCGCACTGCATACTCCCTTGATGGCCGTCACGAAT
>CAMBLP010000014.1 GCA_945868195.1 Bordetella parapertussis
CTTTCAACAGAGCAGATTCAAAAGATACTGGCAGGTCAATTGCCCCTTGGGCCTGAAAGTGAGAAAGATAGAAAGGAAAGGTTGAAGTTGGAGAGCCTAGAGAGGATAAAGAATATAGAAAAGCACAATGATAATGAAATAGACGCATGCTCCACCCTAATAGAGGAGGCATCAGAGCAAGTAGGCCGTGGTCATGACAAGCAACGACATCTTAAAGTCGTCAAAACAAAGCTCATCGAAGAGTTTGAGCGCGCATACTTGACAGAGGCAATGGATAGAAACAGAGGAAATATCGCCAATGCTGCGCGTTACTCTGGAAAACATCGACGTGCTTTTTGGGCATTGTTGAGGAAGTATGACATTGAGGCAGAAGATTTTAGGACTTAATATTTTCGGACTTAACACACCTCAAGCTTCTCCGCGTCGTGGTTCTAGAAGGGTAAAATAATGACAATGTTATTGAGTCGCGACTCTTCGTGGGGTCCGTACCGCCCGAACAAAGGATTTTTGTGTCAGTTGCTCCCTTAAAAAACGATCTTTTGCTCCGCGCACTAATGCGTCAGCCTGTGCCTTACACCCCAACCTGGTTGATGCGGCAGGCTGGCCGATATTTGCCTGAATACAATGTGACACGCGCACGTGCAGGGTCTTTTATGGGTCTTGCGCAAAATCCGGATTACGCAGCCGAGGTGACACTTCAGCCGCTTGAGCGCTTTGCCTTGGATGCGGCGATTTTGTTTTCGGATATTTTGACTGTGCCGGATGCGATGGGTCTTGGCCTTTCCTTTGCGCAAGGCGAAGGCCCGCGATTTGCGCATCCGATTCGTGATGAGCAGGATGTCGCAAAATTGGCCGTGCCGGATTTGTCTAAACTTCAATATGTGTTTGACGCGGTGCGCGTCATTCGTCGACAACTCGATGGACGTGTGCCCCTGATCGGCTTCGCGGGCAGTCCATTTACCGTGGCCTGCTACATGGTTGAGGGCAAGGGTAGCGATGATTATCGTTTGATCAAAAGTATGCTTTACGCTCGACCTGATTTGTTACATCGCATTCTGAAAGTCAATGCTGAAACCACGGCACAGTATCTGAATGCCCAAATAGATGCTGGGGCGCAGGCTGTGATGATTTTCGATAGCTGGGGTGGCGTCTTGGCGGATGGGCTATTTCAGCAGTTTTCGTTGCACTACACCAAACAGGTCGTGAGCGCGCTCAAGCGTCAAAGCGAGGGACGTACCGTTCCTGTGATTGTTTTCACTAAAGGCGGTGGACAGTGGCTTGAGTTGATTGCCGGTTGTGGTGCGGATGCGGTGGGACTGGATTGGACCGTTGATCTTGCGGCGGCGCGAAGGCGTGTCGCTGATTCGGTCGCTTTTCAAGGTAATCTTGATCCGATCGCTTTGTTCGGTGGTGAGCCTGCGATCAGACAAGAGGTGCGTCGTGTTTTGGATAATTTCGGACCAGTAGGTGCTGGGGGGCATGTGTTTAATTTAGGACACGGCATTTCTCAGTTCACACCACCAGAGTCAGTTGGGGTGCTTGTAGATGAGGTTCGTGCGTATAGCCCCAAGCTGCATGGTTCATGTGCTTAAAAGTGTGTAAATATGCGCCTTTTAAAAGAATAATCGCTGCAATCCTGCACCGAATTTAGGCAGTTGTGCACAGCAGTAAATGCAGTCGGGAAAGCCCTGTATTTAGAAAGACAATTCTACGATAGATTTCCAACCCATTGATAATAAAAGAAAATAGCTGTAAATAATTATTAAATCGACGTAATGTTTAGTAGGTATGAACTAATCGGTGACCTGAAGGATCCTAGTTTTCCCCAAAGTTATCCACAAGTGACAACATGACTTTTTTGAAGTCATGATTTGTCAGTCTTTTAGACTCAAAATCAAGAAACAACATTAAGTTCATGTCAGATTCGCGTCATTTATCGATGGACGGTGCGGCCTCTTCGGAGGTCTGGGTCCGCGTGGCGCTCGATGTGCCTTTAGAGGGGCCATTTGATTATCGTTGCGCCCAATCTGTCGTGGTGGGTGACAGGGTCATTGTTTCCTTTGGCCGTCGCAAAATGATTGGTTTGGTGGTCGAGCTCCCTGCAGAACCAGGATGCGACCCGAGTCTAGTCAAAGCAGTCGAGACAGTTCTTAAAGATATTCCACCGCTGACCGTGAGTTGGTTAAAGTTCACTAAGTTTGCCGCAGACTACTATCAGCGCCCTTTGGGTGAGGTTGTCATGCCGGCCTTACCCGTCGCGTTACGAAGCCTAAGCGCCTATGAGGGTAAGCGCTCTGCGGGTGGTCCTGTCGAGCGCATCGATCAGCGGCGCGCACCAAAGCTCAAACCAACGGAGTCTTCGCCATCGCCCATCCTCAATGAGGCTCAGCAACATGCTGCGGACTTGATCGCGGCTGCGCAAGGTTTCCAGCCCTTTCTTCTGTATGGGGTCACCGGCAGTGGGAAGACGGAGGTGTATCTTCACGCTGCTGCGCAAACCTTGGCACGTGGCAAACGGGTATTGATGTTGGTCCCTGAAATTAATCTGACGCCCCAATTTGAACAATCATTGCGTGCCCGCCTCGAGCCCGTCGCGGGCGTTGGTGGCGTGGCCGTTTTGCATAGCGCACTGTCAGATGGCGAGAGGCTGAGGGCTTGGTTACGCGTACAGCGTGGTGAGGCTAAAGTGGTCTTGGGCACGCGCCTCTCTATCTTTGCGCCCTTGGATGATGTGGGTTTAATCGTCGTCGACGAGGAGCATGATCCTTCTTATAAGCAACAGGATGGGCTGCGGTATTCAGCAAGGGATCTTGCTGTGTGGCGAGCGCATGACTTAGGTATTCCTGTGGTGCTGGGTTCCGCAACGCCATCTCTAGAAAGCTGGGTGCACGCTGAAAAAGCGAACTATACGCGATTGGATTTGCCAGCGCGCGCGAGAGAGGTGAGCTTGCCGTCGGTGCGTCTCGTCGATACGCGACGTCTCAAGATGGAGCATGGGATATCTGTGCAGTTGCTCGATGCAATGCGCACGCGCTTGAACAACGGTGAGCAGGTACTGATTTTTTTAAATCGACGTGGCTATGCCCCGGCTTTGCATTGCACGTCGTGTGGTTGGGTGAGTCAGTGCCCAAGGTGTACGACGTTTACCGTGCTGCATCGCATGACGCCTGGACGTCATCAGTTGCATTGTCATCACTGTGGTTTTCAGCAGCGTGTGCCTCAGGCTTGCCCTGATTGCGGCGATCAGGATATGCAACCGATTGGTCGGGGCACTCAGCGTATCGAAGAGCATTTGGGCTTGTTGTTTCCCGAGGCGCGGGTGGCACGCATTGATGCAGACAGTACGCGTAAAAAAGGCAGTGCGCAGGCCTTATTTGCAAGTGTGCATGCTGGCGAGGTTGATATTTTGGTGGGGACGCAAATGGTCGCCAAAGGGCATGACTTTGCCAATCTTGGACTGGTGGGAGTTCTGAATGCAGATGCGATGCTTTTCTCCCAGGACTTTCGGGCTCCGGAAAGGCTTTTTGCACAACTCATGCAGGTAGCAGGCCGTGCGGGCCGCCATACCGGGCATGGTGAGGTGATCGTGCAAACAGGCTATCCAGAGCAGTCCGTCTATCAGGCTTTGCTCAAGCATGACTACGCTGGTTTTGCGCGCCACACGATGAAAGAGCGTGAGGCCGCCATGTTGCCACCGTTTTCACATCAGGCTTTATTGAGTGCCGAAGCGCGCGAACTCAATGTCGCGTTGGATTTTTTGCAAGCGGCGAAGGAGGCTGCACAAGGCTTATTACAGGCGCAGCAAACCGAAGCTGTGATTACCTTGTACGACCCAGTCCCTTTGCGTATTGTGCGTGTCGATAATATGTGTCGAGCGCAACTCCTCGTCGAAGCGACGCATCGTCCTGCGCTTCAGTCGCTGATGCGACACTGGTTGGCTGCCTTGCACGACCACCCCGATCTGCGTCGAGTACGATGGCAGCTTGAAATTGATCCGCTCGAAATTTGATGGCTCCCCATGTCGACGTCTTTTACTAATGGTCTGAATATTGCTCAGCGCGAAGCTGTGCTGTATCTTGATGGACCCTGTCTGGTGCTGGCAGGAGCAGGCTCAGGTAAGACACGCGTCATTACGCAAAAAATAGCGTATTTATTATGTGATTGCGGGTATCCCGCACGCAATGTCCTCGCACTCACTTTTACCAATAAGGCTGCGCGAGAAATGGAGGATCGAGTCAAGCGTTTGGTAGATCCCTCAATCGCGAAAGGCCTCACGATCAGCACCTTTCATTCGCTCGGAGTGAAAATTTTGCGCGAAGAAGCGCAACATGCAGGACTGAAGCCACAGTTTTCAATCTTTGACGCGGATGATGCGCTCGCTATTATTCAAGATTTACTAGCCACGACGGATCGAGGCCGTTTGCGCGCTGTTCAACAGACAATTTCACTTTGGAAAAATGCGATGTTGGATCCGGATGCTGCGGCCAATTTTGCATCGACGCCCAGTGAAGTGGAGGCCGCACGCGTCTACAGAAGCTATAACGCCACGCTGGCAGCATACCAAGCGGTGGATTTCGATGACCTGATCGCGATTCCGGCACAGATCTTTGAACGCAGCATCGAAGCGCGTGAAAAGTGGCAAAAAAAAGTACGTTATCTCTTGATCGACGAATATCAGGATACCAACGTGTGCCAATATCGTCTTGTGCAGTGGCTCACTGGCGCACGCGCAATGTTCACCGCGGTTGGGGACGATGATCAGGCGATCTATGCCTGGCGCGGAGCGACGATCGAGAATCTGGCTAAGCTGACGACCGATTACCCTCAGATCAAACTGGTCAAGCTTGAGCAAAACTATCGCTCAAGTCAAAGTATTCTCGCCGCTGCGAATCATGTGATCACAAAAAATCCAAAGCTGTTTGAAAAGAAGCTATGGTCTGAGCATGGCATGGGTGACGCCATCAGCGTGACCGCGATGGCAAGTGATGAGGTGGAGGCGGAGAACGTCGCGATGAAAATCTCTGCGGCGCGTTTTGAAAAGCAGGCCGCCTGGAAAGATTTCGCGATTTTGTATCGTGGAAACCATCAGTCTCGTATTGTTGAACAAGCGATGCGAAATCTGCACATTCCTTATACGATTTCTGGTGGTCAAAGTTTTTTTGATAAAGCCGAGGTTCGTGATGTGCTGGCCTATTTACGTTTGATTGCAAACGAAGACGATGATCCCGCTTTTATTCGGGCGGCCACCACACCAAAGCGAGGCATTGGGCAAGCCACGCTTCAGACGCTCGGGCAATACGCAGGGGAGCGACAAATCTCTCTTTTTGAGGCCTTGTTTGAGCAAGGCATTGAGCCGCGTCTCAATGCGCGTCAGCTTGAACCTTTACGAACCTTTGGCGAGTTTATTGTTCGTGTGCAGTATCGTGCCGGTCGTGTCGAAACGGGGCAGACGGTGCATGCCGCTGAGCCCGCAGGCGTCATTCTGGATGACTTACTTAGCGCGATCCAGTACGAACGTTATCTTTATGACATGTTGGATGAAAAACCTGCCCAGTCACGCTGGCAAAATGTCCTTGAATTGGTGGGTTGGCTCAAGCGCAAGGCAGAGGCTGATAGCATGGGCCTGATTGATATCGTGCAGCATGTCGCGCTGGTCACAATGCTTGAGCGTAGTGAGGAGGACGAGCCCGATGCCGTCAAGCTTTCGACGCTCCATGCTTCTAAAGGTTTGGAATATCCTCATGTCTATTTGCTCGGTATCGAGGAGGGGTTGCTACCGCATATGGGACGTGAAGAGGAGGATCTGGATCCTGCGAAAGCGGCTGATGCTTTGGTGTCACGTATTCAGGAGGAACGACGCTTGATGTATGTCGGGATCACGCGGGCGCAGAGGAGTCTTCACTTGAGCTGGTGTCAAAAGCGTCGTCGTGCGCGCGAAGATTTGGTGCGTGAGCCTTCGCGCTTTATCGAAGAGATGGGGCTATCGGCTGCATCGCTTCAGTTGCAGCCCGATACGATGAGCCCAAAAAATCGCCTTGAGATGCTCAAGGCGATGCTAAACAAAAAAAACTAGTACAACAGCGAATACAAGACATTACGCCTTGAGATTAGCGAGCGATCGCAGCAGTAAAGTTCGCATCATTACCGCCGTCTGAGACTGGCGCTTGTCTGGTTTAGGATGACTATGACGAAGACGATGAATATGACTATTATGTAACAGCTAGCGTTTGTTCTTATTAGATTCAGGAAATCATATGAAAACGATTCAGACAGTGGGAGTGGCGGGGGCCGGCGCAATGGGTCGAGGCATCGCACAAATAGCGGCCCAAGCAGGCTTGCGCGTCAAACTGTTCGATACGAACCCTGCTGCGCTGAACTCAGCGCGCGACTCGCTGACCAATACGTGGACGATGCTCGCTAGCAAAGGCAAAATGACCGAAGAGCAAGCGCATGACGCGTTGGGTAAGTTGTATTTGATCGACGAGATTAAGGACCTGTCGGATTGTGACTTGGTCATCGAAGCCATCATTGAGCGACTCGAGATTAAACAACCGTTTTTTAAACAGTTGGAGTCGGTCGTATCCACCGATTGCATACTCGTCTCTAACACTTCATCACTATCGATCACTGCGATTGCCGCTGGATGCGAACGTCCTGAGCGTGTCGCAGGCTATCACTTCTTTAATCCCGTCCCGCTGATGAAGGTCGTTGAGGTGATTGATGGTTTGCGAACCGATCCTGCGGTGGGTGATGCCTTGATGGCGTTATCGGTCCGCATGGGGCACAAGCCGGTGCGAGCAAAGGATATGCCTGGTTTTATTGTGAATCATGCGGGTCGTGGGATGAATACCGAGGGTTTGCGTGTCGTACAAGAAAATGTGACGGATTTTGCAACAGTCGATGGCATTATGCGCGAGCAAGCTGGCTTCAAAATGGGGCCCTTTGAGTTTATGGACTTGACGGGTCTCGACGTCTCACATGCTGTCATGGAGTCGATTTACCATCAGTTTTATGAGGAACCTCGTTTCAAACCCTCGCCGATCGGAACAGTGCGTGTGGCAGGCGGGCTTTACGGACGCAAAAGTCAGGGCGGATTTTATGCATACGCGGATGGTCATAAGCTGCCTGTGACAGAAGGTGCTGCGCCGGTGCTGAATGGTCCGGCCAAGGTTTGGGTGAGCCCTGCGCATCCGCTCGGTCATGCACGTGCGACTGAACTGCTAAAGAGGCTGGACGCTCATATTCAAACCGGCCATCGCCCTGATGTGGATAGTCTCATCATCGTCACGCCTTTTGGGGAAGACGTATCGACGGCAGTTTTCAAGCAAAAGCTCGACGCTGCGCGCACTGTGGGTCTTGATACTCTGCATGATTTTGAGCATACGCGGAGGCGGACTTTAATGGTCTCACCGGCAACCCATCTGCAATTTCAAGAAAAGGCACATGCCATCTTTGGTGTGGATCAGGTTCGTGTCAGCGTTGTGAAAGACTCTGCGGGTTTTGTGGCGCAGCGGATCGTTGCGATGATCGTCAACGTCGCTTGCGATATCGCGCAGCAAGACATCGCGACTCCTCAGGATATCGATCTTGCCGTCAGTTTGGGCTTGGGTTATCCCAAGGGACCTTTGGGTCTGGGCGATGCCTTAGGTACTGAAAATATCTTGGAAATTTTGCGCAATATGCAAAGCGTGACAGGCGACCCGCGTTATCGTCCTAGCCTGTGGTTGCAGCGGCGTGTTCAGCTTGGCTTATCGTTATTGAGCTCCTAAGCTCAGCGTCATGGTGATAGATGAAAAAAAAGCCCTCGAAAGAGGGCTTTTTCAATGTGCGAGTGCTTGATTATTTAGCGGCGTCGACCATGTATTGTGTCGCAGCACGCAGATCGGCATCGCTCGCACCGGCAGCGCCACCCTTGGCTGGCATGATGCCTTTGCCAGAGATGACAGCGGCAACCATGGCATCCATACCTGTCGCGATGCGCGGTGCCCATGCAGTTTTATCACCGAATTTTGGTGCACCCGCAACACCAGCAATATGACATGCTGCACAAGCTTGTTTGTAGAGCTTTTCACCTACATCGCTCGTGGCAGGAGCGGGAGCCGCTGCAGCGGGGAGCGTGACTGCGGTTGCAACAACCGTAGCTGCGACCATCGGTGCAGCAGCAGGTGCAGCGGCAGCAGGAGCAGCAGCAGGCTTGGGCTCAGCTGGTTCAGCAAATTTGCCGCCGGCGCTATTTGCCATATAAACCACGGCGCGTTCGATCTCAAAGTCGTCTAAGGAAGGATTGCCACCCTTAGCAGGCATGGCGCCTTTGCCTTTGATGACACTCGCAACCATTGACTGTAAACCCGTCGCGTTGGGACCTGCCCAGGCCGTTGCGTCAGCAAATTTAGGTGCACCGGCTGCGCCAGCGTCATGGCAGCCTGCACAGGCCGCTTTGTAGACCTGCACGCCAGTCTTGAATACTTTTGGACCGCTTGCGTCAACAAGATCTAGCTTTGCTACGGGGGCGATGCGTTTTTGTATGGCTTCAGGCGTGAGCGTGTCTGAGCCCGCGCCAACCTGGTCACCCGTAATGACGAGCTGGACCAACAAAATGATGATGATGACGGGCAAGATAAAAGACAGCACGATCGTGACGATCAGTTGCTTCGGTGTCTTGATAGGCGAATGGTGATCTTCGTGTGGCTGCGTATTGCTCATGACCAAATCCTGCGAGACTTAGGCTGAAGACTTGTGTAGCCGAGGTTTTGAACACCTCGGATTAGCAAGAAGCCAACCATAGTAGTTAGACGGTTTTCTTATAACCCAAGGATTATAGCGGCATCGGAGGGCTTGGTGAGCAAGGGGGTCGTAAATCCCTTTTCTGAGAAAGAGCGAAGTGCTTCTGCCGCTATAATTCGCCCGCAGGCGCCCGTAGTTCAATGGATAGAATAAGAGTTTCCGAAGCTCTCGATACAGGTTCGATTCCTGTCGGGCGCGCCAGAGCCCTCAGACCGGCTTTTTCAGTGCTTGATGAAAGCGTGCGACCTAGTCGTCAATACTCTCACTGTCGCTTGCCTCAAGCTGCTGCTGTTCCATCAGGGATTGGGTCGCTTGCGCCTGTGTGGCAGCGAGCTCGGCTGGACTCAGGCCCACCTTTTTTAAGCTCAAGGCATGCGCACGGCTTTGCTCAAGGGTTGCGTCGTGAAAGGACACCTTGCGCGTCATGAGTTTTTCTAAAAACTGAGCAGAAGGGGTTGTTGCAGGATCCGCAACCTTGGAGCGCTGGGCAGCCACGGCATTGAGATAGTTTTTTTCGTCCAAGGCCTCGTCCAGCGTCTGAGCGCATTGCGCGATGTCATCCAAAAGCTGCTCTGCCCACAGCTTGAGGGGAATTTCTTGACCGAGCTTGGTGAGCTTGAGCTCAGGTTGTCGACCTTGCTTGACGACTGTCGCGAAGTTGGAGGCACTCTCTGAGCACCAACCGCTATCTACAAAAGGCGGGCTTTCTTGTAGGGCACAAAAAAGCAGGAAAGCATCCACAAAGCGCGCTGTTTCAGCGGAAATCCCGGTGGCTTGAGTGGGGTCAATGTCAAGACAGCGTACTTCGATGTATTGAATGCCGCGCTCCGCTAAGGCGGTGATGGGTCGCTCGCAAGGACCTGTCGTGCGTTTCGGGCGGATGCTCGAGTAAAACTCGTTTTCAATTTGTAAAACATTGCTATTGAGTTGTATCCATTCACCATTTCTATGCGTACCAATTTTCTGATAATCAGGCCATGGCGTAGTCACGGCGTCATAAAGCCGCTCTAGAAAGGTGTTGAGGTCGTTGTAACAAAGCTTGAGCCCTGACTGGGCTTTGTTTTGGTAGCCTAAATCACTCATCCTCAAGCTCGTGGCATAGGGCAAATACATGGTTTGCGCATCGAGCGCAAGCAAATCACCTTTTTTGCCGCGCAAAAAATCTTTGGACAAAGCAGGAGAGGCACCAAAAAGGTACATCAGCAGCCAGCTGTAACGGGTGAAATTGCGAATCAGTGAGATGTAGCCAGCCGAGCGGCGGTCTTGAGCCGCTGACTGAGGCAAGTCGAGCTGGTCCCAAAATGATTCAGCGAAAGAAAAATTGTAATGCAGTCCTGCAATGCACTGCATCGTGCGACCGTAGCGCTCTGCCAGGCCGCGACGGTAGATGTGCTTGATCATCCCGGTGTTTGAGGTGCCGTACCAGCCAATCGGGATTTGGTTGTCCGCAGGGAGATGCGAGGGCATGGAGTGATTCCACATCAGCTCGTCTGTCAATGTGGTGGCCACGACGCGATGCACCTCATCGAGTTCTGCCATCAGACCATCAACATGATGGTGCGTACCCGTAATCAGCTCTAGCAGCGCTTCTGAGTAGTCGGTCGTGATGCGCGGATGGGTGAGCGCCGAACCAAGCGCCATAGGGTGTGGGCGCTCAGAAAGCGAACCTTTGGCGTCTACCCGAAGGCCCTCTTTTTCGATGCCGCGTTGCGACCCCCTGAGTATTTCAGGATGCAACTGAAGGGTGGCAAGACGTTGGGTCAGTATGGACACGGGTAAACCTATTGCTGAAGCGAAACAATGCATTTTAAGGGATGCGTCAAGGTACCCCTCGGATGTTAAAAATAGAGGACAATTCGCTCTAATTCTGATGATTATCCGATTGTGACGCTTTTCGAGGCAATGCGTGCGTACTTTTATTTCCTTTTCATTGTTGTGGTCATTTTTTGCCGTGTTGACGGGGTGTACGCCTGAATATAACTGGCGCGAATCCATGGTGGCTCAGGATCGTGGGGTCATTATGTTTCCTTCACGGACCCAAACGGAGCAGCGTCAAATCGATGTGGAGGGTGTCGCAGCGACGTTTGCTTTGACCTCTGCTGCGGTGGGGGAGGCTGTTTTTTCAGTGGGTTATGTTCCTTTGCCTGAGTCCTTGAGCCCAGAAAAAAGTGTTGCGTTAGTCAAAACAGTCGTCGCCGCCTTGGCCGCGCGGGCTGGTAAGCAAGCGCCTGAGTCTGCCCTACAGGGTGAGATTTTTACGTTGGATACGGTTGTAGCCAATAAACCCTCTCTGTTGATGGCGAAAGTCGTGGTGCATCGCGGCATGTTGATTCAGGTGATTGTTTCAGGACCGAAACAATCGCTTTCAAATGAAAATGCGCTTGAGTTTGTTCGCTCACTTCGATTGAGGTGAGGATGACCCGTGAGCAGGCCTAAACGCAGGGCTTGTGCGACGCCAGCCTGTCTGCCGTAGACATTAAGTTTGCGGCAGGCGTTAAAAAGGTGAAAATTGACTGTCCGCTCTGAAAGGCCGATGATCTGCCCGATTTCCCAGCTGGTTTTACCCGTAGATACCCATTCTAGGCATTGCAGCTCGCGTCCGGAAAGACGTGGATGTGTCATGAAAAGAGATCCCCAGAGGACGCAAATGAAAATGCATAAGTTTGAGCGTTCATGATTCTAATTAGAATGCGCAGAACCCCTTTGATGGCGTGCTCTTTTGTAAGAAAGTGTTTGTATGGAAGGCAGGATGTAACCAATTGGAAGCCGTCTGTCGGTGCCATGGCCTGCCAACTTCGCGCCGCGATGTTAAACTTTGTAAACAGTTGGCGCCGATTTGCTCGATCCGCTTGCGGGCGCCTCATAAATCCCGCTAAAGAAGGTCCGTATGACTGATTCGTCCATTATTCAGGACGCTTGCCAAGCACAAGACATTTCCCCCTCGACCTTAGGGTCGGTTGGTGTCGTCCATACACAGTTTTTGCATTTTGATGAGCCCCTGCCTTTGGCGAGCGGTCACACCTTGCCGGTCTATGACTTGGCGATTGAGACCTATGGAACATTAAACGCTGAGGCAAGTAATGCGGTGCTGATTTGTCACGCCTTGAATGCCTCTCATCATGTCGCCGGGATTTCAGCTGATAACCCGGAGGATATTGGTTGGTGGGATAACATGGTGGGCCCTGGCAAACCGGTCGACACCAATGTTTTTTTTGTGATTGGTGTCAATAACCTGGGTTCGTGCTTTGGCTCGACTGGGCCTGCAAGTATTCGGCCTGAAACAGGCAAACCTTGGGGCGCTGCCTTCCCTGTGTTGACCGTTGAGGACTGGGTATCGGCGCAGGCGCGCGTGGCGGATCTCTTGGGAATCAAAAGGTTCGCCGCTGTGATGGGTGGATCGTTGGGCGGGATGCAGGCACTCAGCTGGGCGATCACGTTGCCCGAGCGTGTCGCGCATTGCGTGGTGATTGCCAGTACGCCACGATTGTCTGCGCAAAATATTGGCTTTAACGAAGTCGCTCGACGCGCCATCATCACTGACCCCGAGTTCCATGATGGTCATTACTATGCGCACAATACGGTGCCACGCCATGGCTTGTCCGTGGCAAGAATGATTGGTCACATCACTTATCTGTCCGACGATGATATGGCAGAAAAATTTGGTCGAACGCAACGCGAGCCCGCTGCGGACGGTGCCTACCATTACGGTTACGGTGTGGAGTTCGAGGTCGAGTCTTATCTCCGGTACCAGGGTGAAAAGTTTTCCAAGTATTTTGATGCAAATACTTATTTGCTCATTACGCGTGCACTTGATTACTTTGATCCAGCAAAGAGAGCGGGTGGGGATTTCGCGCGCGCGATTGCACCGGCACTGGCTGATTTTCTTTTGGTCTCATTTACGACCGATTGGCGGTTTCCACCTGAGCGTTCCCGCGAAATTGTTCAGGCTTTACTCAAAAATGGTCAGTCTGCCACTTATGCGGAGATCGATGCACCACACGGACATGATGCATTTTTGCTCGACGACGCGCGATATCACAAACTGATGCGTGCTTATTTTCTGCGGATTGCAGCGACTTTAGTCCAAGAGGCCGCTCCAGCCCTGACGACGAGCGGAGTGCAAGCATGAGTGAACAACTCAAACTGAGTGGCCAAACGATGCAAGGTGATTTGCGCGGAGATTTGGCTCGAATCGCGCAATGGGTGCAGCCAAACTGCCGGGTCTTGGATTTGGGGTGTGGTGATGGGGCGCTGCTTGCGCACTTGCAACAGTCCAAGAGCGTGCAGGCCGTCGGCGTTGAAATTAGCGATGATAGGGTGCTGAGTTGCGTGCAGCGCGGTGTGCATGTCATCCAGCAAAACCTCGAAGACGGGTTGGCGATGTTCGACGATCAGCAGTTCGATACGGTCGTCTTGTCCCAGACGCTGCAGTCCATGCACAATACTGAACATATTTTGCGCGAAATGGCACGCGTGGCGCGCGAGGGGATCGTTTCTTTCCCCAACTTCGGTTATTGGCCTCACGGTTGGTCGATTTTGCGTGGTCGCATGCCGGTGACGGGGCAGATGCCCTATGACTGGTACAACACACCCAATATCCACCTTTGTACGCTCAAGGACTTTGAGCGCTTGGCCAACACGCTGCAGTTCACCATTCTAGAGCGCGCCACCTTTAATGATCAGCACGAGGTGAAATTGTTTCCAGGTTGGCGCAGCACGCTTGCTGCGTATCGATTTACGGCGAGGTGACCTTTATGACTGCTCAACAAGCCCAGCAACCCTGCGTCGAGACGCAGACAATTCCTGCGTCAAAACTCTACACCAGCAAACGTGTCACACCTTTACTGGCACTGGGTTTTGCGAGTGGCTTGCCCTTGGCGCTGACGGGCGGGACGTTGCAAGCGTGGGCAACGCTTGAGCAAGTTTCCCTTCAAGAAATTGGTTTTTTGACCTTGGTGGGAACGGCTTACACACTCAAGTTCCTCTGGGCTCCGCTGATTGATCGTTACGCCCCACCATTTTTGGGCCGTAGGCGAGGCTGGATGCTCGTGATGCAGGTTTTACTCGCGATCGGCATCATGGCGATGGGTTTGATGTCTCCAGGCCAGAGTCTTTTGCCGCTTGCCTTGCTTGCGGTCGCTGTGGCTTTTTGTTCTGCGACGCAGGATATTGCTTTTGATGCTTATCGCAGCGATGTGTTGCGCAAAGAAGAAAGAGGGGCAGGTGCTGCCTTTTCTGTGCTGGGCTATCGACTCGCAATGCTGACCTCCGGCGGGCTGGCCTTGATTTTGGCGGATCAGTGGTTAGGTTGGGGTTACACCTATATGTTGATGGGGGCGTTGATGTTGGTGGTGGCACTCGCCACGCTGTGGGCGCCCGAGCCAGAGGTGCCCGCGCAGACGCCACGCTCGCTTTCGAGGGCGGTATTTGAGCCCTTCAAAGAGTTTTTCAGTCGTCCCGAGGCCATCACGGTCTTGCTGTTAATTGTTCTCTATAAGCTAGGGGATGCGTTCGCGGGCGCGCTTTCGACGACGTTTCTCTTGCGTGCCGCGGGCTACTCGGCGACCGAGGTCGGAACGGTCAATAAGTTGTTGGGTTTGACGGCAACGATCGTGGGTGCGCTGACGGGTGGTGCGCTGATGGCGAAATTAGGGTTGTACCGATCGTTGATGTTTTTCGGTTTGCTTCAGGCAATCTCTAATCTTGGCTATTGGGTCATTTCTGTTGGGCCGCACAATGTCTTTTTGATGGCCGCAGGAGTGAGTCTTGAGAACTTGTGTGGAGGCATGGGTACCGCTGCGTTTGTCGCATTGTTGATGGGGCTGTGTAACCGAGAGTTTTCTGCTACGCAGTTTGCTTTGTTATCGGCGCTGTCTGCGGTGGGCCGTACTTACCTCGCAGGACCGTTAACCCCGCCATTGGTGCTATTCGCAGGATGGCCGACTTTTTTCTTGATCACGGTTGTGATTGCTTTGCCTGGCTTGTTGTTGTTGTGGTGGCGTCGCCGCGACATTGAACGTATCGACGCCGCGGGCGTGTAAAGCACAGCGTTCAAGTGCGGGTGAGTTTAATTTTTCGTCACGAGTGTAAAGTCGTAATCGATGGTGAACGGTGCATGATCAGAGAAACGTTCGTCTTTGTAAATGCTGGTTGAGCGCGCCAGCGAAGCAATTCCCGGCGTGGCGAGTTGATAGTCTAGGCGCCAGCCTACGTTCTTGGCCCAGGCCTGCCCACGGTTACTCCACCACGTGTATTGCTCGGGACTTGGGTCCAACGTTCTAAACACATCGACAAAGCCGATTTCCTCGAGAGTGTGTGTGACCCAAGCGCGCTCCTCAGGGGTAAAGCCGGAGTTTTTCTGATTCGATTTCCAGTTTTTGAGATCGATTTCCTTATGTGCGATGTTCCAATCGGCGCAGATGACGTATTCTCGCTTAGTCTTTTTGTGTTCGTCCATCAAGGCTTGTAACCAAGGGCCAAATTTAGCCAAGAAGCGAAACTTAGCCTCTTGACGCTCTGGGCCACTGGAGCCCGAGGGGAGGTAGGCGCTCACCACTGTTAAGTTGGACCAGTCGGCACGAATGACGCGGCCTTCTTGATCAAACTCCGGACAGTCAATCCCGGTCAGTACGCGCTCGGGCTGTTGTTTCAAATAAAGACCGACACCGCTGTAGCCTTTTTTTTCCGCTGCGCAAAAATGACCGCTGTAGTCTAGCGGATGTTGGTAGTCATGCTGAATGTCCGCCAGATGCGCTTTCAGTTCCTGCAGACAAATAATATCCGCCTGATGTGATTTCAGCCATTCCAGTAGGCCTTTGTTGTAGGCGGAGCGGATGCCATTGAGGTTCAGTGAGGTGATACGCAGCAAGGCAGAACTCCTAGTCGGTGAGATAATGTGAGCGTTAAAGTCGTGTCGAAACAGAAAGGAAAGCTATGTCGCTAGGTGCTGATCGTCGAGAGTTTGTACAGTTTGCCTTAAAAGAGGGCGTGTTGCGCTTTGGTAGTTTTGTGACGAAGTCAGGTCGCACAAGCCCCTACTTTTTCAATGCGGGGCTTTTCAATACAGGCGCCTCTGTCGGCAAACTTGCGCAATTTTATGCTCAGGCACTGGTGGACGCCAAGTTGCCGTTTGATATGTTGTTTGGTCCTGCTTACAAGGGTATTCCCCTCGCAACAGCCACTTCGGTTGCCCTTGCATCGCACGCAGGACTTAAGGGGCGAGATATACCCTTTGCCTACAACCGCAAAGAAGCCAAAGATCACGGTGAGGGTGGTGTGCTGGTAGGAGCGCCCCTAAAGGGTAAAGTCGTCATCATTGATGATGTGATTACAGCAGGCACGTCGGTACGTGAGTCGGTTGACATCATTCGCGCCGCGGGTGCAGAACCTTGTGCAGTGCTGATCGCGATGGATCGGATGGAGCGTGCAGGACCTGATGGCGCACTTTCGCCACATTCAGCTGTCCAAGAAGTGCAGCAAAGCTATGGATTGCCTGTGGTTAGTATTGCCTCTCTCGCGGATATCCTGGCGCTGCTTGAAAACAACGCCGAGTTCGCCGAACACCGCGAGGCGGTGTTGGCGTATCGCGCGCGTTACGGTATTTAATTATCTAGCTTTGCCTTCAGGAGGTCATTGACCTGCTGGGGGTTTGCTTTGCCTTTGGCGGCCTTCATAATCTGACCGACCAATGAATTAAAGGCTTTTTGTTTGCCGGCACGATACTCCGCCACAATCGCGGGGTTGTCGGCGAGCACCGCATCCACCATCGCAGAAATGGCACCCGAATCACTAATTTGCGTGAGGCCTTTTGCCTGAATAATGGCATCGGGATTACCACCAAGCTCGCCTGACCACATCGCAGCAAACACATCGCGGGCAATTTTGTTGGAAATGGTGCCGTCAATGATGCGGGTCAGCAGCGCTGCAAGCGAAGCGGCCGAAATAGGCGATTCTGTGATGTCTTTTTCCTCACGATTGAGCGTTGCAGAGACCTCACCCATGATCCAGTTGGCGACAAGTTTGGCTTGACCGGTAGGCAGAGTCGCATTAACGCTTTCAAAATACACGGCGAGATCACGGCTGATCGAAAGCTGAGCGGCATCCAAGGGTGTCAGGCCAAACTCTGAGATAAACCGAGCGCGCAAGGCTGCTGGAAGCTCCGGCATCGTCTGACGTACGGATTCAATCCAGTCTTGAGCAATGACAAGCGGTGGGAGATCAGGATCAGGAAAATAGCGATAGTCGTGCGCGTCTTCTTTGCTGCGCATACTGCGCGTTTCGTCACGGTCTGAGTCGTAAAGACGTGTCTCCTGAACGACTCGACCACCATCCTCAATGAGTTCGATTTGGCGCCGAACCTCATATTGAATGGCGCGCTCAAGAAACTTGAACGAGTTGACGTTTTTAATTTCGCAGCGTGTGCCGAATTCTTGTTGGCCGACCGGACGAACCGATACGTTTGCATCGATGCGAAATGAGCCTTCTTGCATGTTGCCATCACAAATGCCTAGCCACATCACCAGGCTGTGTAGGGCTTTGGCATAGGCGACGGCTTCGGTGGCAGAGCGCATTTCTGGCTCCGACACGATCTCAAGCAGCGGCGTGCCCGCGCGGTTTAAGTCAATGCCTGAGGAGGACTCGCCATGCGGACCGACAAAGTCATCATGCATGGATTTACCTGCGTCCTCTTCGAGGTGCGCGCGGGTCAGATTGACTGTTTTTTCCTGATCGCCTACAAAAAAACTAATTGAACCGCCTTGTACAACCGGGATCTCAAACTGGCTAATTTGGTAGTTTTTTGGCGAGTCAGGATAAAAGTAGTTTTTGCGGGCAAAAATAGATCGAGGTGCAATCGTGGCGCCTACAGCTAAACCCAGACGAATCGCGCGTTCGACGGCCGCACGGTTCATCACCGGTAGCGAACCAGGAAGTGCCAAGTCGACTTCGTTGGCCTGTGTGTTGGGCAAAGCACCGTAGCGAGTGGAGCTACCTGAAAAAATTTTGGTTTGAGTCGAGAGCTGGGTGTGCGTTTCCAGTCCGATCACGATTTCCCATGCCATTATGCTTGCCCCGCAACGCGTTGGTGCCAGTCGGTGACTTGCTGAAACTGATGGGCGACGGCCAACAGTCGCCCCTCGTCGAAATAGTTACCAATAATTTGTAAACCGATTGGCAAGGGTTTGCCGGAAGCGCCTGGACCAAAACCGCAAGGAATCGACATGCCAGGCAAGCCTGCGAGATTGAGACCCAAGGTGTAAATATCCGCCAACCAATCGGCAGTCGGATCATTTTGATTTTGCTCGATAGGCTGAGCAACCGTGGGTGTAACAGGACCCATGATGACATCACAATGTTGTGTCAATGCCGCTTGAAAATCGTCCACAATCATGCGGCGCAATCGTTGGGCTTGCAGGTAGTAGGCATCGTAGTAACCATGAGACAGAACGTACGTGCCAATCAGAATGCGACGCTTGACCTCTGAGCCAAAGCCCTCTGCACGCGAACGTGCGGTCATGTCTTCGAGGTCGGAGTAGGACGCACTGCGATGTCCGTAGCGCACCCCGTCGTAGCGGGAGAGGTTGCTTGAGGCTTCGGCAGGTGCAATCACATAATAGGCAGGGATGGACAACGCAGTCCTTGGCAAGGAAATATCGACACGTTGGGCACCGAGTTTTTCAAACTGTTGCAGTGCCAACTCGATCGCTTGGGCGACATCGTTGGACAGTCCTGCCCCAAAGAACTCTTTGGGTACGCCAATGCGTAAGCCCTTGAGTGGTTGAGTCGTATTGCTGCAAAAGCTTTTGTCAGCATTGTTGAACTCAGCGCGGATACGCCCCGGTGCGTTAGGGAGGCCTTTGCAGTGTTCTGCGCTCGTGGAATCTTTGTTGTCAAAGCCGCTCATGACATCAAGCAGGTCGACGAGGTCAAGGGCGCTGCTGGCGAGCGGACCGGCTTGATCAAGGCTTGAGCCATAGGCGATCATGCCGTAGCGTGAGACGGCGCCGTAGGTGGGTTTGATACCGCTGACGCCGCAGAGTGCCGCAGGCTGGCGCACAGAGCCCCCGGTATCAGTACCCGTGGCGGCAATAATGAGCTTGGCCGCTACAGCTGCCGCTGAAGCGCCGGATGAGCCCCCTGGCACAGCAGAGGTATCCCAAGGATTATGCGTGGGACCAAAGGCGGAGTGCTTATTACCAGAGCCCATGGCGAACTCGTCACAATTGAGTTTGCCAAGGGTGACGCAGCCTGCGGCGCGTAAATTGTGCACAACGGTGGCGTCGAAAGGACTCGTATATTGCTTGAGCATATTGCTGCCAGCGGTGCTGCGCCAGCCTTGGGTCACAAAGACGTCCTTATGGGCGATAGGGAGGCCCGTCAATGAAGTGCCGCGACCGGCAGCCAATAGGCTGTCGGCTTCACGCGCCTGAGCAAGCGTGAGGTCTGCATCGATGTGGACGAAAGCATTCAAGCTGGCATGCAGCTCAATTTGTCTTAGGCAGTCTTGTGCAAGCTCAGTGGCGCTGAGTTGGCGGTTTGAGAGCGCCTGATGGAGAGCGGCGATGTTTGGATAGCGTTGGAGTGCGTTTGACATGTTATTCAATGACCTTAGGAACCAGGAACAGGCCTTTGGAGGCGCCCGGTGCGTTGGCCATCAACGTATCGCGCCGCTCTGTCGAGGACACTTCGGTCACAACATCGTCTCTCAGCCGAAGATGAATGTCTGAAACAGTTGCGAGGGGATGCGCCAAAGGCTCTATACCTTGGGTATCCACCGACTGAAGCGTTTCAATGATGCTAAGTATTTTATTGAGGTCCGTCTGCGCCTGAGTCAGTTGCTCAGGATTGAGATGAAGCCTTGCCAGGCGGGCGATACGGGTGACTTCTTGGTCAGTGAGAGCCATAAGGCAGATTTAATCCATTGAAAGTGTCAGCCCGTGACTTTCCGAGCTGGATGAAAGTAAGTTTTGCCGATGTAAGGGAATTATAAGTTATGATAGAGGGCTAATCGCCGCAGGTTGCGTGCGTCAATTTTCCCTATGGCTGGGCTCTCATGTTTGGATTCCTGCGTAGTTATTTTTCAAGTGATATGGCGATCGATCTTGGTACCGCCAACACCCTCATTTACGTTCGCGGTAAGGGCATCGTTCTTGACGAGCCCTCCGTTGTCGCGATTCGCCACGATGGTGGCCCCGGAGGGAAAAAAATCATCCAGGCCGTAGGTCGCGAAGCCAAGCAAATGCTTGGGCGTGTTCCTGGCAATATCGAGGCGATTCGCCCTATGAAAGACGGCGTGATCGCTGACTTTACGGTGACGGAGCAAATGCTCAAGCAATTCATCCGTATGGTGCATCCACGCAATATGTTTGCGCCGAGCCCTCGAATTATTGTCTGCGTTCCCTGCGGTTCAACTCAGGTTGAGCGTCGTGCGATCCGTGAGTCCGCATTGGGTGCGGGAGCCAGTCGCGTGTATTTGATCGAAGAGCCTATGGCTGCTGCAATTGGCGCCGGCCTGAATGTATCGGATGCGAGTGGCTCTATGGTGGTTGATATTGGCGGTGGCACGACTGAGGTTGCCGTGATTTCGCTAGGTGGTATGGTTTATAAGGGTTCTGTTCGTGTTGGCGGCGACAAATTCGACGAGGCAATCGTCAATTACATCCGTCGCAATTATGGAATGTTGATTGGTGAACCCACAGCCGAACTCATCAAAAAAGAGATTGGCTCAGCTTTTCCTGGCTCTGAGGTCCGTGAGATCGAAGTCAAAGGCCGAAATTTGGCCGAGGGCGTGCCTCGCAGCTTCACAGTCTCGTCTAACGAGATTTTGGAATCACTGACCGATCCTCTTAATCAAATCGTGTCCGCGGTCAAAATCGCGCTCGAAAACACTCCGCCTGAGCTGGGCTCAGACATCACAGATAAGGGCATTGCGTTGACGGGTGGTGGCGCATTGTTACGAGACCTCGATCGTTTGCTCCAAGAAGAAACTGGCTTGCCCGTGATCGTTGCAGATGATCCTTTGACTTGCGTTGTCCGCGGCTGCGGCGATGCGCTCGAGCACCTTGAGAAATTAGGCGCAATATTCATTAACGACTAGTCGGCCTGGCCTTTTTGGGTGCGGGTGACTTTGTACTGAGCTCTGATGCAACGACACGTCACCCTACGTCTTTTTCGGCGCGGTCCTGCCGCCGAAGTCACACTGACCTTGCTGGTGTTGCTCGCGATCGTCTTGTTGTTTACGGATGCGACATGGAGCAAAACAAATCCTGTTCGTCAGGCTATCGCCACAGCACTGTATCCCTTTCAACGCGCCGTTCTTTTTCCACGTGACATGCTCACGATGGCCAATGAGTGGGCCAACGCGGCAGCGCTGATCAAGTCTGAAAACGAAGCCTTGCAGCGGCAACGCATCACGTTGGCTCAGGTCTCAACAAATGCAGCGCTCCTTTCAGCCGAGAACACACAACTGCGTCGCCTGTTAGGTGTTTTGGAGACTGCTGTCGACCGCCCGACCGTCGTGGTCGAGGTGCTCTATGAACCGGTCAACGCCTTCACAAGACGGATTGTGTTTAACAAAGGTAGCCGAGCGGGTATCGCTCAGGGCATGCCGGTCATCGATGAAAGTGGTGTGGTCGGTCAAATCACCCGTGTCACACCAATGTCCTCTGAGGCGGCGATGTTGACCGATGAGATTGTGTCGATCCCCGTTCAGGTGCTTCGCAACGGTTTACGGCTTATCGCTTTTGGGTCAAACTCTCCCGGAAAGGTCGAGGTACGTTACTTTTCTTCGGATGCGGATATTCGAGAGGGTGATCAATTGGTAACGAGTGGTGTGGGGGGCGTCTTTCCCGCAGGACTGGCGGTGGGACGGATCGACCACGTTGAACGTAATCCTGCCTCAGGTTTTGCCCGTGCGGAAGCTCAGCCCGCCTCTCATCCGGAACGCCACAGACATTTTCTGGTCTTACAAGTACCTGTTGGGGAGGGCTTAACGTCTTTGCCTTCAGCCGCTACCATTTCTTCGACGGGGCGTGTGGGTGCGACAGACAAAACCAAGTAACTACGAGGTTATGAAGCCACGTTCAAAAAGACCACCCCTGCCGATGGCCCATGCTGTCGGCCCTGAGTCTGTCGAGACAACTTCTGGATTCGGATACGTATGGACCACAATGCTGCTAGTCTGGGTATTATCCTTGCTACCTTGGCGCGTCTGGCATTCTGCACCAGAGTTATTGCTACTTGTGATTACTTTTTGGTCCTTGCACGACTCTCGTCGTGTTGGAATGGTGGTGGCGTTTTTATTTGGCTTGACGCTCGACGTGCATGATGTAGGTCCACTGGGATTGCAGGCGCTGATGTTTGTCTTGACCGTGTATGGGGCACAAGTCATGCAGCGTCGCGTGTTGCGCTTTGACTTGCTCCAGCAAAGTATCCATTTATTGCCTGTTTTTGTAGGCGCGAAGCTTGTGACAGTGTTAATCGGTGCATTTTTGGTGAGTGCATGGCCGGGTTGGTCTTGGCTTTTTAGCGCTCTTTTGACCGCGGTATGCTGGCCGTTGGTGAGTTGGTTGCTTTTGTTGCCTCAGCATCGTTTGGATGATGCTGAAGGTGGCTCTTCGTGAGCCTAAAAAACAATGTTTGACTTCAAGCAAACAGATCAACAGCAAAAAAAACGCTTCCTGCTCAGAGCGGGTGTGGCGGGTATTTTTGCGGTGATATGTTTTGGTTTGCTGGGTTGGCGCTTTTGGGTGCTGCAGGTTGAGCGGCATGAAAGTCTCGCCGCGCGTGCGGAAAATAATCGTATTGCTGTGTTACCCATTCCACCTCGACGCGGCGATATTTTTGATCGTAACGGCGAAGTGCTTGCCCGTAATTACCTGAGTTATACACTCGAAGTTGTGCCGGGGCGTGCCGGTAATGTCGATGAGATGTTGAATCGTTTGACTCCCGTTGTCTATGTTAGTAGCGCGGACCAGCGACGTTTCAAACGTCGTGTCAACGAGTCGGGTCGTTATGCCAGTATTGTTTTGCGTAACAACCTCAACGAGACCGAAGCGGCGTGGTTTTCAGCCCATTCCTTGCGCTTTCCTGGCGTGGAGCTTCGCGCACGCTGGGTCCGCGAATACCCGCAAGGCAAAGCGGCGGGACATGTGGTGGGCTATGTCGGTCGAATCTCAGAGGCGGATGTGACATCGCTCGAGGAGAAAGGGGAGATCGGTAATTATCGCGGCACCGATATTATCGGGAAAAAGGGGATTGAAAAAACGTATGAGGCGGTTTTGCATGGCAAAACAGGCTTCGAGGAGGTCGAGGTCACGGCCCGTGGAAAACCCGTGCGTCGCCTCCGTAAGTTAGACCCTATTCCAGGTTCAAACCTTGTCTTGTCGCTCGATATGAATCTGCAGCGCATCGCTGAGGCGGCATTCAAGGATCAGCGGGGAGCGTTGGTTGCGATCGAGCCGTCGACAGGAGATGTCTTGGCCTTTGTTTCCCAGCCTTCTTATGATCCAAACCTTTTTATCGATGGTATCGATGTTGAAAGCTGGCGACGGCTCAATGAGTCTCCGGACCATCCCTTGATTAATCGGCCAGTGTATGGAACATACCCAATCGGGTCGACCTATAAACCCTTTGTAGCGCTGGCGGCACTTGAGATGAACAAGCGCCGGGCTTCTGATCGTATTAACGATCCAGGTTTTTTTGAGTTTGGTGGTCAGCGTTTTCGCAATGCGGGTTCGACTTATTTTGGTTCAATCGACATGCATCAGGCTCTGGTAGTGTCTTCTGATACTTATTTTTATTCTTTGGCCCCTGAAATTGGTGTCAATGCATTACATGACTTTATGAAGCCCTTTGGGTTTGGTCAGATCACGGGCATTGACATCGAAGGTGAGCGCAAAGGTGTGCTGCCCTCCACAGAGTGGAAACGGTTAGCTTATAAAAAGCGTGAACAGCAACGCTGGTATGCAGGTGAAACAATTTCTGTGGCGGTGGGCCAGGGTTACAACGCTTTTACCTTGATGCAGCTGGCGCAAGCGACTGCGGTGCTGGCAAATGATGGCACTTACATGCAGCCACACTTGGTGCGTGCGATCAAAAATCCAACATCGGGTGAGGAGCGTTTAACGATCGCCGAAGCCTCGCATCGGATCCCACTCAAAACTGAACATCTTCAAGCGGTGAAGCGTGCGCTTGCCGATGTGACGGTATCGGGCACCGCACGCCAAGCTTTTGTGGGCGCGCCCTATCAAAGAGCGGGCAAGACCGGAACCGCACAAGTTTATAGTTTGAAAGGCGCCAAATATCAAAGTAGTGCGATTGATGAACGATTGCGTGACCATGCTGTGTTTATGGCATTTGCACCGGTCAAAGATCCCAAACTCGCGATTGCGGTCTTGGTTGAAAACGCAGGCTGGGGAGGCAGTGTTGCTGCGCCGATCGCACGCAAGGTCTTCGACGAGTGGTTGTTGCGACAACCCAAGGCTGGGATCGTCGCACG
>CAMBLP010000015.1 GCA_945868195.1 Bordetella parapertussis
AAACGTGTCATGGACGAAATCCGAATCCGGGGTGCCCGCACCCATAATCTCAAAAACGTGTCTCTGGACCTGCCCAGGCACAAGCTCGTGGTCGTCACGGGACTGTCCGGCTCGGGCAAGTCCTCGCTCGCCTTCGATACTTTGTACGCCGAAGGACAGCGCCGCTATGTCGAAAGTCTCTCAGCTTACGCCAGGCAGTTTTTGCAGATGATGGATAAACCGGATGTGGACCTGATTGAGGGCCTGTCTCCGGCGATTTCAATCGAGCAAAAAGCCGCGGGCCACAATCCGCGCTCAACGGTTGGCACGATTACCGAAATTCATGACTACCTGCGACTGTTGTATGCACGTGTAGGGACCCCCTATTGCCCTTCGCATGGTTTACCGCTCGCCGCACAAAGCGTGAGCCAAATGGTCGATAGCGTGCTGAACTGGCCTGCCGAACGCAGGCTGGCGATCCTGGCGCCAATCGCACGCACACGCAAAGGCAGTTTTGAGGATGAGTGCGCGAGCCTGCAGGCACAAGGTTTTGTGCGTGTGCGCGTGGATGGAGAAATGGTTGACCTCGACAGCATGCCCGAGCTCAATAAAAACGAAAAGCATGACATTGACGTTGTCATTGATCGTCTGCGCATCAAACCAGAGAGCAAGCAACGTCTAGCCGAGAGTTTTGAAACCGCGCTGACGCTCGCGCAAGGGCGTGTCGTGGCCCTCGACATGGATACCAACGAAGAACACCTGTTCTCGAGTCGCTACGCGTGTCCGGTTTGCAGCCATAGTTTGCCCGAACTCGAGCCGCGATTGTTTAGTTTTAACAATCCGGTCGGCGCCTGCCCAAGTTGCGACGGTCTCGGTCATGTGGGCTTTTTTGATCCCAAGCGTGTGGTGGCCTTCCCCGAGCTCAGTCTCGGCTCAGGTGCGATCCGCGGCTGGGACAAGCGCAACGCTTTTACGTTTTCCATGTTGTCGAGTCTGTCGACACACTATGAGTTTGATATCGAGGCGACCTGGGACAGTCTGCCCGAGGAAATCCGTCAGATCGTGTTGTACGGCTCTGGCACCGTCGAGATTCCTTTTTTCTATCTCAATGAAAACGGTCGCAGCACCGTCAAGCGCCACGCGTTCGAAGGCGTGATCCCCAATCTCGAACGTCGCTGGAAAGAAACCGACTCCTCCGCCGTGCGCGAAGAACTCGGCAAATATCGCGCGGTTCAAACCTGCCCGGTTTGTCACGGTTCGCGCCTGCGCGCCGAAGCGCGACATGTTCGAATCGGAAACGAGCGCATTGCGCCTCCTCAACCATTGGTCGACACGCCCGAGGGTCGTAACTGGCAAGAGCAAGGCCTCGCCATTTACGAGGTTGAGGCTCAACCGCTCTCAACCTGCCTGAAATGGTTTCAAGACCTCAAGCTGACGGGTGCGCGCGCAGAAATCGCGCAGCGGATTGTCCGAGAGATCGAAGCGCGCTTAAGCTTTCTCAATAACGTCGGCCTGAACTATCTCTCCCTGGATCGCAGTGCCGTCACCATCTCCGGCGGAGAAGCGCAGCGTATCCGTTTAGCCAGCCAGATTGGTTCTGGCCTGACCGGTGTAATGTATGTCTTGGACGAACCCTCGATTGGCCTGCATCAACGCGATAACGATCGGTTGATCGCGACGCTGCATCATCTGCGCGACCTCGGCAATAGTGTCATCGTCGTTGAACACGATGAGGACATGATTCGCCAGGCCGACTGGGTCGTCGATATGGGGCCAGGGGCTGGCGAGCATGGCGGTCAAATCGTCGCGCAAGGCACCCCCGCGCAGATCGAGCAAAATCCAAACTCACTCACGGGCCAGTACATGAGCGGCTCGCAAGAAATTGCGGTACCCAAACGTCGCTCCCTCGACCCAGAACAAAAGTGGCTTGAGCTAACAGGCTGTACCGGCAACAATCTCAAGTCGGTGGATCTACGAATTCCTGCGGGTAAATTTGTCTGCATCTCCGGGGTTTCCGGCTCGGGCAAATCCACACTAATCAATGACACGCTCGCCATCGTGATGTCACGCGCCTTGCATCACGCACAATCCGAGCCTGCACCCTATACCGGCTTAACGGGTCTAGAGCACTTCGACAAAATCATCAGCGTTGACCAAAGCCCGATCGGTCGCACGCCGCGCAGCAACCCGGCAACCTATACAGGAATGTTCACCCCGATTCGCGAATTATTTTCTGGCGTCCCCGAGTCACGCACACGCGGTTACGATCCAGGACGTTTTAGTTTTAACGTCAAGGGCGGTCGTTGCGAAGCCTGTCAGGGCGATGGCGTAGTCAAGGTGGAAATGCATTTCCTCCCGGACATGTACGTACCCTGCGATATCTGCATGGGCAAACGCTATAACCGTGAAACGCTTGAAATACGCTATCGAGGTCGCAATATCCACGAGGTCCTCGAGCTCACCGTTGAACAAGCACTGGCGTATTTCGAAGCGGTCCCTGCCGTCGCGCGCAAATTACAAACCTTGATGGATGTGGGCCTTTCCTATTTGCGTCTGGGACAAAGTGCCACCACACTTTCGGGGGGCGAGGCGCAACGCGTCAAGCTCTCTCTTGAACTCTCCAAACGCAGTACCGGACAAACACTTTATATCTTGGACGAGCCCACCACGGGTCTGCATTTTCAAGACATCGCCTTGCTCTTACGCGTACTGAATCAACTGGTCGAAGCAGGCAATACCGTCGTGGTGATTGAGCACAATCTCGATGTGATCAAAACCGCAGACTGGGTCGTGGATCTGGGCCCCGAAGGTGGTAATGGTGGTGGACACATTGTGGCGCAAGGCACGCCCGAAGTGATCATCTCAAGTACAGCGAGTCACACCGGACACTACCTCGGCAAGGTGTTGGCGCGCAATAAAACGGCTTAAGGTAAGCCGAGTAAACGCAACGGTACGGCGGCGCTAGACGGACATACGCCAGACTCTATGAGTGGCAGTGTCGATTCGCACATATGCGCGTCGGCAAAACGATCGGCGGAATAAGGACGTCCGATATCCGCCTCAGTACCAGGCATGAGCTTGCCATCCCAGTAACCCCAGGTCACGTTAAGCGAGGTGGACTGACGGCAGCCGCCTTGCGACTGCGCATCGCACGCACTAAATAAGGCCGTCAGCGCCTGGCCAGGGGAAGGATGACCACACACAGCGGCTTGTGTCTGCAAGACGCCGCCGCCCTGAACCGTGCCTTGTGACGAAACAATCGTCGCGAGCCAGCCAGGGGAACAATAGTTGTCAAAAGACACTTTAGGTGCGAGGCTCGCGCTCGTCGACAAGAAGTAGGACTGCACCTGGCTGGTCACCTCACGGCCTGTTCGCGTATCTGCAAAACCCATCGCGCATTGGTCACGTACGCCCATGGCATTGGCCTGACACACTTGAACGAGCGCCAACTGATGCTCGCCTTCTTGAGCCTGACCACCCATCACGCCAGCACTCGCTGTCGCGGGTGCCTGAGGTGGCGCGGTCGTCCATGAAGGCGCTTGCGACTGTGCTGCGGGCTGCGCCGCTTGGGGTGCGACAGTACCTGCACCGGTATCAAAGTTCGTCGTCGGAGGCGCGACCGGGATCGCAACAGGCGCTGTAGGTGCGCGATCGCGATCAACCGTTCGAATCGGTGCGGCGGCCTGTTGTGTGCAAGCGCTCAGCACACCCATGCCCACGATACTCAATGCCAACACAAATTTATGGGTGGTTGTCATGATGTTCTCCCTAATACTAGTCAAACTGATTGCCCATCCGAAACAACCGGTGGTGCTCGCGAATCGCATAACGATCCGTCATTCCTGCAATGTAATCGGCAATCGCGCGGGCCTGTGCGGCAGTATTCTCATGCCGATAGTCGGGCGGTAACAAACGAGGCTCATGCACGAAGGCGTCAAACAACTCTCGCACAATGCGTCGCGCCTTATTGGTCATCCTCATCACCTTGTAGTGACGATACAGATTTTCAGATAAAAACTTTTTCAAGGTGTCGGCCTCTGCGCGCAGAGAAGAGGAAAATGCAACCAACGGTCCGCAACGTCGGGCCGCATCGGCATCCATAGGTGCAGCCGCGGCAAGCTTTGTCTGCGTGGTCTGTGTGACATCGGCAATCAAGGTATTGATCATACTGCGAATCGTTTCGGCCACCACGCGACGCTCATTCAAAACGGGCCATTGATGCGCCATCGCTGCATAGTGGCGCGCGAAAATAGGCACCGTCTGCAACTGCTCGATCGTCAGTAAGCCTGAACGCAAACCATCATCGATATCATGATTGTTGTAGGCGATTTCATCGGCGAGATTCGCGAGTTGCGCTTCAAGCGAAGGTTGTGTGCGATCGATAAAGCGCTGCCCCACATCCCCTAACAAGCGCGCGTGTGTCAGGGAACAATGCTTGAGCACGCCTTCGCGCGTTTCGAAGCACAGGTTTAAACCATTGAACGCTGCGTAACGTTCTTCGAGCTCATCGATCACGCGCAAACTTTGGAGATTGTGCTCAAAACCTCCTGCTTCTGGCGCAAATTCACGCATGCACGCGTTGAGCTCGTCCTGACCTGCATGACCAAAAGGCGTGTGCCCCAAATCGTGTGCGAGTGCGATGGCTTCTGTGAGGTCTTCGTTTAAACGCAAACTTCGCGCAAGCACGCGAGCAATCTGCGCGACCTCAAGGGAGTGCGTCAGCCGTGTGCGAAACAAATCGCCTTCGTGATTAATAAAGACCTGTGTTTTGTACTCAAGCCGCCTGAAGGCGCCGGCGTGGATAATCCGGTCACGATCGCGTTGAAACTCGCTTCGATTGTTGGGCGCAGGCTCTGCGTGACGACGACCACGACTGGTCTCGGACCGAGAAGCGTAGACAGCGAGTTCAGACATCACGCGCCTCCGTTCAAATCGTATTGCGCAAAATGACACTCTCCACCAGCTCGACCGGTGCGCCGCGACGCACGGCTTCGCCAATTTTAGGCATCAACACAAACGTGATTTCACCCGCGCGGGTTTTTTTATCCCCACGCATGAGCGACATCCACTGTTCGACACCACCCAGTCGAGGGCCTATTGTCGGACAACCAATCTCTTCGACCAGTGTGCGTACGCGATCGACATCCGCTGCGGGAAATCCTAGCAACTCCGCGGACAAGTCCGCCGCCATAATGAGGCCCGTGCCGACCGCCTCGCCGTGGAGCAGTGCGCCATAGCCAGAGCCCGCCTCAATCGCGTGACCAAAGGTATGGCCAAGATTCAAAATCTCCCGCAAGCCGCTTTCGCGCTCGTCTTGCGATACCACCCAGGCCTTGAACTCACACGAGCGACGGATCGCCGTCGCTAACAAATCAGGATCTCGCTCACGCAAACCGACTGCGTTTTTCTCACACCATTCAAAGAAGGGCGCATCCAAAATCAGTCCGTACTTAATCACCTCGGCCAGACCTGCAGACATTTCGCGGTCGGGCAATGTTTTGAGGACGTCGGTATCAATCTCAACGGCGATCGGTTGATAAAACGCGCCAATCATATTTTTCCCATGCGGATGATTGACCGCTGTTTTGCCGCCGACCGAGGAATCTACCTGTGACAATAAAGTCGTGGGAACTTGCACAAAGCGCACGCCACGCATGTAAACGGCTGCGGCAAACCCCGCCATATCGCCGATGACTCCACCACCCAATGCGACGATCACGGTGCGCCGATCCAATTGCGCCCCCAACAGGGCGTCAAAAATCTGGTTAAGTGTTTCCCACGTTTTATGCGCCTCTCCATCCGGCAAAATAACCGGCACGATCCGCTTGCCTGTTTGCCCGAGCACCTGCATCACCTGTTCACCGAGCAACGTATGAATAACAGGGTTCGTCACAAGAGCAATAGAGGTCGCATCAGCGGGGATCGCTGCCGCGAGCGTCGCCAGACGTCCGGGGGCGATATTGATGGAATAGTGACCACCCGGGGTCGCGACCTGAACGGTTTCTACGGTGTCCATGGTTTGTTCTCTTCTTGGTGGCTGGCGGCGAAGTCGGCGCGCATGCTGGCCGAAGAATTGCCGGGACGACTTTGAGCGCTGCGATCAATGGCCTTGTCGACCTGTCCGAGACGCTCGACAATCTGCGCGACAAGATGGCTGACAGAGGTCGTTCCCGTATCTACCACGATATCGGCGACGGACGCGTACAGCGGCTCACGTGTTTCAAGCAGCGCCCGTAAAGTCGCCTTGGGATCCGGGGTCGCAAGCAGGGGTCGATTGCGGTCTCTGCTCGTGCGGCGATACAACTCCTCAACGCTCGCACGCAAATAAATCACAATGCCTCGGCTCTGCAAAGCAAGGCGATTTTCCTCGGCCAACACAGCGCCGCCTCCGGTCGCCATCACCAAATTAGGCTGCACCGTGCAGTCATCGAGCACTTGGCATTCACGTTTACGGAACCCTTGCTCACCTTCGATCTCAAAGATCACAGGAATTCGAACACCGCAACGCGCCTCAAGCTCATGATCAAGATCGATAAACTTTCTGACCAACGCCCTAGCCAAGGCCCGACCGATGGTCGTCTTGCCCGCACCCATCATTCCGACCAGAAAAATCGGGCTGTCATAGGTCAACGGACCTGCGCTTTGGGGCAGATCCTGCACCTCAGCGGAGGGATTCGTGTCGCCGGAGGGGGTTGGCTCGGGCGCAAGCGCTTCATTATTCATGCCTCCATTATCCCATTGACCGCCCAGAGTCTCAAACGGATCGGGGCAAACCCTCACAAAACCTTTAAAATGTCCGGCAATGAGCAAATATAACCACCCCCACGACGACGAAGATCAGACCCCAGACAAGCCCAAAGGCTCGTTTATTGTCCGGTTTTTACTGAAACTTTCGATTCTCTCAGCGGGTCTCGCGCTTTGTGGCGCCCTGCTGCTTGGGATGGCGCTTGCGCTAGCATGGCCCAACCTGCCAGACCTCAACGCGATGACCGATTATCGACCGCGTGTACCGCTGCGCGTCTATACCTCAGACAAGGTATTAATCGGTGAGTTTGGCGAGGAGCGTCGCAATGTCCTGCGCTTTAACGAGATTCCGGATGTGATGAAATCAGCGGTACTCTCGGCCGAGGATGATCGCTTTTATCAACATGGCGGGATTGACTGGATTGGCGTCGTCCGCGCAGGTCTGACCAACTTGATTTCGATGCAAAAAAGTCAGGGTGCGAGCACGATCACCATGCAAGTTGCGCGAAACTTTTATCTTTCCTCTGAAAAAACCTGGTCACGCAAGTTTTACGAACTGTTGCTCACCTTCAAAATCGAGGCCAGTCTCTCCAAAGACCAGATTCTCGAGCTCTATCTCAATCAGATTTATTTGGGTCACAGGTCTTACGGCTTTGCAGCGGCCTCGCGCGTTTATTTAGGCAAAGAACTCTCTGAAGTCACACCGGCTGATGCCGCACTCTTGGCTGGCATCCCCAAAGCGCCTTCTCGCTTTAACCCGATCGCCAACAAGCCTCGCGCCGTCTTGCGTCAGCGCTATGTACTCGGACGCATGCATTCGCTGGGCTACCTGACCGACGCCGAATACAAAGCGGCACTCGCTCAACCCGTGATCATTAAGCCCTCGCAAGGCACGCCTGCGGGTGGCTACGCTGTGAACGGTGAATACGCGGCTGAACTCGCCCGGCAGCTGATGATCAGCATCTACCCAGACAACGTCTACACGCGCGGACTGAATGTTTACACGACCATTCATTCCAAGGATCAAAAATGGGCCTATGACTCGCTGCGTGAAGGTGTATTGGACTACACCCGCCGGGCCGCCTATCCCGGTCCCGAAGCTCAGGTGACTATGCCTGCCGGGCTTGAAGCCGACCCCGCCAAATTCGATGAGTTTCTAGATGGAGTTTTCGACAAACACCCAGATCGGACAGACATGCCGACAGGTGTGGTGCTCTCGGTCAAACCCAACGAAATTCGGGTTGCCCGCAGTTCGACTGATATTGTGGTGGTTAATGATAAAAAAGCGTTAGCCATTATCGCGCGCGCACTCAATCCCAAGGCCCCCGCGGCCCTGCGGATACAGCGTGGCTCAGTGGTGTACCTGCACAAAACGCCGGCTTATTGGGAAATCTTGAATATGCCCACTGTACAGGCGGCCTTTGTGTCCATGATTCCTCAAGACGGTTCGCTGCGCGCTATGGTCGGTGGCTTTGACTTTTTTCATGGTAATTTCAACCGGGTTACGCAAGCGTGGCGCCAACCTGGCTCCGCTTTCAAGCCGTTTATCTATGCGGCCTCTCTTGAGCGCGGCCTCACGCCAGGGACGATGATTTCCGATCAGCCCTTTGAGCTGAGCGCGGAGCAAACCGGCTCGGGCAAAGCCTGGGAACCCAAAAATTATGGTGGCGAGTACGGTGAAATGATGTCCATGCGCGAGGCGATTGCTCGCTCGAAAAATATGGTCTCGATTCGTATTCTTCAATCGATTGGCCCGCAATATGCACAGGACTTCGTGACCCGCTTTGGCTTTGACAAGGCAAAGCATCCCGCATTCTTGCCCATGGCTCTTGGCTCGGGCGCCGTCACACCCATGCAACTGGCCACGGGCTTTTCGGTATTTGCCAACGGCGGCTTTCGCGTCACGCCTTATCTAATCGATCATGTCACCGATGCGAGCGGTCAAGTACTCATGCGCGCCAAACCCATTATTGCGGGCGACTCCGCTGCGCGCGCGATTGATGCTCGTACCGCCTATGTGATGGATGATATGTTGCGCGGCGTGGCGACGTCCGGTACTGCCGCCCGATCCAGGCAGGTAATCAAACGTACCGACCTTGCCGGCAAAACAGGCACGACCAATGATTCTGTAGACGCCTGGTTTGCAGGCTACACCCCTCAGCTCGTCGGGGTGGCGTGGCTAGGTTTCGATCAGCCTAAATCGCTTGGCTCGCGCGAAACCGGTGGCGGTGCCTCTTTACCAGTCTGGCTGGGTTATATGACAAATGCCCTCAAAGAATTCCCAGAGCAAAAACGTGGCCCACCGCCCGAAGGACTCATCATCGAGGGTGGCAATATGTATTTCAAGGAATTCCCACCCAAAGAAGCGGTAAAGAGCCTGGGCGATCCGAAACAAGACTCGCTTGGCGATTTGCTTGATAGTCTTGGAGGTAGAGAAGGGGGTAGGAACAACCGCCGTGAGCCGATCGGCAACTAAAGACGTACAACACCGTCACAGTTTGACGGTGAGTGCTTGGCCAGTCTCTTCAGAACAGATGTTAGATAGCAGGTCATGTAGGTCGCTGCCGCCTCGCGTGTCCTTCCAGTGTTGACCGTCGTACTTGTAGTGAAACCCCCCCGAGCGCGCAGCCAACCACATCTCGTGGAGCGGCGCTTGGCTATTAATCACCACTTGATGTCCGCTTTCAAAAATAAGGTTGAGTACATTGCCGTTACGCTTGGTTTCGACATCAAGGTCCAATTGTTCAAACCAATGGTCGGCTTGGGCCTCTATTGCATCTAGAATGGCGGTTGCCCGTGTATGAAATTCAGTATCGTTCATAATCCTTATCCTCAATGTTGAGGGAGTGTGCAGTGACCCGCAAAATCCATCATCGCAGTTTTGCTCGCATTGTAGCGATGCTCGCCCTGACTGGCTGGTTGGCAGGCTGTGGCTTTAAAGGCCCTCTGTATTTACCGCCACCAAAACCCAAGGCAACTAAACCCGTCCCTGCCGCTGAGGCACCCGCCACATCCGCTTCGCCTGCTACCGCAGTTCAGGCCATACCTGTCCTTGAGCCAAAATAGCCAATACTGTATTGTGCTTGAGCTTACTTGTTAACGATCGAATACCCACAGCCACGACATGACCGCCTCAAACTCTATGACTTCGACCGCCACCCCCGCAGGATCGCCACATTTTCACTACCGTAACGGTGAACTGTTCGCCGAAGGTGTCGCACTCTCGACCCTTGCCGAGCAACTCGGCACACCGTTGTATGTCTATTCACGCGCAGCCTTAGCGACAGCGTGGGCCTCTTACCAAGAAGCGATCGGTAACCACCGCGTCCTGGTCTGTTTTGGTATGAAAGCCAACTCAAACCTCGCCGTACTCAAAGAATTTGCCCGTTTGGGCAGCGGTTTTGATATCGTCTCGGGCGGTGAGCTCGCGCGTGTTTTAGCCGCCGGCGTCAATCCCGCTAAAGTTGTGTTTTCCGGCGTGGGAAAGCAAGAATGGGAAATGCAAGCTGCGCTTGAGGCAGGCGTAAAGTGTTTTAACGTCGAGTCTCTGCCTGAGCTCAAGCTCCTTTCGGGGATCGCGACGCGGCTCGGCAAGGTGGCCTCTGTGTCTTTGCGCGTCAATCCTGATGTCGATGCGCAGACACACCCCTATATTTCGACCGGCCTCAAAGAAAACAAGTTCGGTATCGCGATCGAAGAAGCGCCCGCAGCCTATCAACTGGCCATGACGCTACCCGGCCTTCAGGTGGTCGGCGTTGACTGCCATATCGGTTCACAAATCACCGAAGTCAGTCCTTATCTGGACGCCCTCGACAAACTCCTCAAACTGATTGAACAGCTGGTCAGCCTAGGCATTACCCTCAAGCATTTGGACTTGGGCGGCGGTCTGGGTATTCGCTACGACGATGAGACGCCGCTCGCCCCCAAAATTCTGCTCGACAAGGTATTCGCTGAGCTCCATGCGCGAGGTTTTGACCACCTTGAGCTCGTACTCGAGCCTGGTCGATCGCTGGTCGGAAACGCCGGCGTGCTGTTGACCTCCGTGCAATACCTCAAGCACACCGAAGCGCGTAATTTTGCGATTGTGGATGCGGCAATGAATGACCTGATGCGTCCCGCATTGTACGAAGCCTGGCACGGCGTTTTACCGCTCAAGCCCCGCTCAAGCGCGCCTACACTCTATGACGTGGTGGGTCCTGTCTGCGAAAGCGCCGATTGGCTTGCCCGCGCCCGCAAGCTCGGACTCAACCAAGGCGATGTATTGGCGATCGAATCAGCGGGAGCCTATGGCTTTGTGATGGCAGGCAATTACAACAGTCGTCCGCGTCCCGCCGAAGTCATGGTGGATGGCGAACATGTTTATGTCGTCCGCCAACGCGAAACCTTTGCCGACCTGATTCGTGGTGAAAGCTGCCTGCCGGATTAACCAGCAAAATTAATACTATCGCGACAAGAAACCATTAAAAAAACTAACGGTGTTGGTGGCAAGTGTTTCTAGGTGGTAACCCCCTTCTTGCACCACCAATGTAGGCAAACCTAGTCTGGCCACTTGTTTACCCAGACGATTAAAGCCCTCGGTCGTCACCGCGACCTTGGTCTGCGGATCGTCCTTGTACACATCAAAGCCCAAACACAGCACCACCGCGTCGGGCTTGAATGCTTCGATCGCCTTGAATGCTTGGTGGACACGTTCAAAAAAAACCTCTTCGCTTGAGCCATGTGGCATCGGCAAGTTTAGGTTGTAGCCCGAGCCTGTCTCTGCACCTGTTTCGTCTTCAAAACCTGCGGTCACGGGGTAAAAATTCGTCGGGTCTCCATGCACCGATACGTACAGCACATCGTCACGTTGATAAAAAATTTCCTGAATACCCTGACCGTGATGCACATCGGTATCCAATATCACCACGCGTTGATATTTTTCACGTAACAACTCAGCCGCAATTGCCGCATTATTGAGGTAACAAAATCCTCCTGCCGCGTCTTTACGGGTGTGATGCCCAGGAGGACGACACAAAGCATACGCCTTGTCATCGCCCGCCAAGAGCGCTTTAGCGCCTGCGATCGCGGACTGCGCGCCCCAGTACACCGTTGTCCAAGTGTGCTCGCCAACGGGACAACTCCCATCCGCCAGATACTTGCCCGCTTTGGCCAAAATGCCACGCAACGCATTGGGTTCGCGCACGAAGACGTTGGAAATCACCTCGTCGCCCCAATCCGGCCCGACTTGTTTCCACTCAGCGTGCGCAGTTTGTAAAAACGACAGGTAGGCCGCATCGTGGACGCGTAACAGTGGCTCCATGCCGTAATCGTTTGGCTCGTTCACAGGGAGATTAAGCGCTGCAAGCCCCTTCAAAATCTGTTCGGCACGCTCCGGGATCTCTTGGGGTACGCGCATCTTGCCGCGAGACAAATAGGTTTGTGGATGATGCAGTTTTTGCTTAGGGTGAAAAAAGCTCTTCATCAAATTTCCTGAGTTAACGTTCGCGTCGAAGTGATCTAGCCTTCAAGGATGCAATCAACATGGGTAAGGTCAACGCCAAGCCTGCGGCGACGATCAGTGCGATCCCTGCAAAAGATTGTAGATTAGGCATTTGGCCAAAAAAGAGTTCGCCCCACATGACGGCAAGCGCCAACTGGAAATAATTAAGGGGAGCGAGCGTCGATGCAGGTACCCGCTTAAAGGCGAGAATCAGTAAATACTGACCTGTACCACCGCATGCGCCCATCACGAGCATCTCAAGCAGATCACGGCCCGTCGGCCAGACTTGCGGCCAAAACACCAACATCACCGCGAGCCCCATAAACCAACACGTACTGGCTGCATAGACGAACATCTGTTCGCTCTCAACGTGATTGGCCAGCTTGCGTGTCAATAGTTGTACCACTGCATAAGCACAGGCAGAGGTGAACATCAGCGCGCTACCAATCAAGGAGAGATCGCCGCCAGGATTGACGATCAGCAACATCCCCGCCATCCCTACAAGCACCACGGCGTATTGTTTCCAGCCCACGCGTTCGCCCAATACAAGGGGCGCAAAGATGATCACTAACAGCGGTGCGACAAAATAGATGGCCGTACCTTCGGCGAGCGGTAAGTATTGCAGTCCGGGAATAAAACAGATCCCGACGATGCCAAGCATCGCGCCACGCAACACAAGTAAAGCACGCTTGTCTTTACGCGCATGAATCGACACGCCTTTGGCTCGCATTACTGCAAAAGCCAGCACGACAATCACAGAGTAGCGCGCCATGTTGACAAGCGGCGCTGAGTAGCGATGCACGAGGTCTTTAGCCAGCGCGTCCAGAAGAGAAAAGCATGTCAGGGCGCATAAAAAAATACCGCAGCCCACCAACCATTGTCGCTGTTGAGACAACGCAGTCGGCTCTAGCGAGGTTTCTAAAACAACGCGGCGAATCAGGTTGAGCTCGCTGTGGGATGACGATAGAGCGGTATCAGCAACATCAAAATCAACATGCCAAGTACCGCCATCGCGCCATAACTTAAACCATAACTACCCAGGACGCTTGCCAACACACCGAACAAGGGAGGGCCGACCATGACGCCCAAAAAGGTAATGCAAAGCGTGCCGCCGGTTGCGATACCTGCCTGTCCCTTGGGTGCCTGTCGCGCGATCTCCGCTAAAAACACCCCGTTCCAACCAATCGCCGATGAGCCAAAAATCACCAAGACGGGAAATAAGAACCACGGTGAAGATTCAGGTCCGAGCAGAACGGTTCCCAGCGCGCCAATCACCAAGAGCACCGCGATCACGATCAACATCATGGTCGCACCCAACCAGCGATCGGACACATAACCCCATAACATCCGGCCGGAGACTCCAGCGGCTTGGGCCACGGTCAGCGCACCACCCGCCGCCACAAGACTCCACCCCAAGTCTTCATACAAAAATGTCACCAAATAACCCATGAGGGCCATCTGCGCGATTGAAAACATAAAAGACATATAAGACAGCTGACGCAGAGTGCGGTGGCTAAATATTAATTTGAGGGGCAAAACAAAACTCGTCGCCAAAGACGGCCTGACCGTGGGATCTCGATCATCATCCAAGCCCTCGCGCAAAGGCTGTACAGCCAAGGCACAAATGATGCAGGCAATGCCTGCGCAGATAAACGCCAACTGCCATCCAATCAAAATATTCAGAGAAGGGACAGTCGCGCCCGCAATCATGCCACCGAGTGGCACGCCTGTCTGTTTGACAGAAAAAACAAAAGATAATTTTTCAGGGGGTGTTGATTTGATCAGCAAGTGCGAGCTTGCTGGAGTAATCGGTCCATAGCCAGCACCGATGAACAGCGCACCCAAAGCGATCGTTTCAACATAGGGCATCGCACAGAGAAAGAGACCAATCGACGCCAACACCAGGCAAGCCTGGCTCAAGCGAATCGCACCCCAGCGTTTGACCGCGGCACCGCCCAATAGGGTGGCCACCATCGCGCCAAAATAGGCCAGCGCGACATAAGCTCCCAAATAGTTTGTGGAAATTCCGACATCTTTGGCCACTGCCGGCGCAACCACCGGCAGGTTTAACATGGCCATCGCAACAAGAGACTGTACTGTAAGGGTCGCGAGCAACACGACCCAAGGTTTAGCAGGCGTCAAAGCGCACCATAAGAATGTAGACCTGAAAGGAACATGTTAACGCCCAAAAAGGCGAAACAAGTCACCAACAGACCTACAAGTGCCCAATATGCCGCCATCGTGCCACGCAAGCCCTTCATCAGACGCAAATGCAACCATGCGGCGTAGTTCAACCAGACGATCAGTGCCCACGTTTCCTTGGGATCCCACTGCCAGTAGGCACCCCAAGCATCCGCGGCCCACAAGGCGCCAAGAATCGTCGCCACGGTAAAAAAGGCAAAGCCGATGGCGATGGCTCGATACATAATGTCATCAAGCACTTCAAAGGAGGGCAGGCGAGCACCGATCTGCGCGCGAAACAACAAAATCGACCCCACAATCAAGGCACCAATTCCGAAATAAATCATCCAGGTCGCGGACAAGCCTTCTGTGCGAAAGACCATCGGCTCGGCAGCCAACAAGACACCCAAAATGAATAGCGGCGCAAGCTTGAGCCAGGACTTGGTTTGAGCGTGCTGCTTAACCAGATAAGCAAAGCCCACCATAGCCGCGAGCGAAAACGTGCCATAACCAATGAAGTTTGCGGGCACATGGATTTTCATCCACCAGCTTTTAAGCGCAGGAACCAAGGGCTGAATTTGATACGCCTCGCGCGTGAAAGAATACCAAAGCAAAAATACAACGGACGAGGTCACGATCAACATCACAAATCCGCCAAGCGCGCGCGTCCCGTAACGCCGCTCGTAATACAGATAAAAGAGGGATGTCACCAGCGCGAACAGCACAAAAACTTCGTACAGGTTGCTCACTGGGATATGGCCTAGATCGGGGCCCATCAAATGCCCTTCGCGCCATCGCACCATCAAGCCCGTTGATCCGGCAAACACCGCCCCCCAGGTGAGCGCCGTGCCAAGCCAGGCTGCCGTCACGCTGACAAAGCCAGCCCAATAGCAAAAAGTGGCCACAATAAACAGCACGGACATCCAGAGAATCGCGGATTGTGAAGAAAGCAAATACTTCAAAAAGAACACTTGCTCGGCGCGTGCCAAATCACCCTGATACAACCAGATTGCAAATAAAGAAGCAATGCCTACCGTCACCAACAAGGTCCGCAACGGTCGCCAAAGCCAACCCAACCAGACGAGCGCAGGTACGGTGCAAACAAGGATGGTTTTTTCATACACATCCATCGCATGGCTGTATTGCTTGAGCGCAAAAGCCGCTCCAAGCGCTAGCAATACAAAAAACAATAAATCGGTCCAATCGGGACGTCCACGCTCAATGCGTCCGTCACCCGACTCTCTCAAATCATCCCAATCATTCGCAACAGCAGCAACTGGCTCATTCATAGCAATATCTCGATGGTCAGTGTTAGGGCTTGCCGGTCGGCTCGCCTTGGTTCAGACGTAACAAAGCCTGCTTAAATCGATCGAACTCCCGATTGAAATCGAGTGTCCGCTTTTGCGAGGTCATGGCGGCCATGACCTTCGCACCCCCAGCTTCAGCAGGGCGAAGCCAAACCCAAATTCGACGATCTCTGACATAAAACATCGTAAAAATACCGATGATTAAAAGCAGGCAACCAATATAAACCGTGACCTTTCCTGGCGTACGGCTGACTTGGAAAACACTCGCCTGAACATGTTCAAACGTCTTGAGTGTCATCATGATTGGCGAGGGATAAAGCGCAAGGTCCGACAACGCCGCGACCGCGAGTCTGGACCACTCAGCGGCGGCCTCCATATTGTCAGGGGCATTGGGCATGGGCGCAAGGCCCGCACGTTCACGACCAATGTCGCGCAGCTCGGAAATTGATGAACCCAATAAACGAATAATGACATCCGCCGCACGGCGCTGCTCAGCCTCCGGGACATTTTTTTCCAAAAAGCTTGAGATCGCAACCAAGCCACCGTTCGAAAAAGTGTCAAGCGCTCGCTCAGTCGATATTTGAAGCGCTCGGCGTTCTTCGAAACCCCCGTCATAATTGCTGACTAAGCGCTCAGCCGCCAACTTTCTAGCTGCGGGATCCGCCAGCGCCGCCCTCAAACGCACAAAATCGCCCATCGAACTATCGTCGTCGACAGGTAGGCGCAAGTAACGGAAACCGGACATGCCCGTTTCTTGAACACCGGCCAGCATCACGCGGGAACCATCGAGCTCGACAGGCAACATATAGTTGTGAAACAAGGTCGCTTGACCACTTGCATCGATCACGCGGTATTCAACGCTCGGGCCAATATTGCGCAAGTTTTTATTTGTTTTGCCCGCGGCACTTCCCGTAACGGCTGCGACATGCTCACCGAAAGGCTTTGAAACAGAAGTAGGATCACCGCCAGACAAGTCCTCGACATTAATCGGACGCAGCTTTGTCACCTCGACCTTGAGCTCCGCGCCCGCGGATTTCATCGTGACATCATTGGACTGACCGACACGCGACTTAATCTCAAAAGATTTGTCACTGGAACCCGCAAGGGGGTAGCCCACCAACTCAATCAAACTGCCCCCATCGTCAAAGCTAGACTGATACACCGTCATACCCTTGAAGTGCAAAGGCTCATTGACCTCGATCGTCGCATCAAACGCTTTGCCCGTATCGGGATCGGTGACTGTGACTAAGCTGGCAAAGCGACTCGGCATGCCAGTAGAGTAATAATCAACGATAAATTTTTTCAACTCGATACTAAACGGCAAAGGTTGCACCAAGGCGCCATCGTCAATATTGACCACGGCCGAATCGCGCGTACTACCCTCTGGAATCAACACATTCGCACGAAAACTCGGATTATTGACCGACAAACGTCCGCGCTCAGGCACGTCTGCGATCAGCATATTTTCAACAATAGGGGTCTTGCCCATGAGCCATACCTGCATCCGCACGGGCAACTCACTATCGAGCAAACCTCCCACGCAAATAATCACAATCGAGGCATGCGCAAAAATATAGCCGAGCCGATTTCCGCTGCCACGCTTTGCAGCAAGCAAAACCGCGTCGCCCTCATCGCGCTGCTTGACCGCATAACCCTCACGCTTGAGCCAGGCCTGTACCGAGGCGGTCGCGGCCGGAACACCTCTCCCTGTATCCAACGCAACGCGATGGTGAAAAGACTGCAGGCTTGAGGTGCGAATATTCTCTCGGAAAGAGCGTGCTTCCTTGAGCATCTTTGGTGCATTGCGGATCAAACATAAACTCGTCGAGGTCACGAGAAAAGCCATCGTGACCAAGAACCACCAGTTGTTATAGATATGCCAAATAGAAAATCGATTGAACACATCAAACCAGAATGGTCCAAACTGATCGATGTAAGCGTTGGCTGAACGCCCTTGCGGGATCACTGTCCCAATGATGCTGGCCAAGCAAATAAAAACCAACAAACTGATCGCAAAGCGCATCGAGCTCAAGAGCTCGAGAAAATTAGCCAGCGGTCTAGATGCGGTCATTGTCATGATTGCGTGGTTGCCCAGTGTGCGATGTTGCTAAAGCGACTTACAAAGTGCGAAAAAAAAGGAAGTCTTGAGACCCCCTTTTTTACTATATCTTTAGCGCCAAACGACTTAAAACATTACAAATGTTATTTCGTTTTTTTTAGCGCAAACCTGCTGCATAGTCAGAAACGGCCTTAAGGTCAGCATCTGACATACGGTCGGCGATTTGGTTCATCATGGGTGAATTACCACGGTGACCTGCGCGAAAGAGCTTGAGCTGGTCTTCGATGTACGAGGGGTATTGTCCACTGAGTCGTGGGTATTGCGCTGGAATGCCCGCACCATTAGCAGAATGACATCCAGCACATGCAGGGACATTGCGCTCGGGAATCCCTGCCCGCCAGATTTTTTGGCCTCGCTCCGCCAACTTTTCGTTGGTTGCGGTCGCAGGCTGCGCTAAGGTTTGCAAGGACAAGAAGTAGGCAAGATTATGCATATCCGCTTCGGTCAGCGGCGTCGCAAGCGCTTGCATCACGGAAGGCGCGCCCTCAGCACCCTTGCGCAAGGCGGTCTTGGCGCCTGCTTTGATACGGAACTCAACGAGCTGTTTGTATAAATACTCGTGTGACTGAGCGGAAAGATTGGGGTTGGCAGGAATCGTACTGTTGCCCGCCGCGCCGTGACAAGAGACACAGGCCACGATGCCGCGCGCTGCATCGCCCTGTTCATAGAGCTGAGCGCCCTTTGTGGCGTCAGGTTTTGCTGGGCCCTTGACAGGACCTGCAGCCATACTGGTTGATACGGCAGACACCCCAAGCAACAACCCGCTCACAAGCACTATCTTAGACACTACCTTGGACAGCACACGCTTCATTGAAGACCTCGACGCTTGTAATCTTTCTATAAATCAACAACTTCTAAACCCAAGATTATACAATAGCGTTTGAGCTTCTTCTTAATGGCCCTCCTTGTGTCAATCCTGCACCGCGCTTCGTTTTTCACTTCAGCCGCCCGGCTGGATCAATTACCTTTTCCTGGAGCCCCTGAAGTCTGCTTCGTGGGTCGCTCCAATGCGGGCAAATCCACTGCGATTAACGTCCTGACCAACCAGAGAAGACTCGCGTTTTCAAGTAAAACGCCTGGCAGAACAAGACTCATCAACATGTTTGGTTTGCCCGACCCGCTCGATCCCGAAGGACAGCTTGGCTTTCTGGTTGATTTGCCTGGCTACGGCTACGCCTCGGTGGCGCAACGCGCCAAAGAAGAATGGGCTGATATTTTGGGTGGATACCTCCAAAGCCGTGAGTCTCTCGCCGGCATCGTGCTACTGATTGACATTCGTCGCGGTGTGACCGAGCTTGACCGTCGCCTCGCCAACTGGATCGCCCCAACCCGACGACCCGTGATGGCCTTGCTCACCAAAGCAGATAAGTTTCCGTATGGGCAGCGCATCAAAGCTGTCTTTGCCGTTAAAAAAGAACTCGAAGATATCGGGGCGCTCAATGCGGTCCCGTTCTCCGCCACTGCCCGCATCGGGCTCGAAGAAGCCACCCTCCAAATCGAAAACTGGATTTCCCCTAAGGTCGTACCATGACAACACCACATCTCATTCTTGCCGACTTTCCTGCCAATCGTCCGCGTCGTCTTCGCCGCGACGAATTTTCTCGACGCCTTGTCCGCGAGCACTCACTATCCGTTAATGACCTTATTTATCCTGTCTTTGTCGTTGAGGGTACGGGTGTGCGTCAACCTATCGCCTCCATGCCTGGCGTGTTGCGCTACTCTCCAGATACGATTCTGGAAGTCGCGCGCGAATGCGTCGAACTCGGCATTCCCGTGATGGCGCTGTTCCCGGTCGTTGATCCCTCACTGAAAGCGCTGGATGGCGCCGAAGCGATCAACCCCAAAGGCCTCATTCCACGTGTGGTCGCGAGCCTTAAAAAGCAATTTCCAGAGCTCGGCCTACTGACAGACGTGGCGCTCGACCCCTACACCAGCCACGGGCAAGACGGCGTGATTGATGAAAACGGCTATGTCATGAACGACATTACCGTCAAAATCTTGACTCAACAGGCTTTAGTCCAAGCCGAAGCAGGCGTGGATATCGTGGCACCTAGCGACATGATGGATGGTCGCATCGGCGCCATTCGCACAGCGCTTGAGGCCAACAACTTCATCCACACCCGCATCATGGCCTATTCAGCCAAATTCGCCAGTGCGTTTTATGGTCCGTTTAGAGATGCTGTTGGCTCAGCCGCCAATTTGGGAAAGTCCAATAAGCTGGTCTATCAAATGGATCCAGGTAATATCGACGAAGCGCTACGCGAAGTCGCGGCCGACCTGCGCGAGGGCGCCGACATGGTGATGGTCAAGCCAGGCATGCCTTATCTGGATGTGTTGCGCCGCGTTAAAGACGCCTTTCATGTGCCGACCTTTGCCTATCAAGTCAGCGGTGAGTACGCGATGCTCAAAGCGGCAGCCGCCAATGGCTGGCTTGATCACGACAAGGTCATGATGGAGACGTTACTGGGCTTTAAACGCGCAGGGGCAGATGGCATTTTGACTTACTTTGCTCCCGCCGCTGCGAAACTGCTTAAGGGCTCAACCTAGCTTGCTCAGCCAGGCGCAATCGCAAGCGCCCGGCAAAAAACCAAGCAAGCAATGGCAGGCCAATAATCCCCACAGGAAACACCGCAGACAAGCCAAAATTGTCACCCAGCCAGGCACAGGCCGCCACCCCGAGCGACTGTCCTAAAAACAAACAAGACGCAAACAATGACACCGCTGAGCCACGGGCAGAGGGTGCCATTTGCGTCGCGTGCGTTTGCAACACAGCGTGCAAAAAGTAATAACCTAAACCAGATAAGACGCTTGCCAACACACCCCAATACCAAACCGTTGAAAGCATAAAGACACTATAGGCAACCGCCATGGTGATGCCACCTATCAGCGCCAATCTGCGCTCACCTAACCACGTCACAAACTGGTTCGCACGGATCGCATAAATAAAAGCGCCCAGCGCGAAAAAACCGCTAATCATGCCCGCCCACGAAACGGGGATGCCATGACGCTCATGCAAAAAGGCAGGTATAAAAGCAAGAGGGCCAAAGACAAATATGCCTTCGATACACACGATCACCAAGACCATGACAGCCCAACGCGTAGACACCACTTGTTTCAACGGACCGAGAATACTCGCGCTTTGTGACGGTACATGAGGCTTTTCAGGCACGCTACCGCGTCTCGAAATCAACAAGCCGCCCACAATAAAATACACGGCAGCCATCCAAACAAAGGCCCAGCGCCAACCAATCGTATCGGCGAAAATTCCACCTAGCAATTGGCCGAGCGCAAGACCCGAAATCGAGCCGAGTAAAAACCGCGCAAGCGTTGCCTGCCTCTGCTCATAGGGCACATGATCGCCAATCCAGGCCATCGAGAGAGGCACAATTGCCGCCGCGGTTGCACCTGAAATCAACCGGCCAAGTTCAATCACTTCCAAACTAGGCGCGAACACAACAATCAAGGTGCCGATCGCGCAACCAAGCGTTGCCCATGACACCACCCGAAACTTGCCATAACGATCGCCAAGCGGTCCGTAAAAAAACTGCATGATTCCATAAGCAATCGCAAACCAAGTCACTGTGCCAGAGGTCTGCGCCGTTCGAACACCAAACTCTTCTGCGAAAACAGGCAATAACGGATCACAAATCCGAAAAGAAGTCGTCGCCGCACAGGCTGCCAAAGCAAACAAAATAATGACCGATGTTGTCGACTTTGGATTTTCGTTCTTTGGTTGATCCGTACCGGTCAAATCGTGGTCCCGTGCTTGCGTCATGTTGTCTCTGATCTAAGTCTTTTATTTGTTGTATTTGTTTTATTTGTTTTATTTTTTTACTTGAGTGCACGATCCAAGGTCGCGGCAAACCGAGTGGCATCCTGAAAGCCCACCACTCTCACATCTTTTCTTTCTTGACCACTCGGGCTAAAGAAAATAATACCCGGGGGTCCAAACAGACGAAATTTTTTCATCAAGGCACGATCCTCCGCATTGTTTGCGGTGACATCGACCTTTAACAACAGCATCTGATTCATGCGTTGCATGACGCGCGGATCAACAAACGTAAAAGCTTCCATTTCTTTGCATGAAACACACCAGTCAGCATAAAAATCCAACATCACAGGTCGCGTCGACTGTGCAAGTAATTGCTCAAGCTGAGCCACGGTTCTGACAAGTTGAAAACTTGGAGGCCCCGCTTTTAAAGCGCTAGGGCTTTGCACCGTTGTTCCGCTGTGATTGACGTTGGGTGTGCCGAGCAGTTGCTGTTTGCCTGTTAAATTCGCGGCGCCGGGCATGGGTCCTTGTGGCGTCATGGGAGTCGCTGTTGGGATACCCGTCGTCACGGAATTATTCATCGATAACGACAAATGATTTAAAGGCTGAAGTAACGAGCGTCCTCCACTCGCAACACCTAGAATCCAGACCGTGCTCAACACAATCAGCAACAAACCTAAAGTTTTACGGCATGCTCCACTTACTCCAGACGCACTCGTGAGAGGTTCGAAAGGTCGCAGTAATACGGCTGCAAACATTGCCAGCACAGCCCAGCCCAAAATCTGTACCCACGTGGGCATCAATGGCGTCACCATCCACCATGCCGTTGCCAACAATAACAAACCAAAAAACTGCTTGACGCCTTCCATCCAAGAGCCTGCGCGCGGCATGAGCTTTCCAGCTGATACGCCCATTAAAAGTAACGGCACCCCCATACCCCAGGCCATCGCAAATAATGCCGCACCTCCCAAAAAGACATCCCCTGTTTGGGAGATATATAACAATGCGCCCGCCAAAGGTGCGGCGACACACGGTCCAACAATCAGCGCGGACAGTGCACCCATCAAGATGGCCGCACTCATCTTTCCGCCAAGGATATGCGCGTTTTTAGTCATCAAACGTGTCTGAATGAACGAAGGCATTTGCAGCGTATACACATCGAACATCGCAAGCGCCAACACCCCGAGTAGTAAGCCAAACAAGCCCAGCACCCACGGGGTTTGTAACCAGGCTGCGAGTCCAGCACCACTCAGCCCCGCTGCAATACCAAGCGCCGTATAAATCACTGACATGCCGGCTACATAGCCAAATGCCAAGGCGAATCCTCGGGCTTTAGAAACATGCTGCTGCTCACCGACTAACAGCACGGAAAGAATCGGCAGCATCGGCAACACGCATGGCGTCAGGGCAAGCAACAAGCCCAACACAAAAAATAATAAAACAATCTCGATCGCTCCTGTCGAAGACAAAATATCTGCGAGACTGACGTCATTGCCCCCAAAAAAAAGCTCTGACCACCGCCCTTGCTGAAGGCGATCAAAAAGTCCCAGCGTATTGGCGGGTGACTGCAACAAGTAACCAATGGCTTCTGGTGTTGCCTGCATGGGGACAATAAAGTCCATTGGCGGATAGCAAATACCAGCTTCAGCACAACCTTGCCCCGTCACCGTCAACACGAAAGGATTTGTTGGGAGGTCTTTGGGCCAAGCCGTGATCGGCAATGTGATGACGGCTTCTTTGAAATACAGCTCCATCTTTCTGTCAAACGTCGGATCGTGTTTAACCTGACCGCTTGGAAATTTGCCTTCACCGAGCTTCACATTATGCGTGTCGAGCTTGAACGCAAATTGTTCGCGATACATGTAGTAGCCATTGGCAATCTTAAATTGCAGCTGTATGACACCGGGTCCCGCCATTTGAGCGCGGAGAATAAAAGCCTTTTCAGGATCTAAAAAGTCTTTTTGCTGAGCCCGCACCATCGAAGTAAAAAAAATACTCGACAATACAAACAGCATCGCCAGTATTAAAAATGTTTTTGAACGCTTACGTACGTTTGTTGCTACGCTCATGTCGACGCTCCTGCCGTCAAACTTCGCACCCAATCAAGATAGGGGTCATAGCCACCAACAGCGGGCAAAACAATGGCCTCTGGTATGTCATAGGGATGAAGTTCAACCAAGCGCTCAATCATTGCGTGTTGCTTATTTACGGTCGTTTTAATGATC
>CAMBLP010000016.1 GCA_945868195.1 Bordetella parapertussis
CTGGATTCGGTCTGGAGCTATGACTATCCGCAAGCGCTGCGTGTGGGGCATGTCATCGAAGAGCTCGATTTCTATTGGTACGAAGATCCTTTGGCCGATGCGGATATTTACAACTATATTGAGCTCAAAAAACACTTGAGTATTCCAATCATGGCGACCGAGTATCCCGCAGGCGGGCTTGATTCATACGCGCCCTGGATCAAAGAGCGTGCGACTGACTTTTTGAGAGGTGATGTGGCGGTAAAAGGCGGCATCACCACGCTAATGAAAACCGCGCATCTTGCAGAAGCTTTTCACCTGAACTACGAGGTCCATCACGGCGGAAACTCGCTGAATAACTTTGCAAATTTGCACGTCATTATGGCGCTGCAAAATACGGAGCTCTTTGAGGTCTTGCTACCGTCTGAGTCGCAAAAGTATGGGCTCCTACAGGATCTTGAGATTGATAGTCAGGGGATGATTCATGCCCCGACAGGTCCGGGCCTAGGCGCTCAAATCGATTTCGATCTGATCAAAAGAAAAACGCTGGGTGTACTGAGCTAATCAGACGTGGTTATTTACTCGGCTCAAACTGGCGCCACAAGCAACTGCCCTTGACTGAATTATCCAGCGTCGCCAGATATTCCTCGTGCGCGAGTAGATCCTCGGCGCTAGGCAAAATCACAGGTAAGCCGAGCGCGTCCTGCTGATGCCCGCGGGCCTCGGCACTTTCTGTCTCCGGTACGTCATAGGTATCGATCATCAGACTGTCTTGACCGCGCGTCATCGCGAGCCAAACCTCAGCGAGTAGTCGCGAGTCAAGCAATGCTCCGTGCAAGGCACGATGGGCATTTGAGATACCGTAACGCTCGCATAGGGCGTCAAGCGAATTGCGCTTGCCAGGGTGAAGTGTTTTGGCGTGGACGAGTGAGTCGGTCACACCACTGCAAAACTCGGTCACGGGCTCACGCCCTACTTTGGCGAGTTCGGCATTTAAAAATTTCAAATCAAAGGGCGCGTTGTGAATAATCAACTCGGCGCCTTCGATAAATTTTAAAAATGCGTCAGCTTGTTCTTTAAAACGGGGCTTATCCGACAGAAAATCCGTCGTCAAGCCGTGCACCCCTAGCGCGCCAGGATCACTCTCGCGATCAGGATTGAGGTAGGTATGGTAGTGATTGTCAGTCACACCGCGATTAAGCACCTCGACGGCACCAATCTCGACAATGCGATGCCCCTGAGCAGGATCGAGTCCGGTCGTTTCAGTATCAAGAATGATCCAACGCATGGGTGCAGTCGCCGTAAAAGAGGTGTGAGTGTTGGTGTGGCTTAGTTGTTCATCTTAGTTATTCATTTTAGCGCGGGCTTCTTCGACTCCGCGATTGGCAAGCAGGTCTGCGCGTTCGTTGCCCGGATCGCCGGCATGACCTTTGACCCACTGCCAGCGAATCTCGTGCTTGGCGACCTCATCTGACATCAACTGCCAGAGATCCGCGTTTTTAACAGGCTTTTTGTCGGCAGTTTTCCAGCCTCGCTGTTTCCAGCCATGGATCCACTCGGTCATGCCTTTCATCACATATTGAGAGTCGACATGGAGGGTGACGCTACAAGGACGCTTGAGCGCGCGTAGCGCCTCAATGACAGCCATCATCTCCATACGGTTATTTGTGGTGAGGGGCTCACCGCCATGGAGGGTTTTCTCGACTTGTCCGAGTTTGAGCAAAACGCCCCAGCCACCTGGACCGGGATTGCCTTTGCAGGCGCCGTCGGTCCAAATTTCTACGTTTTCTTTAGTTTGCATCGTTCGCTTTGTGAGTGACAGTCTTGTTTACTTTTTTGTCGGGGTTGAATTTTGCTGCATGGCCACGCCGGCGGCGCGTCGTGCACTTTGCTGGACGGTCTTGTTTTTCCATTTGGGTTTGAGCAAGGTCATCCCATGGACCCGTTTGACGGCTGAGACCACATAGACCGCCCCACAAGACGGCCACCAACGATCGCCAGCGGACTCGAAAAAAGCTGTACGCTCGAGCCACTTTTCAGTGCGACAAGGTGGTATGTAGCAGCCAAAATGGCCTAACTCTATCTCAAAAGACAGTAACTTGAACCAATCCTTCAATCTGGAGAGGGAAACATGCTGACGCACTTCGGCGGGCAACCAGGGCTTGAGAAGGGGAGCACGTTGACGCATTCCCCACAAGCTCCAAGGGTTAAACCCGGAAATCACGACCCTTCCCTCGGGCACAAGCACACGCTCGACCTCGCGCAACACTTGATGAGGATTGCTTGCTGTCTCTAAAATGTGCGGTAAAACCACTAAATCCATGCTTTCTCTGTCAAAAGGCAAGAACTCGGGCTCAGCCCGCACGACACCTGCCCAATCGTAGGTTTGCTGAGTTTCCGGGATGACTTGACCCGCAAAGGCTTTAAAGGGCATTCTGTTTGCGCGCAGTAGATCGAGTTCGGGCATTCCTATCTGCAGCGCTCGGTAACCAAATACGTTATCGACCATGCCATCAAAGCGTGTTTGCTCCCAATTACGGACATATCGACCCGGATCGGTGTTTAACCACGCACTCAGACTTACAATGGCAGATTCTTGTATAGACACGCTGTTCCTGAAAAAAATATAAATGCCTGCTTACTCAAACCTTCATTGCTCCGACAACGGCAGCTCAACACGTCAACAAACGACAGGGATTGTTCCCCTGAACGCGTTTAGCGACAACTATATCTGGCTGATCACCAATGGCAAGGATGCCATTGTCGTTGACCCAGGTCAGGCTGCCCCCGTGCAGCAAGCCCTTGCCGAGCGCAATTTGCTGCTCACCGCTATTTTACTCACCCACCATCACCAAGACCATGTTGGCGGCGTCGCCGACCTGGTTTCTCAGACCGGCGCCATGGTCTATGGTCCTGCGGGCGAGGTATTACCGCTCTGTGATGTGGCCTTGGTCGAGGACGATATCGTGTCGGACTCCAGCATGCAGCTCTCCCTTTCGGTCCTTGATGTGCCGGGACACACGGCGGGACACATCGCCTTTGCCGGCGAAATTGCAGGTCAATCGGTCTTGTTTTGTGGTGACACGCTGTTTGCAGCCGGTTGCGGCCGACTGTTTGAAGGCACGCCCGCCCAGATGGAGGCGTCTCTGGCCAAGCTTGCCGCCCTGCCCCCCGCCACAGCGGTTTACTGTGCCCATGAGTACACGCTCTCCAATATGCGCTGGGCACGCGCGGTCGAACCATACAACCAGACCCTCCAAACTTGGCAAGCTCGCGCTGAACAACAACGCGCCCAAGGTCAACCGACTTTGCCAAGCTCGATCGGACAAGAGTTATCCTGCAATCCTTTTTTACGCGCCCGGCAGCCAGACGTCGCACAGGCTGCCACCGTCTGGGCCGAACGCGCCCTCAACTCGCCGGTCGAAGTTTTTGCCGCACTTAGAGAGTGGAAAAACAATTTCCGTTGATGTTGATGCCTAATATTCAAGTGCTATTTACGCGTTTTCTCGCCTTGATCGCGGTCTTGGTGCTGGCAGGTTGTGCCGGACTGTCTGGGACGGGCTCTCGCGAGGGCGCACAAGACACGTCAATGACGATCGATTTGACCGTCCCGGCACCCGACGCCTGGGAACGTATTCGCCGAGGCTATGCCATCCCCAACCTCAACACACCACTGGTCGACAAGTGGACGGCCTACTACGCAAAACACCCTGAGGCGATGAACCGCATGGCCAACCGCGCGGGCAAATATCTGTATTACATCGTCGAGGAAATCAATCGTCGGGGCTTGCCCACTGAACTCGCCCTCTTGCCGTTTGTTGAAAGCGCCTTCAACCCGATTGCTTATTCGCACGCAAAGGCCTCAGGCCTGTGGCAATTTATCCCCAGCACGGGTACGCAATTCAAACTGAAACAGGATTGGTGGCATGACCAGCGAAGGGACCCGATCGCTTCGACCAATGCCGCCCTCGACTATCTGGAGTACTTGTTCGAATTTCAAGGCGACTGGTATCTGGCGCTTGCCTCCTATAACTGGGGCGAAGGCGCGGTTCAGCGTGCGGTCAAACGAAACGCGGCGGCAGGCAAACCGACGGATTATCTGTCGCTCAATATGCCTGCCGAAACACGTAACTATCTGCCGAAATTGCAAGCGATTAAAAACATCGTCGCCGATCCTCAAAAGTACGCAGTGGTCCTACCCGATGTCGATAACTCCCCGTATTTTGTCGCAATCAAGCAAACTGTCAATATCGACTATGTCCTAGCCGCCCAATTCGCCGAGCTGCCGTTGGAGGACTTTCAGGCGCTAAACCCCTCGTTCAACCAGCCAGTCATCTCCGTCAAGGAAAACCACTCCATCATCCTGCCGCGCGACCGGGTCGCTATTTACAACAAAAACCTTGCTCAATATCGCGGCGATCTGACTTCATGGAGAGCCTATGAGGCAAAAGACGGCGAAAATCTAGCCGCTATCGCGAATAAATTCGGTGTCCCTGAGGGACGTTTACGCCAAGCGAATCGCATTCCCGGTAACGTACGCGTCGTGAGCGCTCAGACACTACTCATCCCCGGTCCAAGCGGCGAAGGCATTCGCCTCAATCCCGCCGACAAGACTTCGCTAGCACAAGCAGGTCGACGCAATACAGCACGAACAGCGACAACTACAGCACGGACAACGACAACCTCAGCGCCTCCTAGCACGGCGGCGAACGCCTCGGCGCGCATCCACACCGTTCGCTCTGGAGATACGCTGGGCAAAATCGCTCAACAGTACAGCACAACGGTGACCGCCATTCGTGCGCTGAACAACTTAAAATCAAATAATCTGCGGATAGGCGCTAGATTGCGCATACCAAGCTCTCCGAATCGCATCTAGTTGAGTCACCGCAGCAATGGTGACCGTTAGTTTTTTTTAATTTTTTATCTTTAGGACTAGTCCATGGGCTTTCTATCTGGCAAACGTATCCTGATTACTGGTGTTATTTCCAATCGCTCTATCGCCTATGGCATCGCAAAAGCCTGTCACGAACAAGGTGCAGAACTCGCCTTTACATTTGTGGGTGAACGTTTTCAGGAACGCGTCACTGAGTATGCCGCGGAGTTTGGTAGCGCAATCGTCTTGCCCTGCGACGTCGGCGACGATGGCCAGATCGAAGCCACCTTCACCGAACTGGCCAAACACTGGGATGGCCTTGATGGCCTCGTGCACTCGATCGGTTTTGCGCCTCGCGAAGCGATCGCGGGCGAATTTTTAGATGGACTGTCGCGCGAAGCTTTTCGGATCGCGCATGACATCTCCGCCTACAGCTTTCCTGCGCTCGCCAAAGCAGCTCGGCCCATGATGCAGGGTCGCAATGGCGCGCTGTTAACGCTGACCTATCTGGGCGCTGAAAAAGCGATGTCCAACTACAACACGATGGGTCTGGCTAAAGCCTCACTCGAAGCCTCGGTGCGCTATCTCGCGTCCAACCTCGGCCCGGAGGGCATTCGCTCGAATGGTATTTCAGCAGGCCCGATCAAAACCTTGGCTGCCAGCGGGATCAAGGACTTTTCAAGCATCCTCAAGGTTGTCGAAGCCAATGCGCCGCTGCGTCGCAACGTCACCATCGAACAGGTCGGTAACGTCGCCGCCTTTTTACTGTCCGATCTTTCAGCCGGTGTGACGGGCGAGATCATCCACGTCGACTCTGGCTTTTCAAACGTGGTGTGCGGCCTGATTGACTAAGCACACAGTAAGCACACTGTTTGATCCCCATCACCGCATTCCGGTGAGATGCATTAATAGCGCTCCGACCGCACCGGCCCCCAAAATTAAATAAACGGGGTTGATGCGCGTGCGGAGAAGCAAACCAAAAGCCACGACTGCAAGAGTGATGGTCAAGGGACCGACTAGAGCGGCCTTGGCGACCGCATAGACGCCTGAGCACATCAAACCGATCGCAATCGGCTCCAAAGCGCTTTGCACAGTTCGACGCCAAGGGCGCTCACCGATTTTGTTCCACAGACGTCCTACCGCTAAACACAAAATGCTTGAGGGCAGAAAGAACGAGAGCAATACGACACCCGCACCGAGCAGTCCTGCGATTTGAAAACCGAACACCAACACCATCATCATGTTGGGTCCCGGTGCGAGCTGACCTAAACTATAAATATGTACAAACGCGGTGTGATCGATATTGAAACGCTGCGCTAAGATAGTCTGCATTTCAGGGAGCACCGCCGTGCCGCCACCGACGGCCAGTACGGACAACATCCCAAAGGTCATCGCGAGTTGTAGTAAAGCGCTCATTTAGAAGAAGCCTCCTCTTTGCGCGGACGATACAGAAACAAACCGACTGGCGCCATAATTAGCAGTACCGTCACGAGTGAGAACTTGAGCACACTCATCAAGACAAAGGTCGCAATGATCATCGACAAGGAGCGCATATGCCGAAAATGCTGATCACCAATTTTGTAGGTAATAGAAGCCAATAGACCCGTCGCACCTGCAGCAATACCGGCCAGTAAAATATTCATGATCGGGTGATCGGCACCCTCGCTATACGCCACACCCGCAATCAATACAAACAAACCACCTGGCAAGATCAAGCCAAAGCAAGCCACACATGCGCCAAAAAAGCCACGCAGCCGATCGCCGGCTAGGAGCGCGAGATTGACTGAATTTAAACCCGGCATGGTTTGACTGATCGCAAGCGTCGCCATGAACTCGTCGGGTGTCAGCCACTTTCGCTTGTCGACAAGCAGAATGCGCTCATACGCTACGATGCCACCGCCAAAGCTCACAGCGCCAATCAAGAGAAACTCTCTAAAAATAAGCCAAAGGGTCGTGGTTTGGCTCGACGCGGAATCACTCATTCCTCAATCCCGTAAACAAGCGCGGTCTTGGTGCTTCCTTCAGTAAGCCACTCAGGGATCGCGAGCTGTAAATTTTTGAAAAACTTATCCGCGAGTTGATGGGCAGCGCTATCGTCGCGGTTCGTTTTAAGAACCCGATATGAAAACGCGAGCTCACCCACAATCGGCTCGCCTACGCTACGCATCCAAATCGCTACATCGCAATGCGCACTCACGTTAGGTCCAAACACAATATTACCGAGTGGCAGACAAGCCTCAAGGATTTTATTTGTATTTCCACCCACAACCGAAACGGGTACCTCGGGCTTGAGTTGTAAGCGAATTAAATCAGGAAAGAGGCGTACGAGACTATCCATTTTTTTTTCAAAAATCTGATCGACAGGGACGGAGTCCATGATGGCATTGTTGGAATAAATCATCCGTGTCGTACCTAGTTTATCGCCGCGCAAAATTTCTTCTTTGAGGCGCATTTTTGTTTTAAAGGTCGTATCAGGCTTTGGATCGTAGGCAGTCGATGCTTGCAAAGATTTGGCACGACACTTCAACGTGACCTCGCACCAGTCGTCGATCCAAACGTTTTTTCGTGACTCACGCACCCGCAAGATTAAATTATTTTTCCTGAAATCTTGCTCAGGCGTATCGAAAAAATAAACGCTGCGCAGTCCCGTGTTTGCATTATCCAGATGAAAAAAATCTACGTCCTCTTTATGACAAAATGCCATAATCAAATGACTCAGTTGGGTAATACGAATATAGCGATCAAGGCCTTGAGGTTTAAGCAATAATTTGAACTCACGATTAGTAATCTTCTTGTCGAGTGGTGTCGTCGTCATCGTCTTCATAGGAGTCGTTTTCATATATTAATATTAAGCTAGGTCGTTTTGAGTAAAAGACGTGAGTGTTTGAACGCTTGCTCAAGCGTATCGCAATACTGGGCAAAAGAATGCTCACCTACTAAACCTGAACGGCGCATTTTATGAATGACTCTTGCATTCGCCTCACACAGAAAAACTTGAACACCGTGTTTGTGTAAATCGCTCACAACATCCTCGATAGACTGCAAACCCGTTGCATCTATAAAGGGGACGCGATGCAAGCGAATCACGAGAGCTTGCGGGTCGGTGGCGGTGTGTTTCAGTACACGTTCAAAACTTTCGATCGCCGCAAAAAACATGGGGCCATCGATTTCATAGACCATCACACCATCGGGACGCTTCAAGTGCTGTCCGCCTGCAAACTCGCGCTCGAGAGCGCCCTCTGAAACTTCGCGCGTTACAACTGACGCGGCCATGCGTCTGAGGAAATGAAGAATAGCGAGCATCACTCCGATATTGACTGCGACCACGAGATCCACAAAGACCGTCAATAAAAAAGTGACGACCAACACAACGCGATCAGCGGTCGGCGCGCGCAACAAAAGACGACCGAAATTGTGCAACTCACTCATATTCCATGCAACGACAAACAAAATTGCCGCCAAAGCCGCCAAGGGAATACTTGAAGCGAGGGGCGCAAGCACCAAGAGAATCAACACGAGGGTCAGCACATGGACGATACCGGCCAAGGGACCCGTACCGCCGTTTCTAATGTTGGTCGCGGTACGCGCGATCGCCCCAGTTGCGGCAAAGCCACCAAATAATGGCGTCACGACATTGGCTATGCCTTGGCCGATAAGTTCTTGATTAGAGTTGTGATGCGTGCCGGCCATCCGGTCGGCAACAACTGCCGATAACAAGGACTCAATCGCACCTAACATCGCAATCGTGAAAGCCGGCCCAACCAGACTCAGGACTTGCGAAACGTTCATGTCGGGCCAAGTAAAAGAGGGCAACCCCTGCGGCACACCGCCAAAAATAGACCCGATTGTGGCGACCCCGGGCAACTGCACCACTGCCTGAAAAATGGTCGCAAACACCATCGCGAGTAATGGACCTGGGATGCGTTTAAAAAATTTTAATTTGTTGGCGAACAATATGATCAACAAACTGAGTGCGGCGATCAGCAATGTCGGCCAATGGGTCTGAGGCACTGCCAACAGCAATGACCAGACTTTTTCATGGAAATGTTCGCCGCCGGTTTTAGGCAAGCCTAAAAAATACGCCCATTGTCCGACAAAGATAATCACCCCGATACCGGTCGTAAAACCAATAATGACAGGCGTCGGGATAAAGTTGATGAGGCCGCCCATTTTGGCCAGTCCCATGACGAGCAAAATAATCCCTGCCATCAGTGTCGCGACCTGCAAACCTGCGATACCGTACTTGGCGGTGATGCCGGCCAAAATCACGATAAACGCACCCGTGGGTCCTGAGATTTGCAGCCGGCTACCGCCCAACAGCGTGACCAGTCCTCCACCGATGATCGCGGTGTAGATTCCTTGCTCAGGCCGCGCACCCGAAGCAATCGCAAACGCCATGGAAAGAGGCAACGCCACAATACCGACGATTAGTCCCGCCAGGATGTTAGGCCACCATTGACTGCGAGCGAACAGTCCCGCGCGATACCCTTCTACTAAAGCAATCATAAATGTGGCTGCAATGGATCAATGGTCAAGGCGCTGCAGACGAAATAGTCAATGGCAGCGCTGAAAGGTCTGATTGATTATAGGGGCATGTGCTAGATTTAAACATCGCCAAACTTGTCGTCAACGAAATCGGCAAGGACTATACTCACATGGCTATCAACGAATTGCAAAAGACGCTGATGAATACCCACTAAATTCCTCATCTAAGGATCGCAGGCGCCATGAACCTTCCCGAACTTTCCGCCCTTGAATTACGTCGACTGATCGGCACTAGACAGATTTCCCCGGTTGAGTTGATGGAAGCCTGCATCACGCAGATCGAAAAGTACAATCCTGCGATCAATGCGATCGCTGCGACCGATTTTGATCGTGCACGCCTAACTGCTAAAAAAGCTGAAACAGCCGTGATGCGTGGCGAATCGCTAGGTTTGCTGCATGGCTTGCCGTTGGGTGTCAAAGATCTGCAGGACACCGCGGGTCTTTTGACGACTTACGGTAACGTCGGTTTGCGCGGTAACATTCCTGCAAAAGACAATAGCCTCATATCACGCTTGCGCCAAGCCGGTGCAATCGTGACGGCTAAAACCAATACGCCCGACATGGGCGCTGGCGCAAACACCCGCAACGCCGTGTGGGGTGCGACCGGCAACCCGTTTAATCCGACACTCAACGCAGGCGGTTCTTCGGGCGGCTCGGCAGCGGCACTCGCGACCGACATGCTCCCCATTTGTACGGGCTCGGATACGGGCGGCTCTCTCAGAATACCCGCGGCGATATGCGGCGTGGTGGGGATGCGCCCTTCTCCTGGAACCATTGGAAACGACACACGTGCTTTGGGTTGGTCCGTCATTTCGGTACTGGGTCCGATGGGACGCACTGTCGCGGATGCAGCCTTTATGATGGCTGGATGTATTGGTCGAGACCCGATGGATCCACTCGCCTATCCTGTCGATCCAGCCAGTATTTGGCCCATGCGCCACATCGACCTGTCGACCTTGCGTATCGGCTACACCGAAGACTTCGGTGTATGTGTGGTCGATCAGGAAACACGCAGAGTATTTCGCAAACGCATGGCCGCCATCGCACCGCTCGTACAGGTGTGCGAACCTGTCGATCTGCGCTGCCCCGATGCAGATCGGGCTTTTGATGTGTTGCGCGCAGAAAATTTCGTCGCAGGCTTTTCTGACATATGGCGCAACAAACCTGAAACGCTCGGATCAAATATTTGCGCCAATATGGAAATGGCAGTGACCATCACACTCGAAGACCGCGCACGCGCGCACCTTGAGCAAACACGCATCGCACGCCAATTTGCGGCAGCCACTGAAAAATACGATTTGATTTTGTCTCCTGTTGTACCGGTCACGCCCTTCCCCTGGACGCAGCTCTATGCGCCCGAGGTCGACGGTCAAAAGATGAGAAATTATTATCACTGGCTTGCACTGACGTATGTCGTGACGCTCGCCACCAATCCTACGATTGCGCTACCTTGCGGACGTGACGAGCAGGGCATGCCGTTTGGCTTGCAAGTCACAGGTAAACTTTTCGAAGATGGTCGCTTGATGGCAGCTGCGCATGCACTCGAGCAGGCCTTCAGTTACGACTCCGAACTCAAGCGCGCCAAGCCAGAGATGAATCAGCTGCTAGAGCCTCACCCCGAGCTCAAATCAATCGTCACACATCCCCCCGTCTATGAAGGTCTTGCGACGGATCATCCAACCTCACCAGCGGTATAAAGTAATTCCGCCGCCGATATCTTCGTTGCGCGTTTCATCAGGGAGTGAACGGTATTTGGTCACGCGCGCGCCATCGTTGCCAAGATAGACATACATAATCTCGGCATCGTCTTGGCCGCGCATATAGCGATAGGACCAGATCCACTGTCGATCATCCCCCCAGTCGTCACGGGTAATGTTAGCGGGAGGACCGAACTCGCAGTGCACTCTCTCGCGCGTCCAGACCTCTCCGTTGCCTAAAATACTGAAGCTTTTTTCGGTGAGGACCTGCTGTGGCGCACCGACGATTCCTTGCTTGGAAACATGCAGAGCATAGGCTGTTTCACCCTGAGGTTGCTGTGTCCACACCATGCGCTTACCCCCGTCTCTCGACGGACAAATGATGTCAGGGCTGCCGTATTGTTTAATCACCTCGGTCACCGGTGTGCCGGGCTGAACACTTGAAACCTGTGCGCAGCCCGACAAGAGCAGTGCTGAAAGACCGACAGAAAACCAACCGATTGCTTTGGCATGCTTGGATGCAATGAAGGTGCTCTGCACACCGAACTTTTCTTTTTGAATCATGACAATCACCCATGGGGTCAAATTAAAACTCGAACATATGTCCGCTTTTCGCGGCCTTGGTCCGGAGATAACCATCATTATGCTCGTTTGAAGGATAGATGTGTGGCACGCGTTCAACGACCTCAATGTCATGCTGCGCCAAGGCGGCAACCTTGGTGGGATTGTTCGTCATCAATCTGACGCGGTTCACACCCAACAAACGCAACATCTGCGCAGCCGGTAAATAGTTGCGCTCATCCGAATCAAAGCCAAGATGCAAATTAGCATCCACCGTATCGAAACCAGAATCCTGCAGTTGGTAGGCGCGTAGTTTGTTCACCAAGCCGATACCGCGTCCTTCTTGAGCGAGATACAAAAGGATGCCGCTACCGACTTTGGACATCTCTGCAATCGCGCCGCGCAACTGATTTCCGCAGTCACAACGCAACGATCCAATCAAATCACCCGTAAAACATTCAGAGTGCAAACGCACCAAGACGGGTTGCGTCGTATCGACGTCGCCGACCATGACCGCAAGATGTTCAATACCCCCGTCTCGCGGACGAAATGCCACGACACGCGCGTTTTCAGCGTTTTCCAATGGGACACGCGCCTGACTCACAAGCGTGAGAGCCTTGGCGGCGTTTTGCATATAGTCGTGAATGAGACTGGCTTTGACCGACAAAATATCCGGCGTGCCGGCACCCTCGACAATCAACGCAGCTGGTAACAAACGTGAAAGCTTGGAGAGCGTGACGCATGATCGGGCGAGCGCATCAGCATCCGTTAGGACGAGTCCAGACAAGTCCGGGCGCTGTATCAGCGCCGCTAGTGGATTAGCCAAGAACTCAATGATCGCTAAATCCAGCCCCTGGGGATGCGTCACCACGCAGGCTAAACGGTCGGTCTTGTCAATTCCGAGCACATTGGCACGCGTTCCTGTCATGACAAGACGAGGAGCGCTATGACCATGACGAGTCAGCAGACCAAGGTGCTCGGGCGTCAGGGCTTCGGCAGCCAGAATTAAAAAGCTGGCATCGCCCTCATGCACACGCACAATCGCTCCGCGGCGCAATTCGGAAATGGCACGGTCTACTTCAATGAGAGGATCAGGAATCGACAAGGTAGGCTGGGCTAAAAGATGAATAGGGCTTTAAAAATAAAAACTTAGGCAACAAACAGCACAATCTAATATTATGACAGCATAAGGTAAATCCCTAATGGAATACACCTACTTCGTTCTCAATTTCGGGGATTTTTAACTTTGGTTTCATCTACACCCGACTTTCACCTTCAGGGCGAGCAAACCCCCTCGGAGGCGCTTGCTCATTGGAATCTATTTTTAAAGGAATTCTTTAGTTCCGATCCTTTAGCTGTCTCACCCTTCCAGGCGCTTTTCGAGCCCCTCAGGATTAGTCAAGTAGACAGCATGATGGTGGTCGGACAGCTCGGTCAAACCATGGCTGGTCGCATTGCCACTGTGACTGGTCAATCCAAATACATCAATGGCCGTCCAGGTTTGACGCATCTGCACCAGTTGCGCGCTTTGCTTGATGCGGTTGTAGTAGGAGTCGGCACCGCCATCGCCGACGACCCGCAACTCAATGTCAGACTTGTCGGCGGTAAAAATCCAGCGCGGGTCGTCATTGACCCCAAGGGCAAACTGAATCCTCAAGCACGGGTCTGGCTTGACGATGGCGCACGTCGATTATGGATTGTCTCTGAAGGTGCTGAAATCACCGCACCGGCAGGCGTTGAAATTGTTGCGCTCCCTGCGCTCGATGGTCGCATCGCACCTCCAGACATCTTGAGGTGCTTACATCAGCGCGGACTAAACCGCGTGTTAATCGAAGGGGGTGCGGAAACAGTATCGCGCTTTTTGCAAGCGGGCTGTCTCGATCGACTGCACTTGATCGTTGCACCTATTTTGATGGGTTCGGGTCGCGCGAGTCTCAATCTACCCGCCATCGAACATATGGATCAGGCACTGCGCTTGAATGTTCTCACGCACTTGCTTGGCAATGAAATTTTATTTGATTGCGATTTGACTGCGCAACGCATAAAAATCTCTGCTTCATAACTAAGACTGCGTCTGCAACCGTTCTAGCACCTCAGCAAAACGCTGAACCGTTTGCTCCCAAGTCGGCTGCTGCATCGCTGCACGTTTCGCGCCTTGAGATAGGCGCTCCCGCAGCGCCTTGTCCTGCATCACCGTACGCAAAGCCTGCGTCAGGCACTGCACATCTCCTGGCGGCACGAGCACGCCTGCCTCTTGGGGTACGGTATCGGGAATCGCACCACCTGTTGTGCCAATGACCGGTAAACCTCGCGCCAATGCCTCGGCGTAGGCCATCCCATACCCTTCAAAAAACGAAGCCAACACAAATACATCCGCACTTTGATAAAGTGCCTCTAATGCTGTGTCATTGACTGCGCCGAGCGTCCGCACGCGCTGCTGAAAACCAAAACGCTCGATATCACTTGCGAGCTGGACAGGCGCCTTGTCATCACGCATCAGATCACCCGCGATCGTCAGAGACCAAGGCAGTGCCGAAAGAGGTTGCAAGGCTGCGAGCAACACATCAAAGCCCTTACGAGGCGTGACCGAACCCACCGATACGAGATGCAAGGTCTCAGAACCGCTCCCCTGCGCTAGAGCAGCACGCGCAGTACCGGGACGAACAACATCAATCGATGCAGGAGCAACCGCAAAGAATTGCTCCAAATCTCTTGCAGTCGAAGGCCCGGTCACGATCACCTGTTTGACGTGACTGAGAGCCCGCGTCTCGCTGAGTCGAAAAGCTTCGGCTTGGTGCGGACTGACACCCGTCTCAAAGGCCAAAGGGTGATGAACCAAGGCGACCACCGGGTGATGCCGAGACAAAGCCGCGACCGCCTCGGGCAACACACCTGAAGCAAGACCATCGATCACAACAAGTGTGCCTGAAGGCACGGCTTGCAAAAGCGTTGCGGCATGCGTGATAGTTTCCGCACTAGGGTAGGGAAAGCCGGCACCTAAACTGAGTAAGTCGACTTGCCAGCCCAGCCCCTGAAGACCCTCAATGATGCGCCGATCGTAGATGTAACCCCCCGTCGGTGTTTCAAGCTCACCAGGAAAAGCAAAGACCAGTCGTTTCATGTTTTAGTGAAGCGCGGCTTCGTACCAAGCGCGGGCTACGTGGGACTCGGAAATCGTCACACGGATGGCATGCAACTCTTTGCCATCACGTCCGAGGCCACCACTACGCGCGGCGTTGGCCAATTGATCAAAAATATATTTTGTCAGAAACTCAGTAGTGGTGTTGATCCCCTTGAACTCAGGGCGCTCGTCAAGATTGCTGTAGTTCAAGGGTTTGAGCGTGGCCTTGAGGACATCGAGTGCACGGCCGATATCGATCACGATGCCGTTGGGATCGAGCTCTTTAGAAATAAATGCTGCATCGACCACGAAGGTCGCGCCGTGCAATGCCTGCGCAGGTCCAAAAACGTCTCCGCGAAACGAATGGGCAATCATGATGTGGTCACGGACTTCGACTGTAAACACGGCAACTCCTTAGGAAAAAATGGATCAAAAAGATGAAATCAAGGGTAACGGATCAGCTGACAAAGCACGGTGCTCTGACGGCCTAAAATTTCAGGTAAGCGTGCAGGTAAACTTGCGAAATCCACCGCGGGAGCCAGCAGTACATCGAGTCGCGCGTCCTGAAGCATCTTCAAGGCAGCGCTCAGGCGACGGCGGTAAGTCCAGCGTGGCCGACGAGAAGCCGAAATATGACCGACCTGGCTGGATTGCAGTCTAAGCTGTCGGCTATGAAAAGCGCCCCCCAGCGCAACGTTGACAACGCCAGAGCCATACCAGCTGAGTTCCAGAACGGTCGCCTCTTCGCCGGCACAAGCCAGCGACGTCGCGAGTCCGGCGGGATTGGCGCTGCAATGGATCACTACATCGCACTCGAGAGGAGCGGCTGCAGGCGGTGCAAATCTCACACCCAAGGCCTCAGCGATCCCGGCTCGCTCAGGGTTGACATCCACCAACGTCACTTCAGCACCTGGAAAATGTCCGCACAAATAGGCGACCAAGCAACCGACAACACCAGCGCCCACCACCACAATACGGTCACCTGGACCGGGGGCTGCATCCCAAACGGCATTAAGCGCGGTTTCCATATTGGCCGCCAATACGGCGCGGGATGCTTCCACACCCTCTGGAACAAGCATCACGGCGCTCGGTTCTGCCTGAAATACGGTCTGGTGGGGCATGAGGCTAAATACGAGTTTTCCCAAAAGAGAATCAGGTCCTGCTTCGACACGTCCCACGTTCGAATAGCCATACTTTACGGGAAAGGGAAAGGCGCCACCCATAAATGGGGCGCGCATCCGAGCGAACTCGCTCTCGGGAACCTGTCCGCGATAAACAAGTGACTCTGTTCCTCGGCTCAAGGCTCCAAATACCGACCGCACTTGAAGGGTCTCACCTGTCAAGCCGGCAAGCGTCTCCTCGCGTAACTCCGAACGCTCAGGTCCGACATACCAAAGCGCCTGAGCGCTAGTCGACACAGCTAAAGGGGGTTGATCTCTCACCACGCATGAGTCCTAGGTTTTAAATGTAAACAATCCGCTCTGACTTATACTAATAGAGCATTTCGCAGAGTATAAGTGAGCCAGAGGCCATCCCCTTGAAAACCTTTATGAATAACCCTTCTGCGCGTGCGATCTCCGCACGCCGCAGCCTTTTTTGTTTGCTTTCAGTCAGTTCAGCTTTATTCATGCTTTGGCTCATGCATGAAGCCCTCTCCCCCCAAGTACCAACAGCGTTGTACATCGCACTCCTGATCATGCAGGGGGTGACTTTACCTTGGATGGTGGTGGGCTTCTGGAATGGTTTGATTGGCCTCTTGTTGTACCAACTTTCGACTGGACCCACCGCTGCTGTCTTGCCGCGGGAAATGGACATCTCAGGGACTGAACCCCTAACAAGCTCCACGGCTATTTTGTTGAGTATTCGCAATGAAACGCCCGAACGCATCGAACGCAATCTTGAATCGATGCTCCACGGTCTCGCACAACCCGGGATTGGCGAACACTTTCATCTCTACATCTTGAGCGATACCAATGACCATGTGATTGCCGCACAAGAGCAAGCCTGTTTCGACGCCATGCAGCAACGCTGGAGTTCATGTATCGCGATCACCTATCGCTGCCGTACGGACAACATAGGGTACAAAGCAGGAAACATCGCAGACTTTTGTAAACGTTGGGGCACCCAGCACGATTTTGCACTAACGCTCGATGTGGACAGCTTCATGACGAGCGATTCCATGTTGCGCTTAGTGCGTATGATGCAAGCCAGTCCTCGTCTCGGGATCTTACAAGGTCTAGTCGTTGGACTACCTTCGACCAGTGCGTTTACCAGACTGTTCCAATTTGGCATGCGTCTGGGCATGCGGTCCTACACGATGGGTTCGGCTTTGTGGCAGTATGACTGCGGCCCTTATTGGGGACACAACGCCGTGATTCGCCTCGCTCCTTTTATCGAGCACTGCGAGATGCCCCTACTCCCAACGCGTGAAGGTTCGACACGTCATATTTTGAGTCATGATTTAGTCGAAGCCGTGCTTATGCGGCGCGCCGGTTTTGAGGTGCGCGTCTTTCCTCAAGAGGATGAGAGCTGGGAAGAAAATCCGCCGACACTGACCGAGTTCATTCGTCGCGATCTACGATGGTGCGAAGGCAATTTGCAATACATTCATTTGCTAACCTTGCCCGGACTCAAGCTGATGAATCGTTACCAACTGGCTCAGGCGATTTTGATGTTCTTGGGTTCAGCTGCCTGGATCGCCATGCTGGTGCTTGGAACACTTGCGCTCAGTCTGCATACGAACGCTGCAGACTTTGCTCAAAGCACAGCGTCACTCACATTGTTGATCTGTACACTCTTGATGTGGTATCAACCAAAAATCGCAGGCGCTTTGGATGTCCTACTGCGTCCAGAAGAACGCGCGCGCTTTGGTGGTGGCTGGCGCTTTGCGTTAAATCTGAGCTTGGAGATGCTTTTCTCAATCTTGATGAATCCCATCTCTTGGTTGAATCAGACCATCTTTATGACAGGTCTGCTCTTCGGCAAAAAAGCGGGTTGGACAGCCCAGGCCAGAGACGATCACACCATTCCATTGTCGGTTGCAATCAAACAATTTTGGCCGCATACACTGTTGGGTCTGATACTGTCAGGACTTCTACTTGTCACCCACCCTGCAGTTCTGCCCTTCGCTCTGATATTTTTTAGTGGTCTGCTGCTCGCCATACCCCTTGCGGTCTTAACCTCACAACCTTGGCTAGGGCGGTGGATGATTTCACATCGCCTACTTTCCTTACCCGAGGAAATCAATCCGCCCGAAGCTTTAAACGCACTCCTTAAGTCCTCTGAGCGCTCATGAAATTTATACGCCTGTACTTGCGGGTGCTCGACAAACTGGGCTCGGATCGACGACTCGGCTGGATGCTGGCCTTGGCCAACGTCATGCTCGCCATGGCGCTTTTTGCGGAGCCGGTTCTTTTCGGGCGTGTGATCGACACGCTGTCTTCAATCCCCAGCGATCAACCAGCCGCAATTTGGGCGGGCGTCTGGCCTCTGTTATTGCTGTGGACTGGCTTTGGTTTATTCACCATTTTGTGCTCAACGCTGGTCGCGCTTTTTTCTGATCGTCTTGCCCATCGTAGGCGTCACGCAATATTCGGCGAGTATTTTGAACACGTGCTTCACCTGCCCCTTGCGCAACAGTCACGCACGCATTCCGGTAGGCTCATGAAAATCATGCTGCAAGGCACGGACACACTGTGGTGGCTCTGGTTGAGTTTTTTCAGAGAGCACCTGGCGGCCTTTGTGTCCTTGGTCGTGTTGGTGCCGCTCGCGCTCTATATCAACTGGCGTCTGGCTCTCGTATTGATTGTCTTGTGTCTGTTGTTTGGTGTGCTGACTCATTTCATCTTGAGAAAAACCCAAAAACTACAACAACAAGTCGAGAGCCATCATTCTGATTTAGCAGAGCTTGCATCAGATACGTTGGGTAATATCGCGCTTGTGCAAAGTTTTTCGCGCATTCAAACTGAAGTTAAAGCGTTGCATACGATTAGTCAACGCGTACTTGGTGCTCAACTTCCGGTTTTGTCGTGGTGGGCACTCGTCACAGTATTAACTCGCTCGGCCACGACTCTAAGCATTTTGTGTATTGTCATTTTAGGTGCATGGCTCTATACCAAATCACTCATCACGATCGGCGAGATCGTGACGTTTATTGCCTTTGCCGGCATGGTGATTAGTCGTCTCGAACAGATCGTGGCATTTGCCAACAAACTCGCGATGGACGCACCGCGATTAAAAGAGTTTTTTAGCGTACTCGATACTGCGCCTGAGATTCTGGATGCGCCCAACGCGATTGATCCTGGTCGTTGCGAGGGGAACATCGAATTTCACAACGTGAGTTTTTCTTATGATGGCAAACGATCCGCGGTCGACAAACTCAGCTTCAAGGTTGCGCCTGGTCAAACGCTGGCCTTAGTCGGCACCACCGGCGCTGGAAAATCCACCGCACTCAGTCTCCTTTATCGCGCCTTTGACCCCCAGTCTGGCACGATTACGATCGACGGTCAGGATATACGATCGTTTCAGCTGACTGCGTTACGACGCAACATCGGCGTTGTCTTTCAGGAGCCTCTACTCTTTAATCGCTCGATCGCGGAAAACCTTCGTGTCGGCTCCCCAGAGGCGACCGAGCCCGACCTCAGACAAGCCTGCGCACGCGCTCAAGCCTTAGACTTTATTCTGAAACAACCCAAAGGCTTTGATACGACGATTGGTGAGCGTGGGCGCAGCCTGTCGGGCGGTGAGCGTCAACGGCTATCGATTGCTCGCGTACTGCTCAAAGATCCACCCATATTAATTCTGGATGAAGCCACGAGCGCGTTGGATAGCTCGACCGAGACTAGTCTGCTCAAGGCGATGGACGAGGTCACGCGTCAACGCAGTACCTTGGTCATCGCGCATCGACTCAGCACGATTCGACAAGCCGATATGATTTTGGTGATGGACGCGGGCCGCGTCATCGAAGCGGGTACCTTTGATGCGCTTTTTGCACATGGCGGTCGATTTACCGAAATTGTGAAACAACAATTTAATGCGTCCGTTGAGCATACGCCTCAACCTATTAAATAGCTTTTTTAAATGGAATCGATATGACAGGTTTTTCTGCACAATGGCTCGCCCTTCGGGAGCCTGCGGATCATCGCGCTCGCGATGTGTCCTTACGCGATAAAGTTGTGCACGACCTTGCCCATTTGGCTCGCGTGCGTCCGGGTCCCATCAACCTTGTAGATCTTGGTTGTGGTTCGGGCTCTAACTTACGTGCCTTGGCACCACATCTGCCTGCGATACAGCATTGGACGCTGGTTGATTATGATACCGCTCTGCTGAGTGCGGCAAAGGCCGCACTGATGCAATGGGCCGACAAGATTGTCTCCGAGCAAGAAACACTCGTAGTACTTAAAAATGGAAAACATCTTTCTATCGATTTTCTCTGCGAAGACTTGTCAAGCAATCTTGAAGCGGTGCTTTCTCGGCCTATGGATCTGCTGACTGCGGCTGCATTTTTTGATCTGGTCGCCGAGAGCTGGCTGGAGCGGTTTTGCGGCTTACTCAGCGCTCCGCTCTACACCGTTCTCACATATAACGGCCAGGAAGTCTGGAGCCCTCCCCAGCCCACCGATGCAGCGATGCTGAATGCCTTTCGTGCCCACCAGCAAACTGACAAGGGTTTTGGCGCAGCAGCTGGGCCAACTGCTGCCGGCGTGATGGATAAACTTTTAAAAGCGCGAGGTTTTGCTGTATCGAGCGCTCAGAGTCCTTGGAAACTAGACGCGTCTGACCGTACGCTGATCGAGCAATTAGCGATCGGGAGTGCGGGCGCCGTATTGGAAACGAAACGGGTCTCTGTTGAAGAAGTCAGCGCCTGGAAGCAAAGCCGAAGCTTGGCCCAAAGTTGCGAGATCGGTCATACCGATCTGTACGCACGGCCTCGTCAGTTTTAAGCAGTACTCTGACTGCTCAGGGTTTAAATTTCTATCTTGGCGCCCAGTTCAACCACGCGATTAGGCGGTATCTTGAAAAAGTCCGAAGGCTTAGCCGCGTTCTGATACATCCAGGAAAACAGTTTTTCACGCCAGAGTGCCATGCCAGGCAACTTGCTGGGCACAATCGTGTCTCGCGCCAAAAAGAATGAGGTGTCCATTTCATTAAACTCGAGCCCGTACTTGGCGGTGATCAACGCCAGTACAGAGTTGATGTCGGGAGTTTCTTTGAAACCATGGACGGCTCGCACCACGTATATGTCTTTACCAAGCTCTTTAAGTTGCAACCTTTCATCATCGTTCACAAAGGGTACATCCCACGTGCTCAGTTTGATGAAAAATACACGTTTATGCAGGACCTTGTTGTGTTTTAAATTATGCAACATCGTGGCGGGCGTGTGATCCACATGAGCCGTCAAAAATACAGCCGTCCCTTCGATGCGATGAGGAGGATGCGCCAAAATACTCGTCACAAAATCAGAGAGTGGAATCGAACCATCAATGGCTTTTTCTCTCAGTAAACGACGACCTGTATACCATGTCATCAAGCAGGTAAAGCATGCAACGCCTAAAAGAAGTGGGTACCATCCGCCTGCTTTGATTTTGACAAGATTGGCTGCCCAAAAGGATAAATCAATTGATAAAAATATTAATAAAAATAATATGACTAAAATCGGATTGAGCTTCCATTCGCGCAACATGACGATGGCCACAAGCAGGGTTGTGATGAGCATCGTCGTTGTCAGTGATATGCCATAGGCAGCAGCCAAGTTACCAGACTCACGAAACTGGATGACTGTGAATAGCACCATCGCCAACAGCGCCCAATTCACAGCTGGCACATAAATCTGTCCGCGCTCTGCGTCGGAAGTGTGCTTGATGTTTAATCGTGGCAAAAAACCAAGTAACGTTGCTTGATTTGCAAGAGAAAAAGCACCAGAAATGACGGCCTGCGATGCAATCACCGTTGCGACTGTGGCAAAACCCACCATCGGCATCAATGCCCAGCTTGGAACCATCAAATAGAAGGGATTACGTATCGCGCTAGGATCGCTCAATAACAAAGCGCCTTGACCAAAATAGCAGAGCAACAAACTCGGCATCACGACAAAAAGCCAAGCGTAACGTACTGGTTTTTTACCAAAATGTCCCATATCCAGATACAGAGACTCGACGCCTGTGATGACCAACACCACTGAACCTAAAACAATAAATGCGAGAAAAGTATGCTCGTAAATGAAACTGATCGCATAAAAGGGATTGATCGCAATAAATATTTCAGGTTGCTTCAGGATATTCGATACACCAAGGACTGCTAAGGTGATAAACCATAACAACGTAACAGGTCCGAAAAGCTTGCCTACTGCAGCAGTGCCGTATTTTTGAATAAAAAATAAACAAATCAGGATGGCGACGGTGAGGGGAATGACGAAGCGCTTGAGTTCAGGAGCAATGATTTCAAGTCCTTCAACCGCTGATAAGACTGAAATTGCTGGCGTGATCACGGTCTCACCGATCAGCATACATCCACCGAACATACCCAGCATCATCACAGCAAGATACGGTTTTCCTGTTCCTTTGAATGAGCGCAACGCGAGTGCCATCAAGGACAGCACTCCACCCTCACCTCTGTTGTCTGCTCGCATGACGATCACAACATACTTGAGCGTCACAACTAATAAAATCGCCCAAAAAAGCATGGACAAAACACCAAGCAATGCCTCGCGCGAGTAGGGGATACCGTGTTCGGGACTAAAGCACTCTTTTAGTGCATACAGAGGACTTGTTCCGATATCTCCAAACACCACACCAATCGCGGCAAGCATCAGGACGTGCGTAGAGCCGTGTCCCACCGGACCCGCAGTCACTGCAACCGGTTCTAGGATGCTGGACTGCGAATACTGAGGATCGCTAATTGTCATTTTGCTAAGATACTTGATTACGCAGAACACCTATTTTATCAATGATGACCTCGACCACGTCACCCTTTTGCAAAAATCTAGGTGGCGTTCGACTAAAGCCTACTCCTTCGGGGGTACCCGTCGCAATGACATCGCCAGCATGCAACTCAGTAAAACCAGAGATGTATTCGATCAGCTTTGGAATCGTAAAAATCATATTATCGAAGGCGGTATGCTGCATCGTTTCACCTGAAACAATGGTGGTCAGCGTGAGCGGATCAAGATCGCCGACCTCGTCGGAGGTCACCAACGCGGGACCGATTGAGCTCGAACGATAAAAGTTTTTACCTTGGTCAAGCGTGCGCTGAAACTGATAGTCCCTGACCGAACCATCCATAAAGCAGGTATAGCCCGCGATGTATTGCGCGGCGTCTTCGGCGCGGACTTTACGGGCGGTTTTGCTGATAATCACTGCCATCTCGCCCTCGAAATCAAACTCGGGCGACAAGCTTGGCTTTTCAAAATCTTCGTTATGCGCCACGAGCGCCGCAGGGGTCTTAAAAAAGGTGCGCGGAAACTCGGGAAGCTTGTGTCCCGCTTCGGCGGCGTGGGC
>CAMBLP010000017.1 GCA_945868195.1 Bordetella parapertussis
AAAATGATCGCACCGATGCTCGAGGAAGTCGCCACGGAGTTTGCTGGCAAGGTCACCGTTGCAAAACTGAACGTTGACTAAAACCAAGAAACGGCCGCTAAATTCGGCATCCGAGGCATTCCAACGCTGATGTTGTTTAAGGATGGCAAAGTTGCTGCGACCAAGGTTGGCGCACTTTCAAAATCCCAGCTGACTGAGTTTTTAAACGGCGCGATCTAATTCGTTTCCACGCGCGGGCCCCTTCGAGGCCCGCCATTGACTCTGCTTAGCGCGAGCTGTTCTCTACAAGTTTTCCTTTTAACTCCCTTTTTTGACCCTTGTCTTCATTTACGAAGCCACTTTTCCAGATAAATATCAATGCACCTTAATGAACTGAAGGCGCAGCACGTTTCGCAGCTGCTCGAAATGGCCGCCGGCCTCGAAATCGAAAACGCAAACCGCTTACGTAAACAAGAACTTATGTTTGCGATCATGAAGCGACGTGCCAAACAAGGTGAGCAAATCTTTGGCGATGGCGTGCTCGAAGTCTTACCCGACGGCTTTGGATTTCTGCGCTCCCCAGATACTTCGTATCTAGCCAGCACTGACGATATCTATATTTCTCCCTCGCAAATTCGCCGCTTTAATCTTCATACCGGCGACTCCATTGAGGGCGAAGTGCGTACGCCCAAGGATGGAGAGCGCTATTTTGCTCTAGTAAAAGTCGATAAGGTCAATGGCTTTCCTCCAGAGGCAATCAAGCACCGCATCATGTTTGAAAACCTGACGCCGCTGCATCCTGATAAAGTGATGACTCTCGAGCGCGACATCAGAAGCGAGGAGAACCTGACCGGTCGAATTTTGGATATTTTTGCTCCGATTGGTAAAGGTCAACGCGGTTTGATCGTCGCAAGCCCTAAGTCTGGTAAAACGGTCATGATGCAGCACATCGCACATGCAATCACAGCCAATTTTCCTGATGCAGTGATGATCGTAATGCTCGTAGACGAACGCCCTGAGGAAGTCACCGAGATGCAGCGTACTGTGCGCGGTGAGGTCGTCGCCTCCACGTTTGATGAACCTGCTACGCGTCATGTCCAAGTCGCTGAAATGGTGATCGAACGAGCTAAGCGCTTGGTTGAAATGAAAAAAGATGTGGTAATTTTGCTAGATTCAATTACCCGCCTTGCCCGCGCCTATAACACTGTTGTTCCTGCCTCCGGCAAAGTATTGACAGGTGGCGTAGATGCGAATGCGCTCCAGCGCCCAAAACGTTTCTTTGGTGCTGCACGCAATCTCGAAGAAGGTGGCTCGCTCACCATCATCGGTACAGCCTTAATTGAAACTGGCAGCCGTATGGACGAAGTCATTTACGAGGAATTCAAAGGCACGGGCAACTCCGAGGTTCATCTCGAACGTCGTCTTGCAGAAAAAAGGGTTTATCCCGCGATTAATCTCAACAAATCCGGCACACGTCGTGAAGAGCTGCTCATCAAACCTGATTTGCTTCAAAAGATCTGGGTGTTGCGTAAATTCATCCACGATATGGATGAGGTCGAGGCAATGGAGTTCATCATGGACAAAATGCGCTCTACAAAGAACAACGCCGAATTTTTTGACATGATGAAAAAATAAGCACCTCTAGCCACCAAGTACTGGTTGGCTCGGCACCGGCGTAGGGGCACCGATTGGGATGAGCTCTGGCTCATCCCAAGTACCTTTAACCTGATACTTTGCACTCATCGCCCGCTCAATAGGATTTCGCAATAAAAACTGTGTGACAAGCGCACTGAGTCCAGCTAGCGGATTAACGACAAACGCAGTCGCAACGGCAGCACCGCTCATATCAAGAAGAGGGCGAACATCCGCATCCATATTCCAGCTTTTTTGGGTTAGGTTCGAGCCTCCCGTCAGCGAGATACGCGCAATCGGGCTGCGCACAACAAGGTTTTTGGTTTGGACTTCACCTTGCTTGAGCGTAAAATCACCTTTGATGCTGCTCCAAGGGAAACCATCTTTGAACTCACTACCTGTTCGGAAATTAAAACTCAAAATGCGTTGAAGCGACTGCAGGGAAAGTACTTCAAGCAAACGAGCGCTGCGAGAGTTCACGTGTTGAAAAACACCGTCTTTAAGATCAACGGTCACCTCACCATTCAGCCCTGTATAGGTGTACACCCAAGGGAAATTCAGCCAATTGATCTTTGCGTTGATCGTGCCAGAGCCTTCGAGCGCACGATTTTGATGGCCTAATTGATCAGATAACTTTCCTAAATTGGAAATCGTAATCAAAGTGTCCAAATGAATTCCCCGCTCAGGACCTTTCAGAAACCACGTCCCTTTTGCTGTCATTTTTGCATTCGGACTCAATACTTCAAGCTCATGGATCGTCCAGCGCGAACCTTTGTCCTCATTGGCTCCCACAAGATGCAGAGCCCCTAGTCGACTACCGAATAAAGTGAAGTCTTCAACCGATAAATCGATCGCCGGCATCGATGACCATTGCTTTTCGTCAATGACCTCGGTTTTAGGCGGATCTTGCGCTGAGGCGTCTTGGGTGCCGACGGCAAGCTTTGAAAACCTTGCTACGACAGGACCAACCAACCCGCGCTCTCCGGTCGTCCACGAGGCAACCCCTTGAGTCTCCCTGGATTCAAGCCGCGCAGACCACTTTTGCGACGTCGTTTTGCTGAGCATTAAATCCAAATCACGGAAGCTCAACTCAGCAAACATAAACTCAGGAGAGCGCACACGCAGTTGTTGCAAGGGAGGGAATATGGCGGGCGTTGCTGCGACAGCATTTGGTACGGATGGTGAAGTGAGCTGATCCGATAGCGATTTCCAATCGTCCCAATTCACACGATCAAAACCGAAATTCATGGTCAGCCCAGCAGGAGGCAGTATGGCGGGGCCTCCCATCACAATCGCACCGCGAGAAAAGTAAGAGGGTCCTCGCCCGTTGGGGTTGTGTTCAAAGCGACCATTCAACACGTTGCCCATACTGAAGCTCAAGGCTGTTATGTCGACTTTGCCTTGCTGAAGACTCTGTAATCGAACGGACAGTGGACGTTTTTGAGCCGCTGACTTTCCAAGGGGTGGCGGCAATTTGATATTGAGACCTTCGAGACTTGAGCGCACTTCGAGATCGATTCCTCCTGCCGCTGTTCCTTTAATGTCAGCCTGATAACTGGTGCGTCCAGTGACTGCAAGCAAGGCGCTCAAATTTTGATGTTTTTCAGCAGCAATGCTTGTCAACTCACCTTTTAGAGCCAATTGGCGAAGTTTGGGTCCCCATTCTCCAGACAAGGTAACAGGTCCACCCAACGCCTCGCCTCGCATCTCTTTGACAACCACAACCTCATCATTGAACTCAAAGACTCCATTGATTTTTTCAACTGACACGCCCTCTTTCTTTAAAGCAATCGTTGCATCAGAAAATTTGAATTGACCGTTGATCAACACGACACGCTGTTGTTCAAGATCAAAATCCAAAGATAATGGCATCGAAGCTTGGCCTTTTACCTCTAACGTCTCAGCTTGTTTACTTAAGTCATGCTGAATAGGCGTCCTCTTGAGCATTGACAAGTAATCCTGCACTAAGCCAGTGCTATTTAGACGCACGGAGACATTAGGATTTAAGTCCAGATTAGGCGCATGAACTTCTAGCCCTGAAATCTGTATAGGACGTCCGTGCATGCCGATCACTTGGGCTTGATCACTTTTGATCGTCAAGCCCAACTTATCGAACTGCAAGTTGCCACTCAAGAGGGTAACTGCTGGCCATTGCGGCTGATGTGGCTCAACATAGTCATAATCAATCGACACCTGATCAAGCTGCGCCTCGAGGCGAAACACGCCTGCTTCAGAACCAGGTTCGTTAAAGGGAAATTTAGATAAGTCCCCCTGGAGCTTCATGCCCACCTGATTCAGCGTGCCATTAAGGATTGCGCGACGCAACCACTCCCGCGTCTCGGCGCTGGTCTCTGTGGTGACATATTGATGCAGCTTTGTTGGATCCACCCCATTGAACATGCCAGAGATATCCACCACCCCGGGAGATAACGCCTCCCCTTGTGTCCACTTGCCACTAAAATCCGCAAGCATACTCCCCGACTTTAAACCGAGTTGTGTCGTAGTGATTTGAAGCTTTTGACTCGCATTACGATTCCATCGAGTGTTCGCTGAGACATTACCAACTGAAAGGGTACGGGGATCAAACAAACTAGACTCGACTTGTAAACCTTGACCACTCAAGTTCAGAGAAATCCCCACTTGATTTGGGCTGCGATCGAAAAGCATCCATGCATTTTCTGGAAACAGATCGCCCAACCAGCCACTCAGGCGAGCCTCGAGGTGCTCCGCTCTGATCACGGTCGTATCACGATCGCTCAAATGTATTGCTGCGTAAGCCCCCGCCAGATCGATCGTCGCCCGTCCAAGATGACCCGAAGATATTGTCAGCCAAAGACGTGTTGCAAAACGGCCTTCAGTTTTGGGGAGATCCACCCAAGGAGACCATGCACTAGGTTGTGCGTCATTGATTTCAATAAAGATTTCACCTTCACCCTGCTTTTGCGATGCAACCGGATTGTAAATATTATCCTTACGGACAATGAGTTCGATGGTACTGCCAAGCTCTCGGGGCAGGCTCGCACTCACCCGCATTTGATGATGAAAAATACTGTTGGTGATGTTGAAGTTAATGCCTTCAATCGCGAGCTCTGGCGCTTCTCTAAGATGATCCATCCAATAAAAGGTCGCGTCGCGGATAATGATTTGACCCTGACTCAACAACCACCGAACGGCGGGTGTATCTGAGGAAAAATTAATCCTGTCAGGACTTTGCTCGCCGAGTACGCTGGATGCAAAAACGATTCGGCCATCTTTCCTGCGACTGCCTGAGACATGAATACCGTTTACCTCAAGCTGTCTTAAGCGCAAATCCAAATTGAAAATGCTTCGCCAAGACACGACAGCGAAGGCATCAGGCACATACAACAACTCAACATTGCTTTGTCGATCACGTAACCTGAGGTTTTGTAGCGCTAAAGCGGGGTTCAGGCCAGACCAGCTGGCGGCAATTTCACCCATGGTGACATCCGCGCCAAGTGCCTTGGAGAGGCGCTTTTCTATTTCAGGCCGCCATTCATTGATGTGCGGCAGAAAAAGATAGCGGACGCCCAACATCGTAGTCGCTGCTGCAAAATAGAACAGCAAAAGACTAATTATTAGAAAACGAAGTGTTTTTTTAAAAAATATCAAAGCCTAATCTTGCCTCTGAAATATAAGTCACTAGAATAGAAACTAAACCAATACCTATTTTAACTTGTCGATCCGCCATCCAATGACCGAATCAACTCTGACAAACGCTTTGACCTGGTCAGGCGTTCTTCGACGTTTAAGCAACAGCCATCCCGAGTTCACCCAATGGCTAGAGCGAGAATGCGCACAATCTGTCACCCCTGAAAGAATTGAGGGGTGGTTCACTGAGCTGGTGGGTCAAACATCGACCCATGCCGTGCTAGAGGCCTCTGACTGCAGAAAAGCACTTCGACAACTTAGGAAAAGGACTTTTTATCTGGTCATGGTGAGAGATTTAGGCGGACTGGCCGATCTCGAGGAGGTCGTCTCAGCGATGACGGCTTTGGCGGATATGTGTGTCAACCAAGCCTATCGAACCGTTATGCAAGAGTTGGTGACGACCCATGGAACACCGCGCGACCCAAATACTCACCTTCCTCAAGAAATGATCATTATCGGCATGGGAAAACTAGGTGGCTGCGAGCTCAATGTCTCTTCTGATATCGATCTGGTCATGCTTTATGGCGAGGAGGGAGAGACCGATGGACCTCGGCCGATCAGTCATCACGAATTTTATGCCCGACTGACCCGCAAAATGATGCCCATTTTGTCGGAGGCAGATGCTGATGGTCAGGTTTTTAGAACGGATCTGCGCCTCAGGCCAGATGGCGACTCTGGGCCTGTTGCCTGGAGCCTTGATGCCTTTGAGCAATACCTTTTTACGCAAGGTCGTGAATGGGAGCGCTATGCCTGGCTTAAAGGTCGCGTGATTCCTACCAAGGCCTTCGAGCAGAGTGATGCGACTGCCAGCCTGCAACAAGCAGAGAGCTTGCGGCTGCCTTTTGTATACAGAAAATACTTTGATTTTGATGCCTTGGCAGCATTGCGTGCACTACGCGAGCGGATCCGTCAGGACTGGCAGCGCAAAGCGCTTGCGCGCCCAGGTGTCGATACGACCCACAACATCAAGCTTGGAGATGGTGGGATTAGAGAAATCGAATTTGTTGTTCAACTTTCTCAGCTGATTCGAGGCGGGCGTATGCCAGCGCTGCAGCAAAGAGGCTTGTTGACGGCTCTAGAGGCGCAACGACGTGCGGGCATTTTGTCAGAAGAGCATGCTGATCGGCTTGCTCAAGCTTATCGATTTTTACGACGGGTTGAGCATGCGCTTCAATACGCCGAAGACGCACAAACACATCTTTTACCGCAGACGCACGAGCGCATGGCCGAGCTTGCAGTCGCGATGCGTATGAGTTTCGACACGTTCGAACGCACCTTAAAACAACACCGTGATTTTGTCGAGCAAACGTTCCGCGATGCCTTTCGGATTGCGGGCCTGGGCGACGATAGTTCCATCACAAGCTCGCCGCAAGCTGGTCAACGTCCAGTTGTCCAAGCGACAGAAGGGTCTTTACTTGAACAAAATATTACAAAATTTGGTGATCAAGCTCCTGCGCTGACAACACGTATCGAGAGTTTCCTCGACGGGCATCGTATCCGCGCGCTTTCAACAAGTAGCCGCAACCGTATCGATACCCTGCTTCCAATCGCACTCGAAGCCGCACGTCAGACCTCTCAACCGATGATCGCAGCATTGCGCCTGTTGGATTTGATCGAATCCATTTCTCAGCGAAGCGCCTATGTCGCATTGCTGGCGGAGTATCCAGAGACCCTCGCGCGTATCGCACGCATGATGGCGGCGAGTCCATGGGCTGCACAATATTTGACTCAAAACCCGGTTGTACTTGATAGCTTAATTGCGTGGCGAGCTCTGATGGAGCCCGTAGATTACGTACGGATTGAAGCTGCGATGCGGGCTGACCTCGATGCCTGCGTGTTACCGGACGGTAGCGCTGATGTCGAACAGCAAATGAATATGATGCGTGACCTTCAACGCCAGATCAGTTTTCAGCTGCTCGCGCAGGATCTTGAAGGCGTTTTGACGGTGGAAAGTCTCGGTGATCAACTCTCCGCGCTCGCGGATATGCTCCTAAATGAAACCTTGCGCCGAGTCTGGCCCCTGATCGCCAAGCCTGATCGTCTTGGAAACTTGCCCCCGATGAAGATGGCAATCATTGCCTACGGTCGCTTGGGTGGTAAAGAACTTGGATACTCCTCGGACCTAGACTTAGTCTATCTGTACGAGGATGACCGTGAGGATGCCACGGAGCTCTATACAAAACTTGGTCGGCGTATGACCTCTTGGCTTTCTACGATGACCTCCTCGGGACGTCTTTATGAGGTGGATTTACGTCTGCGGCCTGATGGAGACGCGGGACTTTTAGCCGTTTCTGTCCAAGCATTCAATGCCTATCAACTCAATAAAGCATGGCCTTGGGAGCATCAGGCTTTAACACGCGCCCGCTTTGCCGCAGGGGATACTACAGTCGGTCATCAATTCGAAATCATTCGCCAGCAGGTACTTATGCTGGAGCGCAAGCCTGAAGCTTTTGCCGAAGAAGTTCGTCAAATGCGCAAAAAAATGACGGCGGGTCATCCTAATAACAGCCAAGACTTTGATATCAAACATGACGCAGGCGGCATGGTTGATTTGGAATTTGTGACGCAATATCTTGTCCTGACGCAAACACACAAACATCGTAATTTGCTCGGCAACTTAGGCAACATCGCTCTATTACGTCTTAGCGCAGAGGCGGGCCTCATCCCGCCCGAGCTCGCAGCGCAAGGAGGCGATGCCTATCGTAATCTTCGTCGCGCGCAGCATCAGTGTCGACTTCAAGGTGCCGACAAGGCTCGAGTGCCTCAAAAGCAATTACAAAAAGAGCGCGATACTATTCGCAAGCTCTGGAATACGGTCTTGGGTCCAACGCTTGGGTGAAACAGTCTAAAATACAATCTTTATTGCATACTGCGCTGACATCGTGAAAGACGCTCTTCGCCCCTCCCTGACTCTGCCCGAAGGCCGCTCTAAGGTTTTGCTGCACTCATGCTGTGCGCCCTGCTCGGGCGAAGTCATGGAGGCCATGCTTGTAGCGGGAATTCAGTACGACATATTTTTTTACAATCCCAATATCCATCCCGTCAAAGAGTACGAAATCCGCAAAAACGAGAATATTCGCTTTGCTGAAAAAAACGGCATTGGCTTTATTGATGCCGACTACGATGTAGACAATTGGTTTGACCGAATTAAGGGGCTGGAAAATGAACCCGAACGTGGTGAGCGCTGCACGCAATGCTTTGACATGCGTTTCGAACGTACAGCGCTTTATGCTTTCGAACATGGCTATGACACCATTACCAGTTCACTCGGTATTTCTCGCTGGAAAGACATGAATCAAATCAATGGCTCCGGTGAACGCGCAGCAGCTCGCTACGAAAACCTACTTTACTGGACCTATAACTGGCGCAAACACGGCGGCTCTGCTCGCATGATTGAAATCAGCAAACGTGAAGAGTTTTATCAGCAAGAGTATTGCGGCTGTGTCTACTCGCTGCGAGATACCAATAGGCACCGACGCACTCAGGGCCGGGATCGTATTGCACTAGGCGTTAAGTTTTACGGTCGTGAAGAAATTTTATCGCCCACGGCCCCTGAAAAAGCAGCTTCAATAAAAAACAAATAAAGCTGCATTATTGCCTGATACCAGACTGACTTAAACGCGCGATTGTGAGTTGATTTATCTCCAGAAGCGCAATGAAATCCTCGCTGCTAAGCACACGATATTCCTCAATGCGATCTCTTCCAAAGGCAAGATTGTCGGAGGCAGACTGAGCGGGATGTGTCATCAATACACTGTTGATACGCGCATGCTTGAGCCACTCGGCTAGCATGACGCGATAAGGCGGATGAGGACGCGAAAAATCATAGGCTCCCATAAAACCATCGTTTACGATCGCTCCAACACGCGTAGCTTGCTGGACTAGCGAACGCGCACCCAACGCACCAATCACGTGAGCTTTGAAACGCTGCATAAGAGGTAATGCACGGGACATTTGGGTCGGCTGCGTATCCCGCAGCCAAGGCATTTTCCGCCCAAAGCGCTCTGTCAGAGCACCAAGCAACTCTTCGCGAATAACGGGAAATTGATGGACATGCAGGTGTCCATCTACAAAGTCAGGGACTCTTTTGACGTGCCGTTCAAACAAATCAAGTTGTGTGTTGATTTGTCCACGCACCTGCGAACGGGAAATGCGACGCGAATAGGACAAGGCAATTAATTTTCCCAAAGGTGCGTAAAAACCAGGAAGCCCTAAAAACTCGGTGAAATTGAGATGTAAACCAATATCGATAGGCAAACCGGACAATAAAGATGCGGCCTTGGGAAAACGTATCGCCGTCACCAAACACCCCGTCGCACTCAGCCGACCAGATTGTGCAAGGTCGACAATCGCGGCATCGACACCAGGCTCAATACCAAAGTCATCCGCGCAAACAACAAGTGGTTTTAGGGTCGAAGGCATGAGGCGCACGGCTCAGGACTTTGGATTCTTAAACGCTTGCCCGACGGCTTGCCGGACGATATAGAGGGGACGGCCCTTGACCTCGTCAAAGATGCCGGCGATATACTCCCCTACCACTCCCAACGACATCAAGTTAATTCCTGAAAAAAACAAAAGAACCGTCACGATTGTTGGCCAACCATCGACTGGATTTTTGTAAAGCAGGTACTCGATAACAATAAAAAGTCCATACGCAAATGAACAGATCGAGACCAGAAAACCAAACAAACTGACCAAACGAAGCGGCCAAGTTGTAAATGACATCAAGCCAGCAAGCGCAAGCTTGAGCAAATTCAATGTGCCAAACCGCGAATCCCCATAAAGCCTGGCATCAGGAACATACTGGATAGCTTCGGTATTAAAGCCCACCCACGCGTACAAACCCTTCATGAAACGATTTCTTTCAGGCAGACGCAGCAACGCATCGACGACCGTACGATCCATGAGACGAAAATCTCCAGCATGGGGAGGCACCTCGACTCCGCGGGAGGACTTAAGAAGCGAGTAAAAAAATTTAGTCCCCACTCGCTTACAAAAGCTTTCATCATCACGGTTTTCACGCACGGCGTAGATCATATCAATGCCGGCTTGCCAGCGACTCAACATCTTTGGCAGTAACTCGGGCGGATGTTGGAGATCCGCGTCCATAATCAGCACAGCATCACCAACTGAAGCTTCTATCCCTGCAGTAATTGCAGGCTCTTTACCGAAGTTGCGAGAAAGCTGAACATAGCGAAAACCTGGATTTTGAGTCCATGCCGTCATCAAGGCGGACGTGGCGTCGCGACTACCATCATCGACCACGATAATCTCCCAGTCTGCACCGATTTGGGTCAGTACAGCCTGAAGCCTCGGCAACAACAAGCCTAAATTGTCATGCTCGTTGTAAGCAGGCACCACGCAACTTACCATTGATTGTTGGAGATCGCGTGGCTGTAAAGGAGGACATTCTTCGTTCATGTTCATGGCTGTAAGATTCGAATTGATCTATACATCATAAATCAAGTGGTCATTTAGGTGTTTTGCGCCCGCACTGCCAGACTGGCACTAAAAATCGCGGCCATCATCACTGCCGCTCCGAAAAGCATCCGGCCAGAGGGCACTTGATCGAACAGCATCCAGGCAAAGAAAATCGCATAAAGGGGTTCGGAGGCGACAACCAAGCCAGCTGTGCGGGCGGGAAGCTGTCTCAAACTTGACACGAACAACCAGTGGGCCAGGCCTGTGCACACCACGCCGAGTGCTGCGATGAAAAGCCAGTCAGACACGCTAACCTGCCTCAAAGAGGGTATGGCCCAAGGTAATAAAAATAAAAAAACAAGTGCGTTTTGTATGCCCGCAACCTGGAAAGCATTGACATGGCTTAATTTGCGTCTATTGAGCACGGCCAACACACCAAAAGCTGCGCCTGACAATACGCCCCAGACAAGCCCTTCAGTACCCTGGTTAGACCAGTCAAAAGAAGGCGTGATCAACACAAGCCCGAGGCTGACTAACAATAAACGCAACCATTCGGCACGCCCGACCTTCTCACGCAAAAGGAGTGCCTCGATCAAGGTGATAAAAGCCGGAAAACTTGCAAAACCGAGAGTGGCGACAGCGACCCCCCCGATTTTGACAGAGTAAAAAAAAGTGACCCAATGCACCGCTAACATCGCGCCGCTCAAAAGCAAGGCACCTGGGTGGGCGCGCCAAGAAACGAAACGATGGAGCGGTTTGCTTCCTAGCTTTGAGAACAGACGATTCAAAGCCACGAGCGTGAGTACTGCAAAAAGTGCGCGCCCCCACGTGATCATCCACGCATCGGCATGGATGATGGCACCAAAAATTCCGGTCGCGCCAAAAAGGATCGCAACGAAATGAATCGCAAAAAGCGACTGCAGTCGATTGAGCAAGCGACCTCTAAGACGTCTGGGGGTTCATCATTTTTTTGGCCAGCCAAGCGGCGCGGCCCAACCGGTGTAAACCTTGGGTAGAGGTGTTGCATAATCACCATGCTTGCTCGTGCCAAGACCTAAGGCACTGAGCGCCTCGGCAAACTTGACGGCCACCGCGACCCCATCGATGACTGGCACACCCAATCTCTGTGTCAAGGTGTGACAAAGTGTTGTCATGCCTGCACAACCCAAAACGATGGCACCACTGCGATCTCGGCTCAATGCCTCACGAGCGGCATGCTCGATTTGCCCGATGATGTCCTCACCACTCTCTTCTAAATCCAACACGGCAATATCGGTGCCATGCACGCCACGGCACTGATGCTCAAAGCCGTAGCGCTGCACTAAACGCTCCGCAATGATGCATGTCCGCGTCATGGTAGTCACGACAGAAAAACCTGTCGCGAGCATACTAGCGGCATGAAAGGCAGCCTCTGCAATCCCTAATACGGGAGCAGCCGTCGCTTCTCGCGCGGCTTCTAGACCAGGATCGCCAAAACACGCTAGAACGACCGCATCGGGCCCCCAAGCTGAGGCGAGTTTGACTTGCTCGGCCACACCCGCAGCGGCGAAAGCTTCGTCGTAATGCCCCTCGATCGATAAAGGACCAAAGCTGGGTTGTGTTGCCACAATTTCTGTCGTTGATAGTGCGACGGCTTGTGCGCCCTTGGCGATCGCAGCGGTCATCGCTGAGGATGTATTAGGGTTTATGAGAAGTAGTTTCATCTGTTTTCTTGGTTTACCTTAGTTACTATTGAAACAAAGCTCTTGCACCAATCTGGACAAAAATGCCCCAAAATGGGCTTAGGTCACTGGTGTGGAGCAACCGTACTCAATAATTTAAGAGAACTGCAAAATATTAGGGTCATTTGCGTATCATTTAAAACAAACTTTACGCAAAGGATGGCACGATTTTTGCTTAAATAAAATACGTATTTCAATACGTAAAAGGTACTACTGGTCATATATCGGTCACGTTGGCTCACACCAGATATAGGTAGACAACTCAGACCGCTCTAAAAGTATCAGATTTGCAGCACAACCTGTTAGCTATATTTTTTACAACCGAATTACTGGAGATTCCATGAAACAACACACGCTGATTTCCCGCTTGGTCGGCAAACCACTTGGACTGACCGTCCTGTCCGCGGCACTTGCCGTGGGCGCCGCAATGCCTGCCTCTGCGCAAGAAAAAGTCCTGCGCATTGCTATGACGGCCGCTGATATTCCACGTACATTAGGTCAGCCTGACCAAGGTTTCGAGGGCAATCGTTTCACCGGCATCCCGATGTATGACTCCTTGACGCAGTGGGACCTTTCCAAGTCCGACGTTCCTAGCGCGGTGATCCCAGGGCTGGCAACCTCTTGGGCCGTAGATGCCAATGATAAAAAGAAATGGGTGTTTAAACTGCGCCCAGGCGTCAAGTTTCATGACGGCTCACCAGTGAATGCGGACGCCATCGTCTGGAACGTTCAAAAAGTCTTGGACAAAGACGCCCCACATTTCGACGCATCACAAGTCGGTGTGACGGCCTCGCGCATGCCAACGTTGCGTAGCGCACGAAAAATCGATGATCTGACTGTTGAGTTGACGAGCAGCGAGCCTGATGCGTTTGTACCGATCAACCTGACTAACCTCTTTATCGCTTCGCCTGAGCATTGGAAAAAGAAACTGGCAGCCGTGCCTGCTTCTGTGACAGCTCCAGCAGATCGCTCCAGACAAGCTTGGGCCGCTTTTGCTGCCGATGCTTCGGGTAGTGGCCCCTTCAAGATGGCACGTTTCGTTCCGCGTGAGCGCGTTGAAATGGTTGCCAACAAAGACTACTGGGATCCAAAGCGCAAGCCAAAGATCGATCGCGTCGTCTTGTTGCCGATTCCTGAGGCCAATGCACGCACTGCCGCGTTGCTCTCCGGACAAGTGGACTGGATCGAAGCACCCGCACCCGATGCCTTTCCTCAAATCAGACAGCGTGGCTTTACGATTTACAGTAATCCACAGCCACACGTCTGGCCCTGGCAGCTATCCTTTGCCGATGGCTCGCCATGGCTTGACAAGCGCGTTCGCCAAGCCGCTAACCTTTGTGTAGACCGCGAAGGTTTAAAGACCTTGTTGGGCGGCATCATGGGTATTCCAAAAGGCACGATGGCACCTGGCCATCCCTGGTTTGGCAAGCCTTCTTTTGACGTGAAATACGATCCAAAAGCTGCTCAAAAACTGATGGCGGACGCAGGCTTCTCAGCGGCCAAGCCTTTGAAAGTGAAGATTCAGATTTCAGCTTCCGGTTCGGGTCAAATGCAACCACTGCCTATGAACGAATTCGTTCAAGAGTCACTGAAAAAGTGTTTCTTTAACGTCGAGTTCGATGTGATCGAGTGGAACACCTTGTTCACCAACTGGCGCAAGGGTGCTAAAGATCCTTCGGCTAACGGTGCCAATGCGACCAACGTCAGCTTCTCGGCAATGGATCCATTCTTTGGCATGGTTCGCTTCAGCAGCAAGGGTACCTTCCCACCTGTGTCAAACAACTGGGGTTACTACAACAACCCAGAAGTTGAAGCACTCGTGACCAAGGCACGCAACACTTTTGATGCAAAAGAGCGTGATGTGGCTTTGGCCAATCTTCATACTCAAATCGTCAACGATGGACCTGTCGTCTGGATCGCCCATGCCGCGGGTCCTCGCGCGATGAGCAAAAAGGTCAAAGATGTTGTGCAACCACAAAACTGGTTTATCGACATTGCTACGATGAACATGCAGTAAAGCTGTCAGAACTCGCCACATCATAAAGATGTGGCGAGTTTTTTTTCGTTCCTTTTCGTTCCTTTGGTTCCATTTCTGACGTCGTTTCGACGCATCACCCTTTTTCTGAGACCTCCTCTAATGCTTAGCTTTCTTCTGAGGCGTCTGGTTTACACCCTCCCCATCATGGTGGGCGTCGCACTCGTCTGTTTCTCTCTTGTTCACCTGGCACCAGGCGATCCGTTGATGGCGATTTTGCCTCCGGATGCATCACAAGAGTTACGCGATCAACTGATTGAACTCTATGGTTTTAATCGTTCCTATATCGAACAATTTTTCTACTGGGTCTGGCGCGCTGTTCAAGGAGATCTTGGCACCTCGATCGCGACGAATCGTCCCGTATCGGAAGAGGTCATCAAAGCAGTCGGGAACACCCTCAAGCTCGCGGTGTTTGCCACCATCATCGGTTTTATCTTTGGTAGTTTGTTTGGTTTTGTCGCAGGCTATTTCCAAAACTCCTGGATTGACAAAGCCGCTTCACTGACTTCCGTGCTGGGTGTGAGTGTGCCTCACTATTGGCTGGGCATGGTGATGGTCATCATTTTTAGCTCCACCCTCATGATGCTTCCTCCAGGAGGAGCGGGTCCAGGGGGTTCTGCGGACTGGGTCTGGAACTGGGAGCATATCAAGCACCTCATATTGCCGGCCGTCACCATGAGTGTGATTCCGATGGGTATCATCGCCCGCACTGTCCGCGCACTGGTTGCCGACATTTTGGCCCAAGAGTTTATTGTTGGCTTACGGGCCAAGGGCATGACCAATGTGGGTATCTTCATGCACGTCGTGAAAAACTCCGCACCGACTGCTTTGGCCGTTATGGGTTTGCAGCTTGGTTACCTGCTAGGCGGATCCATTCTGATCGAAACTGTATTTTCCTGGCCTGGTACGGGATTTTTACTGAATGCGGCGATCTTTCAAAGAGATTTACCTTTATTACAAGGCACGATTCTTGTGCTGGCCATGTTTTTCGTTGTGCTCAACATGATCGTAGACGTCATTCAGACCCTGCTTGATCCTCGCATCGCGCGTAGCTAAGGAACAGGGAACCCACATGCTTAATATCACCGTAGATCCTTCTAAAGTACCTGCCGTTGTCATGGAGAGATCCACTGGCTACTGGAAAAACGTTGGCCAGCGCTTTATGCGCGACAAGGTCGCCATTGGTGCGGGTATTGTCATCCTGATCCTGCTGATCATGGCTGTTTTTGGTCCTTGGCTTGTGCCGCACGATCCCTTTCAGTCGTCCATCATGAAGCGGCTCAAGCCCATCGGTTTTCCTGACCATCTATTGGGTACCGATGAGTTAGGTCGCGACATGCTGAGCCGCCTCGTAGTGGGCACCAAGCTCTCCTTGTTTATGGGCATTACACCTGTGATCCTGGCATTTGGCATTGGTTCTGTGATTGGCTTGATCGCCGGTTATGCCGGTGGCAAAATCAACACGGTGATCATGCGTACGATCGACGTTTTTTATGCCTTTCCCTCCGTGCTCTTGGCGATTGCGCTCTCCGGTGTCTTGGGTGCGGGTATCACCAACTCGCTGATCTCTCTGACCATCGTCTTTATCCCCCCCATCGCACGCGTGGCGGAAAGCGTGACCACGCAAATCCGAGGTCGTGACTTTGTCGATGCAGCCCGTGCCTCAGGTGCAAACGCCTTCACCATCGTGCGTGTGCACGTTTTGGGCAACGTCTTGGGGCCCATTTTCGTCTACGCGACAAGCTTGATCGCCGTGTCCATGATTTTGGCCTCCGGCTTGAGCTTTCTGGGCTTGGGCGTCAAGCCTCCAGAGCCAGAGTGGGGACTGATGCTCAATACGCTTCGCACTGCGATTTATATTCAACCTTGGATCGCCGCCCTGCCCGGCGTAATGATTTTTGTGACCTCGATTGCTTTTAATCTGCTCTCGGATGGCCTGCGTACCGCCATGGAGATCAAGAACTAATGAATACCACTGTGAAAAACAATACGGATGTCGGCGGTCAGGCGCAGCCCCTGCTGATGGTTAAAAACTTGATCAAGCACTTTGCGCTGAAAAAAGACATGCTTGGTCGAGGTGGCGGTGTCGTGCGCGCCGTGGATGGTATCGACTTTATGGTCCGCAAAGGTGAAACGCTTGGCGTGGTCGGTGAGTCGGGCTGTGGAAAGTCAACAACCGCGCGTTTGCTGATGAATCTCATCACACCCGATAACGGCGACATCATTTTTGACGGGATATCCGTTGGGAGTCGTGAACTTTCGCTCAAAGAATTTCGCCGCCAAGCGCAAATGGTGTTTCAAGACAGTTATGCATCGCTCAATCCACGCCTCACGATCGAGGACTCGATTGCGTTCGCTCCGCAAGTTCATGGCGTCTCTAAAGATGAGTCGATCGAACGCGCGCGTGATTTGCTCAGACGTGTCGGGCTAGATCCCGTTCGCTTTGCGGAACGCTACCCGCACGAACTTTCTGGTGGTCAGCGTCAACGCGTGAATATTGCGCGCGCCTTGGCGTTGCAATCGCGACTGATTATCCTTGATGAGGCGGTCTCGGCCTTGGATAAATCGGTCGAAGCGCAAGTATTGAATTTGTTGCTTGATCTCAAAGAAGACTTTGGACTGACCTACGTCTTTATCAGCCATGACCTGAACGTGGTGCGTTACATCTCGGATCGCGTGATGGTGATGTATTTGGGGCAGGTGGTGGAGATCGGTGACTGCGAGACACTTTTTGAGACGCCTCAACATCCCTATACGCGAGCGTTGCTGTCCTCAGTACCCTCGATGGATCCGGACAACCGTACCGAGGAACCCCCTCTGGCCGGCGACCCGCCAAACCCAATCAATCCTCCCTCAGGCTGCCGTTTTCACACGCGTTGTGTGCATGCCCAAGCGGTTTGTTCAGAAAAAATGCCTCCTCTGGCCATGAGCAAAGATGGGCACGGTGTGGCTTGCCTCATGCACGTCGTCAACAGTGGTCACACTGAGGCGCCCAAAGCCGCTCAGGAGGTCGCATCATGACTCAAGAAAAACCTTTTATTGATATTCGCAATCTGACTGTCACGTTTACTGGTGGTCGTAAACCCGTCCGCGCCGTTTCGGGTGTCAACCTCTCCGTCAAACGTGGCGAAGTCGTTGCGCTGATCGGTGAGTCAGGTTCTGGAAAAAGTGTGACATTACGCTCAATCCTGCGACTCCACAACGAACAAAAATCAAAGCTTGAAGGCCAAATCATCGTGGGCGACCAGGATGTCGTCACTTTATCCAATGCGGATCTTTCCGCGTTTAGGGGTAAAGTCGCCTCAATGATTTTTCAAGAACCCTTGCTGGCCCTTGATCCTGTCTATACCGTGGGCGAACAAATCACTGAAGCCATTTTGCGTCACGAGAACATTGGTAAAGAGGCCGCCCGCGCGCGTGCTTTGTCTCTGTTTGAGCGTGTCCGCATTCCTAGCCCAGAGCGCCGCTTAGATGCCTATCCGCATGAGATGTCAGGCGGTATGAGGCAGCGCGCCATGATTTCTTTGGCCTTGGCCAGTCAACCACAGCTCTTGCTTGCGGACGAACCCACCACAGCGCTTGATGCTACGGTGCAGATTCAGATTCTGTTACTGCTGCGCGAGCTGCAGCGCGAGCTCGGCCTCTCTGTGATTTTTGTGACCCATGACATCGGCGCAGCCGTCGAGGTCGCAGATCGTATTGCGGTGATGTATGCGGGTCGAATTGTCGAGGAAGGCACTACACGCACGCTGATGCGCACACCTCGTCATCCTTATACGCGGGCACTGCTCAAGAGCTTAGCGCATGGCAATGTGGCTAAAGGCACACGACTTGAGACGATCCCGGGATCGCCACCTGATCTGAGCAATTTGCCACCGGGTTGCGTGTTTGCGGATCGCTGTAGCTTGGCGCTTGACTCATGCCGCGAAAGCGTCCCTGAGATTATCAAGATCACACCTGACCACAGCGCACGCTGCCACCGCACGGATCAGACAGCGATCGCCGTCTAATCGAACAAGGCTCTGCAAGGTGGGCAGCATCGAAGCTGCCTCACCTTTAGAGCCTTTTACTGCAGGGTGCGTTCAAACACGAACTTACCGTCGCGCCAATCGACGGGGACCACGTCTTTTGGACCAAACTTACCCTGAAGTATCAGCTTGGCAATTGGGTTTTCCAACTGCTGCTGAATCGAACGCTTGAGCGGCCTGGCACCAAACACGGGATCAAAGCCCTCGCGCGCAAGTTCAGCCAATGCGGCATCTGACACCTCAAGACGCATTTCCTGCTGCTCCAACCGCCTTGCCAAACGCTTGATCTGAATCCCTGCGATCTTTTCAATATGCTGGCTTTGCAAGGCGTGGAACACAACGACCTCATCGATCCGGTTCAAGAACTCTGGTCGGAAGTGCTGTTTGAGCTCCTCCCAAACGACTTCTTTAACGGCCTCGTAAGGTTTGCCGACCATCGCCTGGATATGCTGCGAACCCAGATTCGAGGTCATCACAATCACAGTATTGCGAAAATCCACCGTCCGACCTTGACCATCGGTTAAGCGACCATCGTCCAACACCTGCAGCAAGACATTAAATACATCCGGATGTGCTTTTTCCACCTCATCAAGCAAAATCACGCTATACGGCTTGCGTCGAACCGCCTCGGTCAGATAACCGCCCTCTTCGTAGCCCACATAGCCTGGAGGCGCTCCGATCAAGCGAGCGACGGAGTGTTTCTCCATAAACTCACTCATATCGATACGAATGAGATGCTCATCAGAATCAAACATAAAGTCTGCGAGTGCACGGGTGAGCTCAGTCTTGCCCACGCCTGTCGGCCCCAGGAACAAAAATGAACCATAGGGTCGTGACGGGTCAGACAAACCAGCACGGGAGCGACGGATCGCATCCGCCACCAAGCCAACCGCCTCATCCTGTCCAATCACGCGATCGTGCAAGCGCTCCTCCATCTTGAGCAATTTGTCGCGCTCACCTTGCATCATTTTTGACACAGGGATGCCTGTTGCTCGAGACACGACCTCGGCGATTTCCTCCGCGCCGACCTGCGTGCGCAAAAGCTTGGGCCGCTCACCCGGGGCTTTAGCCTGCGCTGAGCCTTCGGCTGCTTTGAGTCGCGACTCGAGCGCCGGCAAGGTGCCATATTGGATCTCCGCAAGCTTGTCGAACTGGCCTTTGCGCTGAAGCTCAGCCATCTCGGCACGTGCGCGCTCGATTTCCTCTTTGATCGACTGCGTGCCTTGAACAGCGGCTTTTTCGCTTTTCCAGATCACCTCAAAATCGTTGTACTCTCGCTGCAGCTTCTCAAGCTCTTCCTCAATGATCTGGAAGCGACGTATCGACCCCTCGTCCGTTTCCTTTTTAACGGCCTCACGCTCGATCTTGAGCTGGATAATGCGACGATCGAGTTTGTCCATCACCTCAGGCTTGGAATCAATCTCCATGCGGATGCGCGAGGCGGCCTCATCAATCAGATCAATGGCCTTGTCCGGCAAGAAACGATCTGTAATGTAGCGATGTGACAGCTCTGCGGCCGCGACAATCGCGGGATCCGTAATTTCAACGCCGTGGTGCAACTCATAACGCTCTTGTAAGCCACGCAAAATCGCGATGGTTGACTCCACATTAGGCTCGTCGACCAGTACTTTTTGAAACCGGCGCTCAAGCGCTGCGTCTTTTTCAATATATTTCCGATACTCGTCGAGCGTCGTCGCACCGATGCAATGCAGCTCGCCTCGGGCCAGCGCGGGCTTGAGCATATTGCCTGCGTCCATTGCGCCTTCAGCCTTGCCGGCACCAACCATCGTATGGATTTCATCAATGAAGATAATGTAGCTGCCGTCGTCCTGGGCGAGCTCCTTGAGTACCGCCTTGAGACGCTCCTCGAACTCTCCGCGAAACTTTGCACCCGCCAACAAGCTGGCCAAATCAAGTGACAGCACGCGTTTGCCTCGCAAGGACTCAGGCACTTCGTCATTGACAATCCGTTGGGCTAAGCCCTCAACGATAGCGGTTTTACCCACACCTGGCTCACCGATCAAAACGGGATTGTTTTTAGTCCGACGCTGCAAAATTTGGATGGCACGTCGAATCTCATCATCACGTCCAATTACGGGATCAAGCTTTCCTTGACGTGCGCGTTCCGTAAGATCCATCGTGTATTTGGAGAGTGCCTCGCGATTTGACTCCCCTTCCTGATCCTGGACAGACGAACCGCCTCGCACAGCATCAATCGCCGCATCAAGCGCCTGACGCTGGAGGCCGGCTTCTTTGAGCGCGCGACCAACATCGCCCTTGTCCTCGGACAAAGCGAGAAGGAATAGTTCGCTTGGAATATAGGTATCACCTCGTTTCGCAGCCTCTTTATCGACACGCGTAAAGACGGATTGCAAGTCACGACTGACTTGGATGTTGCCATCTCCACCCTTGACTTGGGGAAGTCCTTTGACAATGCCGTCCAGAGCGGGCTGCAAGCGATTGATCGCCACACCGGCACGCGCCAAGAGGCTACCCGCCCCGCTCTCGCTGTCAGCAAGCAGCGCCGACAAGACGTGGGCAGGTTCGATATACGGATGGTCGTTACGAACGGCCAGGCTCTGTGCATCGGCCAGCGCCTGTTGAAACTTAGTCGTTAATTTGTCAAAACGCATGGTGTTGCTCCTAACATGATGTGAGTGGCTTGTGGCCAATATCCGTTAGCCATTACGTAGGGGCGTTTCACCATATTTCAATGGTTCATCGAAAAAATGACCTTCATTTATCCTTAGGCTAACCTGCGCCCAAAGAACTGAGCTTGATTTAAATCAAGGGTGACAGCCAAGAGGGATACAATCGAGAGGTGGCGCTATTTTTTTGTCGCCCAAGCACATGGAGTCTGGAACTCATGCTTAAACGCATACCGGTCACCTCGGAATCAACGCATTGCTCGACATGCATGATGGGAAGCGTTTGCCTTCCTGTAGGCATGCCCTCAAGTGAAGTCGCCAAGCTCGATGAGCTCGTCAAGGAACGGCTGCGTATTGAAAAAGGTCAGCCCCTTTTTCAACATGGTATTGCTCTTGATGCACTTTTTGCTCTGCGTACAGGCTCGATTAAAACGCAAATCATCGAAGCCTCCGGCCAACAGCAAATTACCGGCTTTTACCTACCCGGTGAAATTGTGGGTCTGGATGGTATGTTGGACGGCATCCATAGCTCGACCGCCATCGCCATGGAAGACTCTGAAGTCTGTATAGTCAAACTTGAAGATATCGATGAGATCAGCCGCTACGTACCCTCTTTGCAACACCAAGTTCGACGTCTGATGAGCAAGGAGATCGCTCGCTCCCATCAAGTGTTACTCGCACTGGGTTCTATGCGCTCGGAGCAACGCCTTGCGGCTTTTTTGATTAATCTATCCCAGAGATTGGCTGCGCTTGGCTATTCGTCCACAGACTTTATCATGCGCATGAGTCGCGAAGAAATCGGCAATTATCTCGGACTGACCTTGGAAACAGTGAGTCGACTATTTTCAAGATTCGCTCGAGAGGGTGTGATCCGCGTGAACCAGCGCGAAGTCAAAATTTTGGACATGGCGGCCCTCAACGAGCTTGTCGGCAAACCCTGTTAAATCCCTGTTGCCGGAGATTTAACAGATTACTTGCCCTCCAGAAACAACTCGGACCGAATGAAATCGAGCGTGATTTGTTTGGAGGATAGTACTTCCTGACCGAGTTGCTGTGCCCAATACGCATGCCCTCCCCCCGCGCGAGCCCATTCATTGAGTCTACGCGTAAACAACTGCAAGTCATACTCTTGCGTCACACCAATCGCACCATGCACCGCATGGGCAACGGCAGTGACTCGAGCAACAGACTGACTAGTCTGAGATTTCGCTAAAGCAGACAACATCGAGGTCGGCTGCCAGTCTTTGCTGCGGCAAGCCATCTCGGTTGCCATGCGGGCGCCAAAGACCAACTCAGCCACCTCGCTAATTTGTTGTTGTAGGGCCTGAAAACGTCCAATCGGTTTACCGAATTGTTCACGTTGATTGGCATGGGCAAGTATCATTTCAAACACGCGATCCGCGGCACCTGCAATCAAAACTGCAGCAGAAAGAGACATTAAAGATTCAAACTGCGGGCTGTCCCACTTACCAAGTAAGCATCGATCAGCCACAGCAGCAGACCAATGCAAATCGGCATCTAGCGTTCCATGGCCTCCCGAAGGCGTGACCGTGGCCTCTGAGGTCGGCAGCAACCAAACCTGTTTGCCTTGTTGTGCCAATACCCAGTCCGAAACAAGACCGAAGTTCACAGCATGCGCCGTCAGTCCAGCGCTCTGGGCACTCACTTGAAAAGGCGCGAAAGTCAGTGAACCTTGTGGAATCGTTTTGTCATGATGATTCAACCAGGCACGTCCCAGCATGGTGTGCGCATAGGGCAAGGGCAAGGCATGGCGCCCCATACAAAACATAATGGGCCAAACTTCGGCAAGGGTCAGTCCAGCACCGCCCGCGCTCTCGGGCAGCAAGGCATCGGCAAAGCCGGCAGATAACAAGGTCTCCCAGAGGGCCTCGGGATCATTTCCCTTTTCAATCTGACGTAACTGAGTGGGCGTGCATTCCTGGGCGAAAAAACGGTCTGCTGAATCGTAAAAAGAATTTTCCATGTCAATTACCTCAAGCCCAAACCGCGGGCGATGATGCCACGCAAAATTTCACGCGTACCACCTCGCAGAGAAAACGTGGCGCCCATCTGCTCGAGATAACCCAGCGTCTGCAGTAAGTCA
>CAMBLP010000018.1 GCA_945868195.1 Bordetella parapertussis
TAGAACTCGCGGGCGCGCAACTCTGTCAACAGACCAGTTTTTTCGATTGTGCGCTTGAAGCGACGCAGTGCGGCTTCGAAGGGCTCGTTTTCTTTCAGACGAACGATAGGCATAGGATGCGTGACGTAAAAATAAAACAGTTAAACAACAAGATAGCCTTAAATCATAGCATAAATACGCTATTTTGGATGATTCTTAGCGGTTTTTTCTAGCAAATCTTGGGCTGACATGCCGTCATAGATCTCAAAAGGCTGATGAATCCAGGGATTCGTGGTCAATTTTTCAACATAAAAATCAGGCTTGATGCTTGAGCACGTTTTGTACCAAATCACCGCGGTGTTGACAGCCTCAATGCTGGGATAAGTCCGTAAAAGATGCTGACAAACACCTTGGAGCGTGTTGCCCGTGTCGACTAAATCATCGACCACCAACACGCGTCCTTTGAGGGTACCTTGGGTCATACTGATGAACGGGGCGATTTCTAACTCACCCTGAGTATGACCCTGATCTTCGCGATAACTACTCGTCACCAAAATCGCAAGAGGCAGATCGAATACGCGTGAAACAACATCACCCACCCTCAAGCCACCCCTGGCTAAGCACAAGATCTGATCAAACTGCAAACCAGACTGATACACCAAGACGACCAAACGCTCTATCAACTGATGGTAACTTTCCCAATCCACCCTGACATCTTGAGGCACCCCTTGCACAGACATTAGGATTTGAACGGGTCGCGAAGCATGATTGTTTCGTTACGATCAGGCCCCGTTGACACCATGTCAATCGGAATGCCACAAACCTCTGAAAGGCGCTGGAGATAGCGCTGAGCATTAGCAGGTAGCTTGTCAAAATCAGTGACGCCGACAGTGGACTCCGTCCAGCCAGGCATTTCCTCGAGGATGGGCTTAGCACGCGCAACAGCCGCCGCGCCATAAGGGAGCACATCACAAGTTTTACCATCGAGTTCGTAGCCAACACCCATTTTGAGCACAGGCAGTCCGTCCAACACATCTAGTTTTGTGATGCAGAGACCCGAGATACCATTGAGGCGGACGGAGCGCTTGAGTGCCGCGCCATCAAACCAGCCACAACGACGAGGACGCCCCGTCACCGATCCAAACTCTTTGCCAACCGTGGCGAGTTGCAAGCCTGTTTCATCTAAAAGCTCGGTTGGAAAGGGACCTGAACCCACGCGCGTCGCATATGCTTTAGTGATACCCAAGACGTAATTCAAGCTCTGGGGTCCGACACCAGCGCCTGCTGCGGCCGCACCGGCAACACAGTTGCTGCTCGTGACATAGGGATATGTCCCATGATCCACATCCAACAGGGCGCCTTGTGCACCTTCGAATAATAAGTTTTCCCCTGCCTGCTGCGCCATGTACAACAGGCTACTCACATCAGCTACCATCGGCGCAATAGCTGGTGCAAGAGCCATCGCCTGATCCACGACCTCTTGAGCGGATATAGCCTGGGCACCCAGATACTTGGTCAACACAAAGTTATGCAGATCCAAGACCTCATCGACTTTGGCGCGGAAACTTTCTGGATCGAACAAATCTTGCACGCGTAACGCGCGACGGGCAACCTTGTCTTCGTAAGCAGGTCCGATACCGCGGCCCGTTGTGCCAATTTTGGCATCACCACGGCGTGCCTCGCGCGCCTGGTCGAGCGCCACGTGATAAGGCAAAATCAAAGGGCATGCCTCTGAAATTTTGAGCCGTGAACGAACGTCCAATCCTGCTGCCTCGAGCTCGGAAATTTCTTTGAGCAAAGCCTCGGGTGATAGCACCACGCCGTTACCGATGTAACACGTCACGCTTGGATGCATGATGCCAGAAGGGATCAATCGCAAAATCGTTTTTTTGCCATTCACCCAAAGGGTATGGCCCGCATTATGCCCGCCCTGAAACCGCACAACCCCGCGCGCAGATTCAGCGAGCCAATCAACGATCTTGCCCTTACCTTCGTCACCCCATTGGGTGCCAATCACTACGATGTTCTTGCTCATATTGGGTAATCAAACCAATCAGTTTCGGAATAAATATCTCCAAGCACGCAGAGGGCCAAGAAAGCCAACGTCGCACCGAAGCCTAAAGAACCTGCTGAACCAACCAACGACCATCGCGCCAGACAAGCTCACGATCAAAAACAAACTCATCGTGCGTGGCAGCCTCGCCAGGAAAAACCTGAACAACGATATTGCCACTCTGACGCAGGTCCTTCATCGCCTCACGCAGACCAGAACCCTGTCCTGAAGGCGCACGAATGGCCGGTGCTGGCAACGCAGGCAACAAGCCCGATACCAACTTACGTAGATCCAGACTAAATCCCGTCGCAGGTCGCGCACGACCGAACGCCCTGCTGACATCGTCATAGCGACCACCCTGCACAATCGCATCATGCCAGCCCTCGGCGTAGACAGAGAACGTGACACCAGTGTGATAGCCATACGTGCCTACGTCCGCCAAATCCACACCCACTGAAACATCATCCAGCGCGGCAAGCAAATGCTCAAGGGTATCCAGAGACTGCGTGACACCGGGAATAGAAGGCAACGTCTTGCGCGCACGCGCGATGACAGAGGCATCTCCATAAAGCTGGGGTAAAGCACACAAGGCTTGAACTGTTGACGCCTGAAGTGCGTCGGGTCCTTCTTCTAGCAAGCGCAAGCCTGGCATGTCCTTTTCCCGCAACAACGCCATAATTTCATCGGCACGGCGCTGCGCTCGCGGCTCGCTTTCAAGCAAGCTTCGTACTAAGCCGGCATGGCATAAATCCAGGCGTACCGCTTGAACGCCCGCTAATCTCGTGCTTTCAAGTGCTAAGCGAATAATTTCTAGGTCGGCCTCAACGCCAGCATGGCCATAAATCTCAGCACCGATTTGCAACAACTCCCGACTCGCCAATAAGCCCGCAGGACGAGCATGCAACACGGGGCCGCAGTAACAGAGACGCGTCACACCCGCACGATTGAGCAAGTGCGCATCAATACGTGTCACCTGTGGGGTCATGTCAGCACGAATCCCTAAGGTGCGCCCAGACAATTGGTCCACAAGCTTACTGGTGCGCAAACTCAAGTCGCTTCCGGTTCCGGGCAGCAACGAATCGATGTACTCGACCAATGGCGGGGCAACCAACTCGAATCCATAAGTACGGAATAAGTCGAGTAAGTGCCTGCGCAGGTCTTCTATACGGCGCGCCTCGGCTGGCAACATATCTGCCAAACTTTCTGGCAACAACCAATTGCCTTTCATGATCGCAGGAAAATAAAAAAGGGTTAAGTTCGACAAGAACTAATCACGACCGCTCGGAATGTAAAAGCGCACAAAACGAACAGCCAAACAAAAAGCGGCTTGGGGCGTAAGCCCGGCAAGCCGCCAGAACAATCGATAAAGCTTACAACACATTATACAGATTATCTGATTAATGTAAGGCTCTGAACGAGGGTGATTTCTCGCTCAGAATCCGTATAAAAACTATCTTTTGCCCTGAGCGTTCTTGAGATACTTAAAGAACTCAGAGCTTGGGTCGACCACAAGTACATCACCAGGCTTGCCAAAGGCAGCACGATACCCCTCTAAGCTCTTGTAAAAGCTATAGAAAGGCAAGTCAGCGCCATAAGCCTTGGCATACAAACCAGCTGCTTCGGCTTCGCCTTCACCCATGATCGCTTCTGCGCGTCCATAGGCCTTGGCGAGGATTTGCTCCCGCTCACGATCTGCCTCAGCTCGGATCCGTTCACCCTCTGCAGCGCCAATCGAGCGAAGCTCATTCGCAACACGAACGCGTTCAGATTCCATTCGGCGGTAGACCGACTCGGAAATCTCAGGGGCGAACTCAATGCGTTTGAGACGCACATCAACGATTTTGACTCCCAAGGGTTCGGCACGTTTTGCGACATTATTGAGCACTTCGGTCATGATCACATCGCGTTCAAGGGAGACGACGTCTTTGACCGTACGGATGTTGACCGAGGCATTCAGCGCATCCCTGATCTGGGCCTGCAAACGCTCTCGAGCAGCACGTTCGTTCCCACCAAAGGTCACGTAATACAAACGTGGGTCAACAATTCGCCACTTGACGAACGAATCGATCAACAGGTTCTTCTTTTCAGAAGTCTGTATGCGTTCGGCTTCTTGCAAATCGATCGTCAGCAAACGCTTGTCCAAGGTCACCACATTTTGAAATGGCGGTGGCAGTTTGAAATACAAGCCCGGCTCGGAGACGATTTTCTTGACTTCACCCAGCGCAAAAACCAACGCATAGTCACGCTCGCGCACAATAAACACGGAGGAGGAAAGTACCACCGCGCCAATGAACAAGGCGATCAACAGGGGAAATAATCTTTTCATGATTGTGTCCTCTGTGTTACCGACTGCCGCGATCGCGCGTCAGTGTGTTGATGGGCCCTGGTGCAGCAGGCCGTGTGACTGGCGAAGGCTGCGTTAAGGGATTGGGAGCGTTGGTCTGAACAGGTGTGTTTGCCATGGGATTGATACGCTGAGCACCTTGAGCGGCTTGCTGCGTAATTTTGTCCAGTGGCAAATACAACATATTGTTCGAGCCAGAGGTATCGACCAGAATCTTGCTTGCGTTGGAATACATTTGTTGCATTGTCTCAAGATACATACGTTCGCGCAGAACTTCCGGAGCCTTTCGATACTCGCCAAGCACACTCGTGAAGCGAGCGGCATCACCCACGGCATTGCCGACTACGCGGGCACGATAGCCTTCGGCTTGCTCAAGCATCCGGGAGGACTGACCCGCCGCGAGAGGCACGATTTGGTTGCGATAGGCTTGACCTTCATTGATCTGGCGCTCACGATCCTGACCTGCTTTGACCGCATCATCAAAGGCGGCCTGAACAGGCTCAGGCGGCTGCACGTTTTGAATCGCAACGCTGCTGACCTGAACTCCAGTCTGGTAGCGGTCGAGGATCTGTTGCATTTGCTTTTGAACCTCGGCGGCCACCGCAGTCCGGCCCTCGTACAGGACAAAGTCCATTGAACGCGTACCCACCACCTCTCTCATCGCCGACTGAGACGCCTGGCGAACCGACTCGTCTGGATCCTTGGTCTTGAATAGATAGTCCGGTGCACCGTCCGCACGCAGTCGGTACTGCACGACGAACTGAACATCCACGATATTTTCATCGTCTGTCAACATCAAGGACTCTGGCAAAACGCGATTGCGCGCATTTCCACGAAAACCCACTTCGAACGTACGCAACTGAGACAAATTGACCATCTCATGCGTTTGGATCGGAGCAGGTATTCTCCACTGAAAGCCAGCCTGTGCCGTGTTTTTGTATTTACCAAACTGAGTAATCACAGCCACCTGGCCTTCTTGGACAATAAAGAAACCACTTGCCAACCAAAGAACCACTGCAGCAGCAACGATCACGCCGAGTCCGATTTTCGACTGACGTGGTGTAGGTCCGCCCCCACCGAGAGGACCGTCATTTTTACCACCGCCTCGTTTGCCCCCAAACAAGCCGCCGAGACGATTATTGAAATCACGCCAGACCTGATCTAAATCAGGTGGACCGTTTCCTTGGGGAGGACGGCGAGGTGGTTCGTTGCCACCACCGCCCTGACCACGACCCCAGCCGGGATCATTGAGGTTGAATATTTTCGTAAGAAATCGCATTGTTTTCCGAGGTAGTAGCAAACTGACTAATCGCATCACGCAAACCGCTCAAGCCAGAGCGCTTTTGAGCACTTAAAAAAACTCGACAAATCGTACCATGTTCGTCCAGTTCAACACGAGATTCCAGTCCAGCAAGGTCGGTTTTGTTGTAAACCAGAATGCAGGGAATATCTGCCGCACCGATATCTAATAAAACTTTATTCACCTCTGCGATTTGCTCGTCGCGCTGAGGGCTCGCTGCATCCACAACATGCAGCAGTAAATCTGCTTGTGTGGCTTCTTCGAGCGTGGCGCGAAAAGCAGCAATCAGCGTAGGAGGCAAGTCTCGGATGAAACCCACAGTATCTGAAAGGGTAATCTGCCCTGCCCCTTCGATCCACAAGCGACGTGTCGTCGTGTCCAATGTCGCGAAAAGCTGGTCCGCGGCATACGCGCCCGCACGGGTCATCGCATTAAATAGGGTTGATTTTCCGGCATTCGTATAGCCCACCAGCGACACTGACAGCGTGGCGCCGCGCGCGCGCGCACGACGTTGCGTTGAACGTTGGCGTTGGGCGCGTTCCAAGCGTTCTCGCAACAGCTTGACTTTAGCGCCAATCATTCGGCGATCCATCTCAAGCTGTGACTCGCCAGGCCCACGCATACCGATCCCGCCTCTTTGTCGCTCTAGGTGAGACCAAAGACGCGTCAGGCGTGTAGAAAGATGCTGTAACTGAGCAAGTTCAACTTGTAACTTACCCTCGTGACTTTTGGCACGGAGTGCGAAGATATCCAGAATCAACGCCACGCGATCGACCACTCTCAAGTTGAGCTGCCGCTCGAGATTGCGCTGCTGCGCCGGGGATAAGGGCTGATCAAAAAGCACCACCTCAGCCTCGGACGCCTCAGCAAGGAGTGCCGCCTCCTCGACCTTGCCCGAACCAATAAAATAGGCTGCGTCAGGACGTTGACGGCGCGCAGTCAGCGTCGCCACCAAATTAGCACCCGCTCCCTTGGCTAAGAGCGCAAACTCTTCGGCATGGGCGACATGGTCAGGGGAGCCGAGATCAACGCTGATGATTAACGCACGCATGCGTCAATCTCAGTCCGATTATTCAGCCTCTGCTTCAGCTGAGGCATCAACGGGCAAGCTAACGGCGCGTGCAGGCACGACCGTCGAAATCGCGTGTTTATAGACCATCTGTGTCACAGTGTTGCGAAGCAACACGACATATTGGTCAAAGGACTCGACCTGGCCTTGAAGTTTAATCCCATTGACCAGATAAATAGACACTGGAATGTGCTCCTTACGCAGGGCGTTCAGGAAGGGGTCTTGCAAAGTTTGCCCTTTATTGCTCATTGGCAGGCTCCATATGTTGTTGTTGACGAACCCACACCGTTAAAAATTTGCTGCGATGCGGCGCCAATGACCATACTGTACAGGGTTTCCCCGCATTGCGCTAGCAAATGAAACTTATAGTTACAAATGACTCAATTCCGAAGGCTTAACGCAGAATGGCTCGACAGGCATCGAGCAGTTTTTCACACTCTTGATCCGTACCAATCGTGATGCGCAAATACTGATTAATTCGAGGTGCTTTAAAGTGTCGAACAATGATGTTTTTGTCACGCAACGCGGCGGCGAAGGCAGCCCCATCTTTAGCAGGGTGTTTGGCAAAAATGAAATTCGCAGCAGAAGGCAACACATCGAATCCGAGCTTTTCCAAGCCGAAGGTCAACGCGCAACGAGACCGCACAACAGCATCGCGTGTTTGCTCAAAGTGCGCTTGGTCCTCGATCGCTGCGGTCGCCCCGGCAATCGCCAACCGATCCAGCGGATAAGAGTTAAAGCAATTCTTAACGCGGTCTAAACCCTGAATCAGATCAGGGTGGCCCATGGCATAGCCCACGCGGAGACCTGCGAGAGAGCGAGACTTGGAAAGCGTATGAACAACCAGCAAATTCGGATATTTTTTGATCAAACTGACCGCTGTTTCAGCGCCGAAATCGACATAAGCCTCATCGACGACCACGACGACCTCTTGGTTGGCCGAAACGATACGCTCTACTTCACCCAAGGCGTGTACCGCACCAGTTGGCGCATTTGGATTTGGAAAAATAATCCCTCCCACCCGACCAACAGGAGCGCCAGGCAGGTAGTCCTCAACACGAATTTTCAACTGCTCATCTAAAGCAACAGTTCTATATTGAATCTCGTAAAGACCGCAGTAAACAGGGTAAAAGCTATAGGTAATGTCAGGAAATACGACCGGGTGCTCATGCTTCAGAAGCGCATGAAACACATGTGCAAGCACCTCATCAGATCCATTGCCTACAAATATTTGATCCTCCAGCAAGCCATACCGATGTGCAATTGCACGTCTTAGATCAAGTGCCGTCGGATCCGGGTACAAACGCAAACTATCGTTGGTGTTTGCCCGAATCGCCTCAATGACCTTGGGTGAAGGTCCATAAGGATGCTCATTGGTGTTGAGCTTAATCAAATTTTGAACGAGAGGCTGCTCACCCGGAACATAGGGATCGAGCTTAGCGACCAGATTATTCCAATAACGGCTCATGATAAATCAATGATCCACGAAAGGGTTATAAGAAGATTTGAACTCGATGCGCAAAGGCGTACCCGCCAACTCGAACGCATCTCGGAATCTGTTTTCGAGATAACGCCGATAAGAATCGGAAATCGCATCCAAAGCATTGCCATGAACAATAATCAAAGGAGGATTTTGCCCTCCTTGATGAGCGTAGCGCATTTTGGGCCTGAAAATACCCTTGCGCGGTGGGGGTTGTTGCTCGACGGCAGCCTGTAACTCACGCGTTAGACGCGGTGTCGACAACTTCATAAAGGCGGCGGCATGTGCCGCATTGACAGACTTCAATACGGTATTAATCCCCTGGCCCCGCAAGGCAGAAATCGTATGAACGCGCGCAAAAGATAAGAAACGGAGTTTTCTGTCAAACTCACGCTGAATCTTTTCGCGCTGCTCCTCGTCAAGGCCATCCCATTTATTGATCGCCACTACGAGCGCTCGACCCGTTTCAAGAATAAAACCGGCGATATGCGCGTCTTGCTCAGAAACCTCGTGTTGCGCATCTATCATCAACAACACCACGTTACAAGCTTCGATCGCTTGCAATGTCTTGATAACAGAGAATTTTTCAATGGCTTCAAACACCTTGCCACGCTTTCGCAAGCCCGCCGTATCAATCAATGTGTATTGTTTACCACCGCGATCAAACTCGATCTCAATCGCATCACGGGTTGTGCCGGGCATGTCAAAAGCAATCACTCGCTCTTCGCCGAGCAGGGTGTTGATCAACGTGGACTTTCCAACGTTAGGTCGTCCAACAATGGCCAACTTGATGCGATGTTTGATCTCAGGTTCAACCGCTTCGCCCTGAATCTTTAAGGCTGCTTCTGTCGGCTCGGCATCGTCTGCATCGAATTCAGGCGCCTCGAGCACAGGCTCACCAAGGCCCTCTAAAGCATGCTCAATCAAGTCGGCAATACCGTCACCATGTGCCGCCGAAATCGCAACCGGCAAACCCAGTCCCAGCTCATGAAACTCAGCGACAGCGCTGCCGTGCTGCATGCCCTCAGCTTTGTTAACGCATAAAATAACGCGCTGCCCTAGCTTTCTCAGAAGCCGAGAAATATCATGATCATGCGCGTTGAGTCCCGCACGTGCGTCAACCATGAAAATCACCACATCAGCTTCAGCAATCGCCTGCTTGGTTTGACGCGCCATTTGATGAAGGATGCCCGTTTTAGCGACAGGTTCAAAGCCTCCGGTAGCCACAACAATAACGGGCGTATGACCGACGCGACCTTCACCATAGTGCCGATCCCGGGTCAAGCCGGAAAAGTCAGCGACTAAGGCTGAGCGCGAACGCGTCAGACGATTAAAGAGTGTGGATTTGCCCACATTTGGGCGCCCCACTAGAACAACGACAGGTTTAACAGACACGAGTTATTTCAACGCCAGCATTACGAGCGCACCGTCACCCGTTTGAACAAGCACGCCCTGAGGCGTGGCCAATAATGGAGAGTGAATTGCGCCCCCTCCGACTGGGGTTCGGGCAAGCATTCTTCCATCGTCTTGTGCCAGAAAATGTACGTTACCCTCGAAATCCCCAAGAGCCACCGCGAGACCCACCGCAGCAGGACTCGTCAGTTTGCGATATCTGAGAGCGTCTTGCGTCCAGACCGAGTCACCGTTTTTCAGACTCAACGCAGTCACGATGTCCGTTTGACTCGGGGTATAGACATGACGGTTATCAAGGGCCAAACCTGCAAGAGAGGAAAAGTCCTTAAACCAAGCCGGACGACCTCCCGCAGCAATATCAAAACAAACGACGCGCCCCTGATAGGACACTGCGCACATCACTTGCCCCAATACGACGGGTGCGCCCACGACATCAATCACGCGCTCGAGATCGGTCGACCCCTTGGGTACCGCGACCGTACCTTCCCATTGCACATCTCCCGATACCGCATTAATACCGAGCAGTTTTCCTCCGGGGATTGCCGTCACGACCAAACCTTCGAGCATCACCATCCGTGCAGGCGCACGTAAAGCAAGCGCGGGTCCAGGTCGCTGGACACTCCAAATCCGATCACCCGTTTCCGCGTTAAACGCCTGCACGCGATAGTCGCCACTGCGCACGACGACGACGCCATAGCCAACCACAGGGGGCACTGAAACATCACTGGTGGCCTGAGCGCGCCACTTCACCTGCCCAGCCTCATCGAGAGCCACCACAGCACCTTCACGTGTCACGACGGCAGTGATCTTGCCATCACTACCAACCCCTGCAGAAAGTTTTTTGTCGACGGTCGCTCTCCAAACAACGCTACCCGTTTGAAGATCAACCTTAATGACGGATCCATCTGGCGTAGCCGCATAAGCCGATCCTTCAACAATTGTCGGCGCAAAGCCCAAACCGGAACCACTGCCAATCTGCGCTTTCCATGCCATCTGTGCAGACAGTCCAGGCAAGAACGACGTCAACGGGGTTGGCTTGTTGCGGTCATCCGCAGCAAACAGGCCGCAACCCGCCAGCGACAAAGACAGCGCTAAAGCCGCTGCCACCCGAATCAGACGTTCTGCCAAGAAAGCGCGCATCCTCAACCTCCTAACGCATCAAGTTTTAACTTCACGATTGGCGTCAACGGATCAGTCGCGCCAAAAGTCTCGATCGCCTGATTCCAGGCCTTTCGGGCATCCGCTGGTTTGCCTTGAGCCGCAAGCACATCACCGCGACGATCAGCGAACAAGCCTTCAAAAGAAGGGGGAGCATCCTTGAGTTGTGACAAGGCTTGATCGTATTCTTTTTGATCAAGAAATAATGCTGACAATCGCAGTCGTGCCACAGGAACCAACGCCGCGTGCTTTGTTTGAACAAGCCATTCAAGCTGCGCCCGAGCGCCAGGAACATCTTTGCGCAAAATGAGCGCAGAGGCCGCGACAAGCGCACCACGAGCGGCATAATCGGTCGCGGCATACTCACTACGTAGCGTCTTCATGGCCGCATTGATTCGAGCAACCGATTCCTCACCTTGTGAGCGCCCTGCTTCTTCGAGTGCCTCAAAATAGCCTCTTGCCTGCGACGCTTGATGACCTTCGTACCACTGCCATCCACGCCAGCCACCGACAATCGCTGTTGCGACAATCAATAGTGTCAATATCAAGGTGCCGTAATTGTTCCACCAGGCTTTAAGCTGGTCTAGTTGTTCTTGCTCGTCGGGATCGTAAGCCATGCCTAATTAACCTTATCTTTCAAAAACGCCACTAAATTTTCCAGCGGCACGTGTTGCTGCGCGAGCGCTTCAGACTGACCTTCGAGGCGCAACATTTTGACGGAGGCTGCGCCAGAAGCAAGCTCATCGCCCCCAAGAATAACCGCAATCTGGGCACCACTTGCATCGGCCCTCTTAAACTGCGACTTAAAACTACCAGTACCGGCATGAACAAGGGTAGAAATACCTGCGTCACGCAAACTCTCGGCCAACCGTGCTGCCCGACGTTGGGCTGCATCACCTTGGTGTACAAAATAGATCGCGCACTCAGGCCTAGGAGACTCGGGCTGGTACTGACCCCACAAATCCATCAGCCGTTCCATGCCGATCGCAAACCCCACCGCAGGTGCAGATTTTCCACCTAACAGTTCAATCAGACCATCATAGCGACCCCCACCACAAATCGTCGCTTGAGCTCCCAGCTTATCGGTGACGAATTCGAATACTGTCAAATTGTAGTAGTCCAAGCCCCTAACCATTCTGGGATTTAGACGGTAACTCACCCCTGCGTCGTCCAAGCGTTCGCAAACCCCAGCAAAGTGGGCACGGGAAACCTCACCTAAAAAGTCAAACAACTTAGGTGCGGCGTCTGCCATCGCCTGCATTGCAGGATTTTTAGTATCCAACACACGCAACGGATTGGAATGCATGCGGCGCAATCCATCCTCATCAAGTACGTCCTTATGCGCCTCGAGATGGGTAATCAAGGCTTGACGATGTGCGGCACGCTCTTGCCCCTGCCCAAGCGAATTCAGCTCAAGCTGCACATCCTTGATACCCAATACTTTCCATAGTCGCGCCGCCATGATGATGAGCTCAGCATCGATATCAGGCCCCGCCAGTCCGAGTGCTTCGACATCGATTTGATGAAACTGTCGGTAGCGCCCACGCTGCGGGCGTTCATGACGAAAAACCGGTCCCATCGCATAAACGCGCTGAGGACGGTCGTACAACAAATTGTGTTCGATCGCTGCACGCACCATGCCAGCCGTAAACTCGGGTCGCATCGTCAATGACTCACCATTTAGTGAGTCCGTGAAGCTATACATTTCCTTTTCAACAATATCCGTAACCTCGCCGATTCCACGCGTGAACAGTCGCGTATGCTCGAGGATTGGCGTACGCATATTGCGATAGCCATAGTCAGACAACCAACGACGCACCAGTTCTTCGAGCTGCTCCCAACGTGCGCCTGAACCTGGCAATGCATCGTTCATACCGCGTATCGCGGTGACTTTGGAAAATGCTTGTGTCATAAATGAAGTGATCTCGCTTGTGCGCCATACCGGCGAGCGACGTAATCATGAACAATCTGTTGAAACTCTTCGGCGATATGATCACCCTTAAGGGTAACCGTACGCTCACCATCGACAAAAACAGGTGCGGAAGGCACCTCGCCCGTGCCGGGCAAACTGATACCGATATCAGCATGGCGACTTTCGCCGGGGCCATTTACCACACACCCCATCACGGCGACATTCATCGACTCAACACCAGGGTATTGTGTTTTCCACGCGGGCATTTGTTCGCGCAAATAAGTCTGAATCCGATCCGCAAGCTCTTGAAAAACAGTGCTGCTCGTGCGCCCACAACCGGGACAAGCGACGACCATCGGCGTAAAAGCCCGCAAACCCATTGTCTGAAGAATTTCCTGTCCAACAATCACCTCGCGCGTACGATCGCCGCCAGGCTCGGGGGTCAAAGAAATACGAATCGTGTCTCCAATTCCCTCTTGAAGCAAAACGCTTAGGGCAGCGGTCGAAGCAACAATGCCTTTGCTGCCCATACCTGCCTCGGTCAAACCAAGGTGTAGGGGATAATCACAGCGCGCCGCGAGGTCGCGATACACCGCGATCAAGTCTTGCACGTGACTGACCTTGCAAGAGAGAATAATGGCATCCCCCGACAATCCTAGCTCTTGAGCGCGTTCCGCGTTACTTATGGCAGACACCACTAAGGCATCACGCATCACTGCGCGTCCATCACGTGGCTGGGCAAGCTTGACGTTGTCGTCCATCATGCGCGCCAAGAGCTCGTGATCCAGACTCCCCCAGTTCACACCAATACGCACTGGTTTTTGGTATCGGCAAGCCACCTCTATCATCTGGGCAAAATTATCATCACGCTTTTTGCCCCCACCCATATTTCCGGGATTGATCCGGTATTTTGACAAAGCCTGAGCGCAGTCAGGATACTGAGTCAGGAGCTTATGACCGTTGTAATGAAAGTCCCCCGCCAAGGGCACCGAAATACCCATACGATCGAGTTGCTCTCGGATCGCAATCACCTCTCGTGCAGCCTCTGGGGTGTTGACGGTGATCCGCACAATTTCCGAGCCTGCAAGTGCGAGTTCTTTGACTTGAATCGCAGTAGCAATAGCGTCCGCTGTGTCGGTATTGGTCATGGACTGCACCACCACAGGCGCACCACCACCGATCAATACCTTTTGACTTCCCCAAGCCACCACGGCTTGCCTTGTAAGGTGACGAGGCAAAGGACCGATCTTTTCATCGATCAATGCCAAATCTAAAGGGGTGGACGCCTGACTCATTTAAACAAGGCCTCAATCCAATCCGGCACTAAACCAGAAGGTAACAAGCCTTGCCATATCGCGACACCGAGGACCGCCAACACGACGAGAATAATCAATACAACCCAAGCCCACCCCCCCGAGTGCGGGACAATTTCAACATGGTGGGCGCCCAAGGTGCGTATTGAGGTGTGGTTTGCAATACCGCCCTGCACGCTTCCGATGCGTGAATGAAGAGAAGCCTCAAGAGGTTTGGAATCAATACCAAGTAGCTTTGCGTAATTCCTGACCATACTTCGAAGCGCCAAACCCTGGGGTAATTGATCAAAACTTTCGGATTCCAAGGCCTCGATATGTCGGGCAGCGAACTTGAGTCGAACGGCAACATCCTCGATAGAAAATCCCTTGGAAACCCTCAACGCACGCAAAGAGCCTGCTGAAGTAATCAGCTCTTTCGGAGCCGGGGCGGACTCTGTCCGCAAAGGACTGCTCAGATCAAGCTGCTCTCTCATGGATGTGTCTCTTTGATAGGGATCATTTTTCTTGTCGCCATCTTTTCACTTAAGTTTGTGCGATCCTTGACTTCGCCCGCGAGCTGACCACAAGCCGCATCGATATCGTCACCGCGTGTTTTACGGACCGTTGTCACAATCCCCGCATCCATCAGGTGTTGCGCAAAGATTCTGATGCGCGAAGCCGAGGAGCGCTGAAGTCCCGAAGCAGGAAAAGGATTGAAAGGAATCAAATTGAGTTTGCAATTGATCCGACGTGCAATATCGACCAATTGTTTGGCATGCTGATCGCTGTCATTGACACCATCAAGCATCACATATTCAAACGTAATAAAGTCTCTTGGCGCAAACTCCAGATACCGCTCGCACGCCGCAAGGAGCTCATTGATTGGATATTTTTTATTAAGAGGAACCAACTCATCGCGCAGCGCATCATTCGGTGCGTGTAAAGAAACTGCGAGCGCGACCGGGCAATCCCGGGACAGGCGGTCCATCATGGTTACAACCCCTGAGGTCGACACCGTCACTCGCCTGCGCGATAAACCGTAGGCATTGTCATCGAGCATCATGCGCAAGGCGGCGAGGACGGGCTCATAGTTGAGCAAAGGCTCGCCCATGCCCATCATCACGACGTTGCTAATCAGACGCGTGTCGCTTGTCACGCCCGTGCTCAGGGTCGAACCTTGTTTAACGTTAGAGGGTTTGAGGGAAGTCGGTATGCGGGCAGAGTCCAAGTCTTGCATCAACTCGTGCCGCGCCCACCAAAGCTGCCCAATAATCTCTGCCGCAGTGAGGTTGCGATTAAAGCCCTGATGTCCGGTCGAACAAAATCTGCAGGCAACATTGCAGCCTGCTTGACTCGATATACAAAGCGTTCCGCGATCATCTTCGGGAATAAAGACCGATTCGATCGCATTGCCCTGCCCCACATCAAACAGCCACTTACGGGTGCCATCAGCAGAGCGGTGCTGGGTTAAAACCTTGGGCGCTTGAACGATGCATGATTGCGCGAGTTGCGCACGAAAATCACGCGCAAGGTCGGTCATGTCGTCGAATTGGCTCGTCCCTCTCTGATGCACCCACTTTTGCAACTGCCGGGCACGAAATGGCTTGCCCCCCCACTGACCCACTAACTGGGTCAGTGCCGGAGCGTCAAGCCCAAGCAAGTTGATCGGTTCAGGATGCATGTGCGATGTGCCACGAGCCAAGCAACCGAATTAACGGCTGTGAATGTTAATTTCAGGGAAAAAGAAGGCAATCTCGGCCTGAGCTGTTTCAGGCGCATCTGAGCCGTGAACAGCGTTAGCGTCAATGCTGTCAGCGAAGTCAGCACGGATTGTGCCTTTTTCTGCTTTCTTGGGATCTGTGGCACCCATCAAATCGCGGTTTGTCTGAATCGCGTTTTTACCCTCGAGGGCTTGAACGAAAACAGGACCAGAGATCATGAAGTCCACCAGGTCTTTGAAAAAAGGACGGGCACTATGAACAGCGTAAAAACGCTCAGCGTCGGCACGTGACAAATGCATCATGCGTGCAGCGATCACTTTCAAGCCAGCGCCTTCAAAGCGGGCAATAATCTGACCGATAACATTTTTTGCCACGGCATCAGGCTTAATAATCGAGAGGGTACGTTCGACTGACATGTAAAACTCCAAGAAATCTCAATAAAAACAGGGACTTTGCTTGCGCTGACCCTAGCCTATGATTCTAGCACGCCACATCTGCCCGCAACACCCTAAAATAGCGAGTTATTCGCCATACGGCGACGCCTTGCGACCTCACTTTTACCGGATATTTTGATGAATCAGCCAAACACCACCCCCGACGGCGAACTTTCTAAAAGTTTTGAACCTGCCACGCTCGAGGCACGCTGGTATCAGGAGTGGGAAAAACGGGGCTACTTTGCTGCCGGCCAGCACACGCAGGGCGGACCCGGAGCGGGCATCCCTTATGCCATTCAGTTTCCCCCGCCAAATGTGACGGGAACCCTGCACATGGGCCACGCGTTTAACCAGACCATCATGGATGGTTTAGTTCGCTATCACCGTATGCTAGGCCATGACACCGTCTTTGTTCCAGGCACCGATCACGCTGGAATTGCAACCCAGATCGTGGTCGAGCGCCAACTCGATGCCCAAAAGTCTTCGCGCCATGACCTTGGTCGTGAAAAATTCATTGAAAAGGTCTGGGAGTGGAAAGAGCTATCCGGAAATACCATCACGAGTCAGGTGCGTCGCTTAGGCGCTTCCGCCGACTGGCCTCGTGAATACTTCACGATGGACAAGCAGATGTCAGCCGGGGTGGTTGAAACATTTGTCCGACTCTTTAAGCAGGGACTCATATATCGCGGTAAACGGCTGGTCAACTGGGACCCCAAGCTACTGACTGCTGTTTCAGACCTTGAGGTGCAGTCGGTCGAAACCGATGGTCACCTCTGGCACATCACCTACCCCTTCGTCGATGGCCCTCAAACGATTACCCTTGAGGACGGCACCCAAGAAAACATTCGTGGGATGACGATTGCCACCACGCGTCCCGAAACCATGCTTGCCGACGGTGCGCTATGCGTCCATCCCGAGGATGCCCGCTACCAACACTTGGTTGGTAAATTGGTCGATCTCCCCCTTTGCGATCGCCAGATTCCCATTATTGCGGATGATTTTGTAGACCCAGCCTTTGGAACAGGTTGCGTCAAAATCACGGGTGCGCATGACTTTAACGACTATGCCTGCGCCATGCGTCACAACCTTCCCTTGATTGTGATTTTTACTCTTGACGCAAAAATCAATGATCAGGGTCCAGCACAGTTTCGTGACCTCGACCGCTATGAGGCTCGCAAAGCCGTCGTCGCCGAACTCGACGCACAGGGGTTCTTAGTCAAAGTCGACGCCCATAAAATGATGCAGCCTAGGGGTGACCGCACTGGCGAGGTTCTCGAACCCATGCTCACTGATCAATGGTTCGTGGCCATGAGCAAGCCTGCGCCCGCAAACACACTGCACCCGGGCAAGAGCATTACCGAAGTCGCTCTGGAGGTTGTGGCCAAAGGAGAGGTTGAGTTCTTTCCCAACAACTGGACAACCACCTACAACCAATGGCTGGAAAATATCCAAGACTGGTGCATTTCCCGTCAGTTGTGGTGGGGCCATCAGATTCCGGCTTGGTATGCACCCGACGGTCAAGTATTCGTGGCGCACGACGAGCAAGATGCACTTAAACAAGCCCAAGCCGCCGGTATTCAAGGACCCTTGGTACGTGATCCAGACGTGCTTGATACATGGTTTTCCTCTGCGCTGGTTCCCTTCACCACAATGGGCTGGCCTGAAAAAACGCCTGATTACGAACGTTACTTGCCTTCAAGCGTTTTAGTGACCGGTTTTGACATCATCATTTTCTGGGTTGCCCGCATGGTGATGATGACCACACACCTAACCGGTCAAGTTCCCTTTAAGCACGTCTACGTGCATGGCCTGATCCGCGACGCGGAAGGTCAAAAAATGAGCAAATCCAAAGGGAACACGCTCGACCCAGTGGACCTGATTGACGGTGTTGATCTGGAAACCTTGGTTAAAAAACGTACCTTTGGTCTCATGAATCCCAAGCAAGCTGGCGCGATCGAGAAAGCGACACGACGTCAGTTCCCAGAGGGTATCCCCGCGTTTGGCAGCGACGCCTTGCGCTTCACGATGTCTGCATACGCGACTCTCGGTCGCAATATCAATTTTGATCTTAAGCGCTGCGAAGGCTACAGAAACTTTTGTAATAAGCTCTGGAACGCGACACGCTTTGTGTTGATGAACACTGAAGGTCAGGATATGGCAGCGGTCGATGCGAGCGCACAAAGCTTCGTCGACAAATGGATCATTACCCGGCTTCAACAACTCGAGCTCGATGTCGCAAAAGGATTTACAGACTATCGTTTTGACAATATCGCTAATGCGCTTTATCACTTTGTGTGGGACGAGTATTGCGATTGGTACTTAGAACTATCGAAAGTCCAAATTCAACAGGGTACGCCTGAGCAACAGCGCGCAACGCGTCGAACGCTGATTCGGGTTCTAGAAGCCATCCTTAGACTGATGCATCCCATCATGCCGTTCATTACTGAAGAGCTCTGGCAAAAAGTGTCCATTGTGGCCGGCAAACGCACGGCACAGGAGACTTCGAGCATTTCCATACAAGCTTTTCCCCAGGCTGATGTTCACGCCATGGATGCGCAAGCATGCGCACAAGTTGATTTACTCAAGGGTCAAGTCGAAGCTGTGCGCGCCCTTCGAGGGGAAATGAACCTTTCACCCGCTGCACGCGTGCCCTTAATCGCCGAAGGTCCCCAAGAAATGCTGCATCTGCATGCGCCCTATCTTGCGTCCTTGGCCAAACTTTCTGGCGTGGATGTCATGTCAACCTTACCCGACGATGGCGCGCCCATTCAGGTGGTTGGACAAACACGCTTGATGCTCAAGATTGAGATCGACGTCGCAGCGGAAAAAGTACGCTTAGATAAAGAAATCGCCAGGCTCGAAGGCGAGATCAACAAAGCCCAAGCCAAACTTTCTAACGAGTCTTTTGTTGCACGCGCACCCGTGGTCGTCGTCGAACAAGAACAACAACGTGTCGCACAGTTTGGCGAGACCCTTGCTCAAGTCAAAGGGCAACGCGCTAAATTAGGCTAAGCAAAAACTTTTCGTCCGCTGTGGTGAGCAAGCCAAGTGTTCGCGCTTGCTCCAGTAAATCAGGGCGGTTTTTAGCCGTGAGGGCGAGAGATTGCTCACGACGCCATCGCAAGATGTTGGCATGGTTTCCAGACAGCAAAACGGGCGGGACGGGCTGATCCCACAAGACCTCGGGACGGGTGAAATGAGGGCTGTCTAGCAAACCTGAGATGGACGGCTGAAAGGAATCCTGCAGCGAAGAGTCTCCGTGATGAAGTGCTCCGGGCATCAATCTGACGGCAGCATCGATCATGGCAAGCGCTGCGACTTCTCCCCCAGACAAGACAAAATCGCCAAGTGACCATTGCTCGTCGACACACTCATCGATGAATCTCTGATCCACACCCTCGTAGCGACCACAAACAAAGATGGCACCATCGGATTGAGCGAGTTGAGCGGCTTGAGCCTGACCAAAGCGCTTACCAACGGGTGACAACAAGATCACCGGGGTCGCAGAAGCAGGAGCGATCGTTGACGTGGCTTGAGGAGGAACCGTCTCACATCGATCAGCTTGAATCGCAAGCAGCGTTTGCCTGAGCGGCTCGGCCATCATCACCATGCCTGGACCACCGCCATAAGGACGATCGTCAACGGTACGATGCACATCAGTCGTAAAGTCGCGCGGATTCCAAGCACGAAGTGCCCAAATGCTTTGGTTGTGCGCGCGACCCGTCACACCCAAGTCACGCACCACATTAAACATTTCCGGAAACAAAGTGATGACGTCGATGCGCATCATGAAGCCTTAGAGATCGAGCGGCCAGTCAGTTTCGATACGACGGGCAATAATATCAACATGTTGTACGTGAGCGGCAACAAAAGGCACCAAAATTTCTTCGGGACGACCTTTGGCATCAAGCAGGATCTGAGGCATATGCTCAATCGATGGTGTTTGATCTCCCTCTAGTGTCATTCGCTGAACACGAAGAATCGCGTGGGCGCCATTGTCAACAACCTCAAGGACCTCACCGATCAGGTGCGCTTCGCTATACACATAGCAACCAACAAGGTCTACCCAATAAAACTCATCGACCTGGGCTTTAGGAAAAAATTGCCGAGAAACATGTACGGTATACCCGCGCATAGACTCAGCAAGATCGCGATCTCCGACATTCTCGAGATCAGCCACGACTGTTGCGCCTTGAGGGCGCACTTGCTTAACAGCATGAGGGTAAATTTTGCTCGGTGTGGAGGTCCCTGAGCTGGGTGAAATAGGGGGAGAAGGTGGAGCTAACCACCAAACAGGCGCAGCACGCAAGACCAAACCTTGCGCTGAATGCGGTTGGACTTTGACCCAACCTTTCACGCCATATGCTGACACAATACGACCTAATTCGATTAGGTCATTTGGCGCTTGTTGAGCGCCTGTGTCAGCCATGGCGATAGAGGAAATCAGTCAAACGATGCGATTAAGCCGCGGTCGCGACTTTTGAAGAGTAGTCTTTGACCAGACGGGCAACCGCTGGAGACAACTGTGCACCCACTCCTGTCCAATATTGGACACGATCAAGTGCAATACGAAGAGGCTCTTCGTTTGCATTTGCAACAGGGTTGTAAAAACCAACGCGCTCAATAAAACGACCATCACGACGATCGCGAGAATCAGTCGCTACGAGGTTGTAAAAAGGACGTTTCTTGGAGCCGCCACGGGCCAGGCGAATCACCACCATACGTAATCCCTTGAAAATGTTCAGTAAAGTCAATGATTATAGCATCAATCAAGCAATGAGCATCGTTTATTTCGAACGTCGCTCTAAATAGTGCGTCACGCGATCTGCTTCGTCTACTTGGGCGAGTAATGCATTGCCCGTTTGCTTACAAAAAGCCTGAAAATCACGCACTGCCCCCCGGTCTGTTGTGATAACTCGCAGAATTTCGCCAGAGGTCAGTGTTGCCAAGGCTTTTTTAGCACGCAAAATAGGTAATGGACAGGCAAGGCCTGTCGCATCCACGGTTTCTTTGAACGCTTGGGGGACGTTGTTAGGATCACTCATTTGGCCTCAACCCAGGCTTTCACGCTCGCCAAACTAGATACTAGCGCCGACAAGTCCGTCCCTCCGCCCATCGCCATATCTGGACGACCCCCACCCTTGCCACCAATCTGTCCCGCAACAAAACCCACCAACTCTCCGGCCTTGATCTTGGCATTCAGGTCAGCCGTGACACCCGCCACCAAACTAATTTTTCCGTCAGTTGAAGCTGTTGCAAGCAAAACAACTGCGGATTTCAGGCGATCCTTGAGCTGATCAACCATCGAGCGAAGATCCTTAGGATCGACACCCTTGACTTCGGTGACCAGTAATTTAAAGCCCGTTGGCATCTCAATCGCAGCCTCGGTGAGCGCATTGCCAGCACTGGATGCAAGCTTTGCGCGTGCTTGCTCGAGCTCTTTTTCCACGGCCTTTAGTTGATCTTGCAAGAGGCTAATACGCTCAGGGAGTTCGGCTGGCTGGGTTTTCAACGCAGCCGCCGCGCGTTGTACCGTCGCATTTAAATGCTGCACCCAAGCCAAAGCATTCGCGCCGGTTACCGCCTCGATACGTCTCACGCCAGCGGCAACGCCGCCCTCAGTGATCACCTTGAACAAACCAATATCACCCGTACGAGCAACGTGGGTACCGCCACACAATTCACGGGAAAAACCAATATCCAGCACGCGTACGCTATCCCCATATTTTTCACCAAACAACGCGACCGCGCCGCCTTTGACCGCATCGTCATAAGACATGGTCTGAGCAACCGCAGCCTGATTACTCAACACCTCTGCGTTGACAATTGCCTCAACGCGGGCGATTTCCTGTTCGGATAACGGGGCGTCGTGTGCAAAATCAAAGCGCGTCTTATCGCCATCGACCAAAGAGCCACGCTGCTGGACATGTCCTCCCAGCACCTCGCGCAAGGCTTTATGCATCAAATGTGTCGCCGAATGGTTACGTATCGTGCGCGTACGTTGCTCGGCATTGACGGCAGCGGTTACCGCATCGCCCACCGACAGGGTGCCGGAGGTCAGGCGACCATGATGCCCGAACACGCCAGGTTGAATTTTTTGCGTATCCAACACCTCAAACAGTGTCGAACTGGCCGTCAAAGACCCCGTATCTCCGACTTGACCGCCAGACTCCGCATAAAACGGGGTTTGATCGAGCACCACAATTGCATCCTGTCCAGCTGAAACACGCTCAACGGCGGACCCTCCCACATAAAGCGCCAAGACCTTACCGGGCCGCTGAAGGTGATCGTAGCCCTCAAAAATGGTCTGAGCACCCGCATACACGAGTCCCCCGGCCATTTTGAATTTACCGGCAGCGCGCGCTTGATCTCTCTGGCGATCCATGGCGATATCAAAACCAGCCTGATCAACATCGACCCCTCTTTCGCGACAAATGTCTGCGGTCAGGTCAACGGGAAAACCGTAAGTGTCGTAGAGCGTAAACAGCGTATTGCCATCTAAAATCTGCGTCCGGTCTTTTTGGGCAACAGGCAATGCAGCCAAGGCTGCATCTAAAATTTTCATGCCGTGCTCAAGCGTCTCGCCGAAGCGTTCTTCTTCTTGACGCAGGACTTGCTCGACTCGAGCGGCATTTTGAACGAGCTCGGGATAAGCGTCTCCCATCTGCTTGACCAGATCAGGCACCATTTTGTAGAAAAACGGTTTGCTTTGACCTAGCTGATATCCATGACGCAGGGCGCGACGAATGATACGGCGCAATACGTAACCCCTGCCCTCATTACTTGGAATCACCCCATCAACCACGAGGAAGCAACAAGCGCGAATATGGTCGGCAATCACTTTTAGCGAATTATTCGCGAGATCTTGGGTACCAGTTTCGCGTGCTGCGGCAGCGATCAGTGCCACAAACAAATCAATCTGGTAATTGGAGTGCACATGCTGCAACACAGCCGCAATTCGC
>CAMBLP010000019.1 GCA_945868195.1 Bordetella parapertussis
GGACTTTCGATGTGGATCACAGAGTTGTCCCGCATCACGACTTCATACACCACGGAGGGCGCAGTCGTAATGATGTCCATATCGAACTCCCGCTCAAGCCGTTCTTGGACGATTTCCATGTGCAGCAGTCCGAGAAAGCCGCAACGAAAACCAAAACCAAGCGCTTGCGATACCTCGGGCTCATACATCAGAGCGGAGTCATTGAGTTTGAGTTTTTCAAGGGAGTCACGCAACTGGTCGTACTCACTGCTTTCGACAGGATAAAGTCCCGCAAAAACCTGTGGCTTGACTTCTTTGAAGCCGGGCAACGGCGCGCTAGCAGGATTGGTCAACAAGGTAATCGTGTCACCGACCTTGGCATCGGCGAGCTCTTTGATGCCGGCGATGACAAACCCTACCTCGCCTGCGGAAAGAAACTTACGGGGCTCAGATTTGGGGGTAAAAACACCGACTTGTTCGCACATGTGCACCGCACCTGTCGCCATGAAGGAAATTTTGTCCTTGGGCTTGAGTACGCCATTGATCACGCGAATCAGCATGACCACACCCACATAGTTGTCGAACCAAGAGTCAATAATCAATGCCTGCAGGGGCGCCTGGGGATCACCCTTAGGTGCAGGAATACGCGCGACAACGGCTTCGAGAATATCGTCGATGCCCATGCCTGTTTTGGCGCTCGCCAAGATTGCATCCGTCGCGTCGATGCCGATGACTTCTTCGACCTCGGCACGCGCGCTCTCTGGGTCTGCCTGAGGCAAATCCATTTTGTTCAGTATGGGGACGACCTCGACACCGAGTTCAATCGCTGTATAGCAATTGGCGACAGTCTGAGCCTCCACGCCCTGAGAGGCGTCAACCACCAGTAACGCACCTTCGCATGCGGACAGGGAGCGACTCACCTCGTAAGAAAAGTCGACGTGACCGGGCGTATCAATCAAGTTGAGATTGTAGATTTTGCCATCTTGCGCCTTGTAATGCAGCGCAGCTGTTTGAGCTTTGATGGTGATACCGCGCTCACGCTCGATATCCATAGAGTCCAGCACTTGCGCGGACATTTCACGATCGGCCAAGCCTCCACAACGTTGGATCAGACGATCCGCCAAGGTGGACTTGCCATGGTCAATGTGGGCAATGATGGAGAAATTGCGAATATGCTGCATAACACCTGAAAAGTAAGCGGGCTCGCAAGCAAAAAGGGGCGCTCTGCGCCCCTTTTGCGGCAAACCGCTATTCTAGCCGTTCTTGGCTTTATTTGGCGGCTGGCACAGCAACCCAGCGGGTTTGATCGCCTGTCCGAACCATCAAACCGACAGGACGCGTCTTGTCAAGACCGGCAATCACCTTGGCAAACTGCTCAGGACTCGTAATGTCGGTGTTATTGACCGCCAAAATAAGGTCGCCTTCGGCAATGCCCACAGTCGAAGCTGGTGGATCAACCGCAGTCACCTGGACACCGCCCTTGATCCGCAGCTTTTTCTGGGCCTCAGCGCTGACTGGAACAATGGTCATGCCCAGCACAACACTCTTTGACTCCGCAGGCTTTTCCTTTGAAGCAGGCGCCTCAGCAGTCCGCTCGGCCTTTAATTCTGTCACGGTGACATTAAGCTTGACCGTCTTGCCCTTGCGCCAGACTTCGACGGGAGAAACAGCACCTGGCTTTGTTTGACCCACCAGACGAGGTAAATCAGACATCCTGGTGATGGCTTTACCGTCGAACTTCAAAATCACGTCGCCAGGCAAAATACCACCCTTTTCTGCTGGACCATCAGGCTCAACACCACTGACCAGCGCACCCTCGGCTTTAGGGAGACCGATGGCTTGGGCCACATCCTTACTCACCTCGCCAATCTGCACACCGATACGTCCACGTGTGACTCGACCTGAAGATTTGAGCTGATCCACAACCTGCATCGCCTCGTCAATCGGGATCGCTAAAGAGATGCCCATGAAACCACCACTACGGGACACGATCTGAGCATTGATACCGACAACTTGGCCCTCTAAATTGAGCAAAGGACCGCCAGAGTTACCTGGATTGACCGCCACATCAGTCTGAATAAAAGGCAGATAATCACCAGTCTCACGACCCAAGGCACTGATGATGCCCGAGGTCACCGTCGACTCGAGTCCGAAAGGCGAACCAATCGCCAAGACCCATTGACCTTTTTTGAGGGTTTTGGCATTGCCAATCGGCAATGTTGCCATTCCCTTGGCATCAATTTTGAGCAAAGCGACATCCGTACGCTGATCGCTGCCCACGACTTTCGCCTTGAACTCGCGACCATCTGTCAGCGTGACAAAAATATCCGTCGCGTCCGCTACCACGTGATGATTGGTAAGTAGGTGTCCATCCTCTGAGATAAAAAATCCCGATCCTACACCGCGCGGCACAGAGCGCTCTTCAGGCTCGGCACGTCGTCCGCGTGGCGCTTGTTGCGGTCCTTGACGTCCACCAGGTGGTGCGAAGTCAGGGCCGAAAAAATGACGGAATAACTCATAAGGATCTTGGCCGGGCGCGCCACCACCGCCACCTGCACGCGAGGAGACTTTAGCGGTTGTGCGGATATTCACCACAGCAGCTTCTGATTTTTCAACGATCGTCGTAAAGTCGGGCAAACCAACATTGCGCGCTTGTGCAGGCGAGAATTGTAGGCCGCCGAGTACTAAGGCCATGGCGACCATCAACGTTGTCGCGATGCGGCGCATACGATCAACAGACTGATACAGATATGAATGTGACTGATCTTGCATCATGAACTCCGATTTAAACGCTCCAACTCACCGCTCGCAGCGCGTTAACGTGCGGGCTTGGATGGAACGTATTGAATAGACTGAGCCAACTGTTCAAGGGTTGCGGCCGGCACTTCACCCAATACAGTCAACCAGAAGTTTTCTACCTTGATCCCGAAGATATTCACTGAGCCACTTCGCGCAGCGCCTTGGGGTTCATACTCAGACCGTTCTGGCTGATAAGGTTCAATAAAAATTGAAATAGTTGCGAGACCATCTGATAACACGAGTTGATTCACGCGTTTATTATTAGAAAAAGTTCTTTCAAGTTGCGACGTTGGCATATAACCGGCTGGTGCAGGAATCCGCCAACCTTGTGCAAACAAATCTACTTTGACATGCTGCGCACGCACGCTTCGCCAATCCGTTGTGGTCCACGTCGGTGTCAACATCGCTTCAGTAATCTCGGCGCCAATCGTGACCTGTACGAACGCCACCTGTTCGATGACGACACCTTCGTGACCAACCATTTGAGCCTTGAGCAGCAAATTAGTCTCAAGATCCGAACACAGGCGATAACCGTAACGATGCTGATCACGCGGCGTCACTTCAATGCCACGGCAAGGCCGACCTGCAATACGCAAAAGCTCGGGTACAAGTCGCACGGTGTAATTTTTTTCTAGCGATTGCGCATGATTGAGTAACAATCCAGGAAAGCGATCCCCACGTTGTCGCTCTAGCAAAATGAGCTTGCGATCTGGTATCAAGCCTTGTACTTCGTCATTAAAACGTAAATACTCTCTGGACACGCCATCCAGAACCTCGATGCGCTCCTTTTCATTTTTTCCATCGAATAAATGCGTGATGCGTGATGACTCAAAACGCTCACCTTGCTGAAAAGCAAAGACGCCAACATAGTTCAGGGTCCGCGCAGCATGTTGAATTTGGCGCACAATCTGATTGACTTCAGACTGATCGGATGAACGCGACGAGGAGGGTGCTTGAACAGGCACGGCTTGTGCGCTGGGAGCGACAGGTGATGCCTGACTCAATGCGCTCGCGCCCATCACCATGAACGTAAACGCGCAATTGACCAAACGCGACATTACCGCATAGCTCCAAATGACACATGACGCACATTCGCTGGACCGGACATTTCGCGATGCGTATTCACATAATCACGCACAACGGGAGCGTTAAACGCAACCTCAATCGGACGCGCAGATTGCACAGGTATGACTTCTGCGACTTGTTCGGTTGGTGCTGAGAGTTCTGGTAACAAAAACGGTTTGGCGACCCAAATGACCGAAGCCACCGCTGCGGCCATGGCAAAGCCAGGCCAAACCGCTTTACCCCAGAAACGCCCCCCCCTTGCTTCCTTCGCCGACGAAGCAGCAGGCTTTGGCGCCGCCACAATCGCAGGCTCCTGAGCAATCGCCTGGGCGACGCGCTGCTGCAGAGAGTGCTGGGCCGGCAAGGCCAGAGCAGGTGTCCGTAACGTATCCCCGATCAAGTGATAAAGCTCCCAAGTCGACCGCCCTTGAGCGGATAAGACATGCTCAGGCATATCAGCTCCCGTATCACCATCCATCCAGGCTGAAATCTCACTCTGGGACTGTTGGGTTGACTGATTCATATTTGAGATCTCGTTAGACTGTTTCATTATTTGAACTCCTCACCAACGCCGATCGCCGGTATCACCCAGCAAGGGACGCAATTTTATCGCGATGGCTTCACGGGCTCGAAAAATACGAGACCTCACTGTACCAATCGGGCAACTCATACTTTCGGCAATATCTTCGTAACTCATTCCATCAATCTCACGCATCACAATTGCATTACGCAGGTCTTCCGGCAAATCATTCATCGCCTTATTCACCGTTTCGGCAATTTGACGGCTCGCCATCTCAGATTCGGGGTTGCTACTGTCTGTTAGGTTGTCAGTTGCGTCAAAAGTTTCACCATCTTCGTTTTCTTGGGCAGAAGGTGTGCTTGGGCGGCGATTATTTTGCGCCAACCAGTTGCGGGCCGTATTGATCGCAATGCGGTAAAGCCATGTATAGAAAGCACTTTCACCCCGAAACTGGGGCAAAGCACGATAAGCTTTAATAAAGGATTCCTGAGCCACATCCTCGATTTCACCGGGATCCCGAATCATGCGAGAGAGTAAACGCATGATTTTTCTCTGATATTTCAGTACCAACAGGTCAAACGCCTGCTTGTCTCCGCGTTGTACGCGCGCTACCAACTCAGCGTCTACGTCGCGTTCACTCAAGCTGAATCCCCTTTTGAATGTCGATGTGCACCCTCAATCTGCCGGTTCGCCTGGAGGGCAATCTCGCGAAAGACTGAGGGGTGCGTGCACTGTCTCCAGACCACCGCAAGAGCGGTCTTTGACATGTTATGGGGACGATGTTGGAATTTCAAACCTAAGCTCAGTCCAAAAAAATGATGCCAGCGCTGAGTGACAATAACCTCTATGCTATCAGTCAGACCAGAGACTTCTGAATAAAATGCCAGTTGCCAAGGTTTTTCAGAGGAAATCACGAGCACGCGTCCCTCAAAAGCTTTTTGCCTCCGGTGCGGCCCAAGAAAATGCACCAAAATAGGGATTACCCCCAAAAAGGATGCAATCCAAGGTGCCAAGCCAACCCACAAGGCTGAAATAAAAAAAGCAAGGGAGGCCGTCATGAGCATGAAAAAAATCAATCCAGCGACCCAGCGAGGCTGGGTCAACGGGACGACAAGCTCTGAACGTAATAACGTCGCAGACGGTAAAGTCTCAGACGTCAAATACGGCGAACAGCCATCGAGCCGTTCGTGCCGCCAAATCCAAAAGAGTTGGAGAGCGCAACATCGATCTTTAGTTCACGCGCAGCGTTCGCGCAATAATCCAGATCGCATTCGGGGTCTTGGTTAAAGATATTGATCGTGGGCGGAGAAACCTGGTGATGCACGGCGAGCGTCGTGAAGACGGCTTCAATACCACCCGCTGCACCCAACAAATGACCTGTCATCGACTTGGTCGAATTGATCACGAGTTTTTTAGCGTGATCGCCAAACGCCAACTTCAGCGCTTCAGTTTCGTTTTTGTCGCCAAGCGGGGTTGAAGTCCCATGCGCATTCACATACTGGACCTGGTCAGCGTTGATCCCGCCGTTGCGTAACGCATTCGCAATCCCTCGGCGAGGACCATCACGATCAGGCGCCGTAATGTGATGCGCGTCAGAGCTCATCCCAAAGCCAGCGAACTCACCATAAATGCGAGCACCGCGCTTTTTAGCATGCTCGTGCTCTTCGAGAATCAGCACGCCAGCACCCTCGCCCAAGACAAAACCGTCACGATCACGGTCCCAAGGACGCGAAGCCGTTGCTGGATCATCGTTACGCTGTGACAAGGCACGCATGGCGGCAAAGCCACCAATGCCAAGCGGAGAAACGGTCGACTCGGCACCACCGGCCATCATGACGTCGGCATCGCCGTATTCGATCATGCGCGCAGCATCGCCAATGGAATGCAGTCCTGTTGTGCAGGCTGACACTACCGCATAAGAAGGGCCCTTAAAGCCCAACATAATGGAAATCTGACCCGAAATCAGGTTAATCAGTGAGGCGGGGACGAAAAACGGAGAAATGCGGCGGGGGCCACGATCGAGGTATTCGGTCTGAGTTTCCTCAATCCGCTGAAGTCCGCCAATTCCCGAGCCGACAATTACGCCCACACGCTCTGCGTTGGCCTCGGTAATTTCCAACCCAGAGTCTTTCCAAGCTTGCAGACCGGCTGCGATGCCGTAATGGATAAAAGTATCCATCGTCCGCGCTTCTTTGGCAGGCAGAATCTGGGTGATGTCAAAACCTTTGACTTCACCGGCAATGTGCGCATTAAATGCGCTGGGATCGAAGCGTGTAATCCGCCCAATACCGGACCGACCGCTCACGATATTGTCCCAAGCCGTGGCAATGTCGTTGCCCACCGGGCTCACAATGCCAAGACCTGTAATGACGACACGTCGTTTCACGGAGCACTCCTCAAATATGTCATACGCGGGCAAGAAAACTGGCGAAAAGAAAACTGACGCAATTGAGCGGGAGCCAAAGGCCCCCGCCGTGCGATACAGAATATCCTAACCGCCTAAATACCAACAAAAATTACTTGGAATTCGAAGTGATGTAATCCACGGCCTGTTGAACCGTCGTGATTTTTTCTGCTTCTTCATCAGGAATTTCGGTTTCGAACTCGTCTTCAAGTGCCATCACCAGCTCGACCATGTCGAGCGAATCGGCACCGAGGTCGTCAAGGAAGGAAGAGGCGTTCTTGATCTCGGCTTCGTTAACGCCAAGTTGTTCAGCGACAATCTTTTTGACGCGCTGTTCGATGCTTTCCATGCAGATCTCCAAAGGGAAAAGTCCGGCGAATTATAGCCAACCGGGAGAAAAAAAACCTATTACATGTACATGCCGCCATTGACGTGCAATGTCGTGCCTGTGATGTAGCCTGCTTGAGGTGACGCTAAAAACGCCACCGCGTGCGCAATATCGCTGGCCGAACCGAGTCGACCAAGCGGAATTTGTCCCAAGAGTGCCTTGGTTTGGTCCTCATTAAGAGCACTTGTCATATCTGTTTCTATAAAGCCGGGGGCAATGCAATTGACTGTCACGCCTCGGCTGCCGAGTTCACGCGCCAAAGCGCGACTCATCCCGGCAACACCTGCTTTCGCGGCCGCATAGTTAGCTTGACCGGGATTGCCGCTTGAGCCCACGACTGACGTAATGTTGATGATGCGACCCCAACGGGCCTTCATCATGCTGCGCATGACGCCTCGGGACAAACGAAAAACGGCACTGAGGTTGGTTTGCAACACAGCATCCCAGTCCTCGTCTTTCATGCGCATGGATAAGTTATCGCGTGTGATACCGGCGTTATTGACCAAAATGTGCGGACCACCCGACTCTTTGGCCAACGCATCCAGCAAGGCCTCGCATCCCTGCACGTCGGTGACATTGAGCACCACGCCACGGCCACCAGGGGGCGCCAGCATCTCCGTCACGCCAAGGGCTCCGGCTTCGGTAGTGGCTGTTCCAATCACGCAAGCGCCGCGGGCCGTCAATTCGAGTGCGATCGCTCGGCCGATTCCACGTGAAGCACCCGTCACAAGCGCGACTTTATCTTTGAGGTCCATGTCAGTCGTTATCCTTGATCTTAGAATTAAGCGGCAGCAAGCGCATCCAGCGCCGCCTGCATGGACTCGGGATCGGTGACAGAAAGCGCCACCAAATCCGGATCGATACGTTTCACCATTCCACTCAGCACTTTACCTGGGCCACACTCCACCACATGGGTAATGCCCTGGCCGCGCATCGCCTGCACAATCTCTACCCAGCGCACGGCATGCCAAGCTTGCCGAACTAAGGCATCGCGAATACCCACGGGGTCCTGCACAATGGCGACATCGACATTATTGATCACGGGAACCTGAGGAGCCAAGACGTTCACCGCAGCGAGGGCGCCCTGAAGCACGTCAGCTGCGGGTTTGAGCAGACTCGAATGAAACGGTGCAGAGACAGGCAAAAGCATGGCGCGTTTAGCACCCGCCGCCTTGGCCGTCTGTATGGCACGCTGTACGGCCTCCGCATGGCCTGCAATGACCACTTGAGAAGGCGCATTAAAGTTGACTGCCTCGACGACTTGCCCTTGTGCGGCTTCGACACAGGCTGCACGGACCGCATCGTCCTCAAGGCCCAGCACAGCTGCCATGGCGCCTGTACCGACCGGCACGGCCGCCTGCATCGCATCGGCGCGAATACGCACAAGGCGCACCGCATCGTGTAACGACAACGCACCCGCAGCGGTCAGCGCCGCATACTCACCAAGGCTATGACCCGCCATCAGTGAAGCCGTCGGCCCCCCTGCCGCACGCCAAGCCTCAAACATCGCAACACCTGCCGTCAGCATCGCTGGCTGAGTATTTGTGGTCAGGTTCAGTTGCTCAACGGGTCCCTGGGCCATCAGAGCACCAAGGTCCTCACCCAGCGCAGCAGAAGCGTCTGCAACGACTTGCATGGCGGCTGGATGCCCAGACCACACATCCATCATCCCGACAGATTGTGAGCCTTGACCTGGAAATACAAATGCAAATTTCATAATGTCGCGGAATAAGAAATTAAAGAAACATTGAAAATCGAACCTTACTACATACGCACGAGCACCGAACCCCAGGTGAACCCGCCCCCGACACCCTGCATCAATACAAGCTGACCAGGTTGAATACGTCCATCACGGCGCGCAACATCAAGCGCGAGAGGGATGCTCGCCGCCGAGGTATTGGCATGCTGATCGACGGTGATCACAACCTTTTCGACGGGGATGTCTAATTTTTTGGCTAAAAAAGTCAGGATCCGGAGATTTGCTTGATGAGGAATCAACCAGTCGATATCCGCGAGCGCAACGCCAGCCTTTTCAGTGACTGAACGCGCTGAACGATCCAATACAGTCACCGCCTGTTTAATGACCGCCTGGCCGTCCATGCGCAAGAAGGGGTCGCCCGTCACCTGACCAAACGCGACATTACCCGCGGCGCAGAGAATATTCATCTGGCTGCCATCGGCTTGGAGTTCGGCCTCCATGATGCCGGGCGCGTCGCTGGCCTTGAGGACCACCGCACCCGCGCCATCGCCAAACAATACGCAAGTTGAGCGATCACTCCAGTCAAGAATGCTAGAGAACACTTCGGCACCAATTACCAAGGCGCAGCGCGCACGCCCTGCCCGGATAAAACTATCCGCTGTCGTCAAGCCGTAGACAAAACCACTGCAAACAGCCTGAACATCAAAAGCGGCTGCGCCTTTGTTGCCAAGATTCGCCTGCACCAGACAAGCCGTGCTGGGAAACACAAAATCCGGTGTCGACGTTGCCACAATAATCAGATCAACTTCATCAGCCGTCACGCCCGCGTTCTCGAGCGCGCGACGCGCAGCCTCGGTCGCCAGGGCGCTGGTCGTCATGCCTGAATCCGCCAAGTGCCTCTGACGGATGCCAGTGCGCTCATGAATCCATTGGTCTGAGGTTTCGATCTGACGCGTTGCCAACTCCGCAGCCAACGCTTCGTTGGTGACCACTCGAGGGGGTAAAAATCCGCCTGAACCAATGATGCGCGCAAAAGGCATGACTTGGGTCATTCGGAGTCTCCCAATTGCGTCAAAGTCACCGCTTCGACTTGTAAATGAGTAAGCTGGGCGATGGCCTCAGCCGTGCGCTTGAGTAATCCTGTGTTGACGGCCTCACGAGCACGTTCCAAAGCACAACCAAAAGCGAACGCGTCTGCCGAGCCATGGCTCTTGATCACAATACCGCGCAGACCAAGCAAGGCTGCGCCATTGTATTGCCGATTGTCGACACGACGTCGGAATCTGGATAAAACAGGCAAGGCGATCAACCCTAATAATTTGGTGAAAAAATTGCGGCTGAATTCTTCTCGCACGATGACAGACATCATGCTCGCCACACCTTCGGCTGATTTTAGGGCGACGTTACCCACAAAGCCATCGCAGACGACCACATCGACCGTGCCTTTAAAAATATCATTGCCTTCGATATTGCCGTAGAAATTCAGAGAGCTCTGTCTCAGTAACTCACCGGCTTGCTTGACAATATCGTTGCCTTTGATGATCTCTTCGCCGATGTTGAGCAAACCAACCGAAGGTGCATGACTTGGGTCTCCCGCTTGCGCGAGAGCGGTTCCCATAATGGCAAACTGCAACAGGTGCTCTGGCGTGCAGTCAACGTTCGCACCCAGATCCAACATCGTGGTCGCGCCACCCTTTTGATTGGGCAAGGCAGAGGCAATGGCGGGCCGATCAATACCGAAAAGTGTTTTGAGTACATAGCGTGAAATCGCCATCCAGGCGCCGGTGTTGCCCGCTGAAATGCAGGCATCGGCACGCCCGTCTTTGACGGCTTGCGCGGCCACGCGCATGGAGGAGTCTTTCTTGCGACGCAAAGCGACCTCGACAGGGTCATCCATCGTCACCACCTCAGTGGCTGGCAAGATCGTGTATCGATCTGGCGCAATGTCTGGATAACGCTTTGCACAAACGGCAACAGCCTGCTCGATGGGCTCGGGCAGGCCTACTAGCAACAAATGTGTATCGGCAAAGCGTTGCGCAAAGGCGAAGGCTGCCGGGACCGTGACGGGAATGCCCTCGTCACCACCCATGCAATCGATCGCGATGCGAATTAAGGTAGCCACGTGTTGATCGTGCGCAGCGCGTTTGAATAAGACACGTTTAGACGAGGTAAGCCCGTCAACCGCGCATTATTCGTCAGTCTTGGTCTTGAGGACCTTGCGGCCACGATAAAAGCCTGTTGGGCTAATGTGGTGACGCAGGTGTTGCTCGCCCGTATTTGGCTCAATGGCCGTTGGGGGATTAACTAGAAAGTCGTGCGAGCGGTGCATACCGCGCTTGGACGGGGATTTTTTGTTTTGCTGAACAGCCATGACAACTCCTGTGGATCGGCGAATTGTACGCCAACCGTCTTGATAACAACTACTGACCCTTGGTTTTGAACTGACTCAACACCGCAAAAGGTGAGAGGGGCTCTTCCCTACCGGCCTGTTCTTTGGCTTGCGCGTCTAGATCAAGCGTTTCCGGACACACTTCGTGTCGCGGTACATAAGGAACTTCTAAAATTAATTCATCTTCTACTAGAGCGCACAAATCAAACTTGGGCGATCCAACAATCTTTTCGGGCTGACCTAAATCATCCTCGTCGATCTCATCATCGCCGAGGTCCGACTCACGCCGCACCAACTCAAAAACAGTTTGCCGATCAATCGGCAACACGAGCGGTCCCAAACAACGTTGACACTCGAGCACTACATTCGCTTGAACAAGAACAACAAGTTGTGACCGGTCGTCTTTTGTTCGCCTACCTTCGATCACGTACCGAACAACCCCAGGCACGGTTGGCGCCGCTTCAAGAACAGTGAGCTCTGCGACCGGCTGCTCTGGCAATCCCTCGAGCAAACGATCCAAGCGGTGCACACTGAATGCGCCTTTTAAAACCTGACCGCGTCGCGCAAAATCAAACGCATCTACGATCGGCGGAGTGCTAAACCTGAATGCGGCGTTAAGATCTTCTGACAAAATTGCCTGCCTTAGCCTTATAGTGCATACCAAAGCGCTCATAAAGCGCATACCTACAGACTGCAACAAAAGAGCAACAAAGCGAGAGATAATAGCGTGTTTTCACCATGATCGTCAATTTCAAACTCGGCCAAAACAACATTGATACACCCATTGATCCTCGCTTCGAGCTCTCCGTATCGGCGTGAACTCCTCTCAAGGCTAAAAATTCCTTTTTTTACGATTGCGCCCGATATTGATGAAACTCCGGCCTCTGGCGAAACGCCTAGAACGCTTGCCTTGCGCTTAGCGCAAACCAAAGCTCGAGTGATCGCAGCCCAATACCCTGGCCGCGTCGTGATCGGCGCGGATCAGGTTGCCTCTCTGCACGGCACCCCCCTAGGCAAGCCAGGCGATCATGCAAGCGCGCAACGCCAACTCAGAGCCCTTTCCGGTCAAACGGTCATTTTCCATAGCGCCATGGCCGTGATGAGAGACCAATACATTCAAACCATCGAAGTGCCTACGATCTGTGTTTTTCGACCCTTATCAGACGCTGCGATCGACAGATACTTGCGCATTGACACGCCCTACGACACCGCAGGCAGCGCCAAAGCCGAGTCTCTTGGGATCGCGCTCATGCAAAGCATGGAAAGCTCAGATCCAACCTCGATCATTGGCTTGCCCTTAATCGCGCTGACCCGCCTGCTTGCTGAATTTGGACTCGACCCTCTTGAGCACGCCGGTCTAACCCCTTTATCCTAACTCTTTTACTGCCCTCAGATGTCCGACTCGCACTCCAACACCGCACCTCAGACCCAAAGTCGCTTGGGAACGCTGCACCTGATTCCCGTTGGTCTGGGCGAAGCTCCCATTGACCAATGGCTCCCCGCACAGGGACAAGCTCAGGCGGGCACACTCAAAATCTACGTTGCCGAAAATGCCAAAGTTGCTCGTGCTTTTTTAAAGCTCACCCCTCTAACCCACCCCTTACAAGACGTCACGATCCATGAGCTCAATACCCGAGTCGAGGACGAGGCGCTAGAACAGTGGCTTGCACCACTTAAAGCCGGCCAGGATATTGGCTTAGTTTCCGATGCGGGTTGCCCTGCCGTCGCCGATCCAGGTGCCCGTGCGGTCGCGCTCGCTCATCGCTGGGGTGCCCCCGTTAAACCCTGGGTAGGTCCTTCCTCGATTTTGTTGGGGCTGATGGCGAGCGGCTTGGATGGGCAGCGCTTCGCTTTTCACGGTTACGCCCCCGTAGAGCCCGCCGAGCGCGCCAAACAACTCAAGGCTTGGGAGCACATCTCTTCCAAACAAAAACAATCTCAATTGTTTATCGAAACCCCCTACCGCAACCAGGCGATGTTCGCGAGCCTACTCGAACATCTCAAGGGCAACACCCAATTATGCATTGCGCGCTCGGTCACGACACAAGACGAGTGGATTCGCACCCTGACGATCGCACAATGGAAAAATCAACCGAGTCCCACCCTCGACAAGCACCCGACCCTTTTTATCTTTCAGGCCGCGTGATGCAATCGTTCGCCTCTTTCGCACATCGTTCATCGCGTCTTTTTTATCAACGCCTGTGTCTCTGCCTGCTGGCAACCCTCTTGACAGGCTGCGCCTCTCAAATCAGCGGCCCCTACCGTTTCGACGACTCAATGAAGTCGCGCGGTCAAAGTAGTCGCGTCGATGTGATTGTGCTGCACTACACGGCCTCGACCAAACCTAGCGCACTCATGACGCTCACCAACCGTGATGTCAGCGCGCACTACGTCGTCACTAATGACAAGCCCCCGGTGGTCTACCGTTTAGTCAATGAGGACAAAAGTGCGTGGCATGCTGGCGACAGCAGTTGGTATGGCCGAACCTTTCTCAACCAACGCTCCATTGGGATCGAAATTGTGCACCCAGGTTGGACACGCAATAGCCATGGAGACAAAGGCACCCCCTTCTCCGACACACAAATTGCCGCGGTCATCGCTCTCACCAAAGAGGTCGCTCAGCGTCACAGTATCGCACCTGAAAATATTGTCGGACACAGTGATGTCGCCCCGATGCGCAAAATTGATCCAGGCCCGTCTTTTCCTTGGAAAAAGCTCGCACAAGCCGGAGTAGGACGCTGGTTTGACGAAGCTGCGGCGGCCAAGCACGAAGCCAACTTTATTCGTATCGGTTATCCAGATGCGGGCTGGTTTCAAAAGCAGCTCAAACGGGTGGGCTACCCAGTACCCGAGTCAAATTATTTTGATACAGGAACCTTGGCGGCCATCGGTGCCTTTCAAATGCACTTTCGTCCCGAGCGCGTCACGAACCGACCTGACGCCCAAACCGCGGCGCGACTGCTGGCCCTACCCACCACAGGCTCTAGTCTTTAAAGACGCTTTGCTTTTAACCACGCGCGACGCACACGCCACAATAACAAAAAGGCCAAGACCGCCGCATAGATCAAGACAGTATCAAAATCATTTTTGCCTTGTTTATGCCACCAATAGTGCAAAATTGCTAATACACCAATCAAATAGATTGAGCGATGCAAAAGCTGCCAGCGCTTACCAAGACGGCGCATCCAAGCTTGAGTCGAGGTGATCGCCAATAATGCCATGGTCAAAAATGCCGCAGCACCGACCAAGATAAAAGGACGCTTCCAAACATCCGCGAGCATGGGGAGTAATTCAAAACTCTGATCCCACCAGGCCCAAGATAAAGCATGCAGAGTCGCATAAAAAAAAGTAAAGAGTCCACACATACGCCGCCAGCGCAACAGTGCCGGTTGATTCAACCATTGACGCAGTGGGGAGATCGCTAAGGTGACCAACAAACACACCAAGGTCCAAGTACCGGACGAGCGCGTTAGAAACTCAACAGGATTCGCTGTCAGTGCATTGTGATATCCGAGCACGACCCATCTAAGCAAAGGATAAAGCCCTGCGATGAACAGCAGAGGCTTGGCTCGATCTAAGGTCTTGGCTGAGAGTGCCTGCACGCCCAGACTCAATAGTTTTTACGCAAATCCATACCCGCGTAAAGCGACCCAACCTCGTTGGCATAACCATTGAGCATTAGCGTTTTACGCTTGGGGGAAAATACGCCGTCTTCACCGATACGTCGCTCGGTCGCCTGGCTCCAGCGCGGATGAGAGACCTCGGGATTGACGTTGGAATAAAACCCATACTCGGAAGGCTGTGACTGCTCCCAGCTACCCACAGGTTGCTTTTCAAGCAAACGAATGGTGACAATCGACTTGACAGATTTAAAGCCGTATTTCCAAGGCACGACCATACGAACCGGCGCACCATTTTGATTGGGTAAAACTTTGCCATACATCCCCATGACAAGCATGGTCAAAGGGTGCATCGCTTCATCGATCCGCAGACCGTCGCGATAAGGCCAGTCCACTGAACGTGTGCGCAAGCCTGGCATATTTTTAGGCTGCATGTCGGTAATGAACTCCACAAACTTCGCATTACCCGTTGGCTGAACTTGCTTGATCAGCTCTGACATGGAATAACCGATCCAAGGTATCGCCATCGACCAGCCTTCGACGCAACGCATACGATAAGAACGGTCCTCAAGCGGCGCGAGCTTGAGCAAGTCATCCAAATCAAAGGTTTTGGGTGCGGCGCACTCGCCCTCTACCCGCAACTTCCAGGGCGTGATTTGCATTTTGTGCGCAAACTTGACTGGGTCCCCTTTGTCCATACCGAATTCAAAGAAGTTGTTATAGGTGGTCGCGTCTTTTTCAGGCGTGATGGGTTCCATCAAGACAAATTGGGTTGAGCGCTTTGCATCCAACTTACTCAGGCTCGCGGCTGAGCTCATCTGGGGGAAACCGGCGAGCGTACCTGCAGCAAAGGTCGCACCTGCCGCTTTCATCCAGTTGCGTCGGCTTTCCCAAACCTCTTCAGGCGTGATTTCACTGGCGCGTATACGTGGATAACGATAAACAGGCATCTGGAACTCCAGCAATGAACATGATGCTGAAGATTGAAACATACTTCAGCCGCCGGAAACACCTATTGAGAGTGGGTTTAACAAATATCTGCCGGGTTTAAGCGATACGTTCGCGCAGCCATTGATGCAGACTCGCCACATCTAGGGCGATCGTATGATGAGGGCATGCTCTGAGCTCTTCTTCGGGATGGGCGCCATAGGCAACCCCGATTCCGTGGACGCCGGCATTGGCCGCCATCGTCAAATCGTGCGAGGTATCCCCGACCATCACCATGCGCTCAGGTTCAACCATGAGCTCATCAATGAGTTCAAGCAACATACCCGGGTGCGGTTTGCCAAACGTCTCGTCCGCGGTGCGCGTGGCCGCAAACGCGCTGTGCAGAGACGTCGCGGCGAGCGCTCGATTCAACCCCACACGACTCTTCCCCGTGGCGACCGCAAGCGTCGCGCCTGCCGCCTGCAAATCGCTGAGCATCTCCGGCACGCCGTCGAAAAGCTTCAGTTGCGTATCTTTGGAGAGATAGTGGTAGCGATAACGCTCGAGAAACAACGGCTCCATCGAAGGCGTCAAATCTGGCACCGCGCGTCGCAAAGCGGGCTCGAGCGACAAACCAATCACCCAAGCCGCCTCCGCGGCGGTCGGCACCCGCAACTCAAGATCACGGCAAGCGCCCTGAATCGCCGCCACAATACTGTGCGTCGAGTCCATGAGGGTGCCATCCCAATCGAACACGATGACTGAATAGGGTTTCATCGCGCCTCCAGTTTTTGGAGGATTTTCTCGCAACTCAGGGGTATGGGTGCTGTGAGCACCATGGGCTCTTGCGTCAAGGGATGGGGCATTTCCAGTCGACAGGCATGCAAAAACATTCTTGTGAATCCTAGCTTGCTGAATATTGCGCGCGTCTCGTCGCGCCCGTATTTATCATCGCCCACGATCGGAAATCCACTTGAGGCCAAATGAACCCTGATCTGATGCGTTCTGCCGGTTCGTAGCTCGGCATCGACGAGACTATAGCCATTGAAACGGCGCTCTGCACTCACAATTGTGTGTGAGACTTGACCTTCGGCCTCGACTTTGACACGCCGTTCGCCTGTCTGAGTAGTCCATTTCACTAACGGCAGGCGGATATGCTGCCTGGCATTGACCCAGTCACCCTCCACCAGCGCTAAATAATGCTTTCTACCACCGCCGGTTCTAAACATCTCATGCAATGCCAGCAAGACATTTCTCTTTTTGGCAATCATCAACAAACCTGAGGTATCGCGATCCAAACGATGCGCAAGCTCCAGAAATTTGGCCTCGGGCCGTGCCGATCGTAGAGCCTCTATTACGCCAAACGACACACCGCTTCCGCCATGAACGGCCGTACCGGCTGGCTTATCAATTACCAGCAAGCCGTCATCCTCAAAAATAATCGGAAACTCACAACCCGGCACGGTCCTTTTTTCATCTGCTGCGGGCAAACGCATCGGTGGCACACGCACCATATCGCCAAGTTTGATTCGGTCATCAGGCGCGACCCGCCCCTTGTTGACGCGAACTTCTCCTCCCCGTACCGCTTTATAAATATGACTCTTTGGCACGCCTTTGCAAAGACGCATCAGAAAGTTGTCCAACCGCTGACCGTCATGCTCTTCGGTCACCTCGATCATACGGACGGCGGGCGCAACAACATGGACTTTAGGCGCCAAGGGTAAGTTATTTTTAGTCTCGTGCGTTGAGAGCGAATGGGACGCTGTTTTTCGCGCGGATTTCACGTCAGGTTTAGCAGCATTTTTCAAAGGGGCAATGGAATCTTTGCGCATCAGCAAAAGGGGCTTATAATCAAGCTAGCCTTAAAAGGGTTAAGAAAGCCGGGTTTAAACCCTTCCTTCGTCGAGATGCAACTTTATGTCACGTCTCCGTCTGGATCGCGCACTGCACTATTTTGATATTGTACCGCTTGCTTTCTTGCCCTCTGGGTTGCTGGTCGTCGGCTAGACTGGGATGCACTTCAGGCGCGTTGTTGCGACGTTTTAACGTTTCGCCCGCGCAGGTAATCTGCAACCCCATCACGCCGCGCGCAATACTGAATTAAGAGCAAGATTAAAAGCAAGAAACCGTCGTATCCCTGCACCAGGCGTTTGACACATATCCGCCTGATGTTCACAGCATTTTTTTAGTCAACCACTTTTGTCAAATACTCTTGTGATCCTGACCCTCCTGCTGAATGAACCTCGCGCCTCTGGGCGCACAGTGCTGGTCTAAAGACCTTTTCTTCGTGCGTCCCGTCAGGGCGCGCGTCCTCTTCGCCTGCTTCAGTGTTTCGCAGCCAACAACGCGTGGCTGCGCGTCGATTTCCGACGCGCCATTTAAATGGAGAAACTCTCTCATGAAGCGCATGCTGTTTAACGCGACGCACCAGGAAGAACTGCGCGTTGCCATCGTCGACGGGCAAAAGCTCATCGACCTCGATATCGAAATCGCCGGACGCGAACAGCGTAAAGGCAACATCTACAAAGGTGTCATCACCCGCATCGAGCCTGGTCTCGAAGCTTGCTTTGTTAATTACGGCGAAGACCGTCACGGCTTTCTGCCCTTCAAGGAAATCGCTCGCAGCTATTTCAAAGAAGGTGTCGACGTTCGGACAGCGCGTATTCAAGACGCCCTGCGCGAAGGTCAGGAACTGATCGTTCAGGTTGAAAAAGAAGAACGCGGCAATAAAGGGGCGGCACTCACCACCTTTATTTCTCTAGCAGGCCGCTATTTAGTCTTGATGCCTAACAACCCACGTGGCGGCGGTGTTTCGCGCCGCGTCGAGGGCGAAGAGCGTCAAGAGCTGCGCGAAGCCATGGACCAGTTGACCATCCCAACCGGTATGAGCATCATTGCTCGCACCGCTGGTATTGGACGCAATGCCGAGGAACTGCAATGGGATATGTCCTATCTGATGCAGCTTTGGACTGCGATCGATGGCGCCGCCAAAGACAATCCTGCTCCGATTCTGATCTACCTCGAGTCGAGTCTTGTTATTCGTGCGATCCGCGATTATTTTTCTCCGGACATCGGTGAGATCCTGATCGATACGGACGATATTGCCGATCAAGCCACGGCTTTCATGAGCGTTGTCATGCCGGACAACGTTGAGCGCGTCAAGCGCTACCGCGACGATGTGCCGCTCTTTTCCCGCTTCCAGATCGAACATCAGATCGAAACCGCCTACTCACGTACGGTTGAGTTGCCCTCTGGCGGCTCGGTCGTGATCGACCATACCGAAGCACTCGTCGCTGTTGACGTCAACTCGGCCCGCGCCACCCGTGGTGCCGACATCGAAGAAACCGCGCTGCGTACCAACCAAGAAGCGGCCGACGAAGTTGCTCGTCAACTACGCCTGCGTGACTTGGGTGGTCTGATCGTGATCGACTTCATCGACATGGAAGACACGAAAAATCAGCGTGCCGTTGAAAATCGTCTACGCGACGCCCTGCACTTTGACCGTGCGCGCGTTCAGATGGGTAAAATCTCCCGCTTTGGTCTGATGGAGCTGTCACGCCAGCGTCTGCGTCCCGCGCTAAACGAAGGTTCACACATCACATGCCCGCGCTGTAATGGCACGGGTGTGATCCGTGACGCCGAATCCAGCGCGCTGCAAGTCCTGCGTCTGCTCCAAGAAGAGGCCATGAAGGAAAACACGGCGGCTGTGCACGCACAGGTTCCAGTCGATGTAGCCACCTTCTTGCTCAATGAAAAACGCTCAGACATTACCAAGATCGAGACCCGCCTCAAGGTCAACTTGATCCTGATTCCAAACCGCCATCTCGAGACGCCACATCACCATATCGAGCGCTTGCGTCATGACGATCCTCGTCTCGAGGATCTCAAGACAAGCTTTGATTTAGTGGATGCGCCATCGACAGACATGAGCTGGGCCCCTAAAGAGCAGGAAATCAAAGCCAAACCCGAGGCCTTAGTCAAAGGCATCACACCGGCAAAACCTGCACCTGTTTCTTCGACCCCCGCTAAAAAAGCCGAGGCCGATCAAACACCTGGCTTATTCTCCCGTTTCTTTAGCTGGCTCAGTGGCGGATCCTCCTCTGACAAAAAAGAAGAAACACCCAAGCCTGCTGACTCACGCGACCGCAACCGTTCCTCTCAAGGCGACCGTCGTGGCGGTAATCGTGGTGGTCGTGGCCGTCGCCCCGACAATCGTGGCGAAGCTCGTTCCGCAACGGGCGATGCTTCAACCACTTCGGACAATCGTCGTGCACCCAAGGATGAGCTAGACCAGCGCGCGCCTCAAGCACGTAGCGAAGCAAACGAATCAGGCGACGATCACCCACGCGGCAATCGCAACCGTCGCGGGCGTGGTCGTAACCGTCGTGAGGATGGTAGCGATGCTCGTTCAGATCAAGTCGATGGAGTGACCAACACCGCACAGACAGAGGACTCTGCTTCTTCAGTCGAGCGTCGGCCTCAACCGCCACGCCCAACACCTGCTGCAAATGCATTGACAGACAACCAAACCCATCTGCAACAAGGCTTGGATGCACAAGGTTTGGCAGAGGATGATATCGATCAAACCGATCCAGAGCGCAAGCGTCGTCGCCGACGTAGTCGTCGTGGCCGTCGCGGCTCCGACGAAGGGACAGGCATGGATGGACGCGAAGACCATGCAACAGATAGAGAAGGTTTTGAACATACGTCGAGCAACGCCCTTTCTAGTGCGCCCGTTGACTATGTCGAACACGGCTCAAGCGCAACGGTAACGCCTGTCGCATCATCTCCTGCGCCTATCGCACCTCCTGTTGCTGCTGTGGCTCCTGTTGCTGAGGCTCCTGTTGCTGCTGTCGCTCCTGTTGTTGAAGCTCCTGTTGCTGCTGTCGCTGTGGCACCTATTGCCGCCGCTCCTGAAGCGATCGTTGCTGCTCCAATCCCCGTTCTGGCTACACCTGCACCCTCTGCCGCACCTATTCAGATCGTAACGGTTTCCACAGCGCCAATTTTGGTTCAGACCCCACGCGTTGATCAAGCCACTTTGCACGCGATTGTGCAAACAGCAGGATTGCAATGGGTTGAAACCGATCCCACCCGTGTCGCGCAAGCAATGGCCAGCCAACACGTCGTGCCTGTCAAGCTCGGACGTGAACCAAAGCCAAAGGCAGCTGTATCTAGTCAGCCTTTAGTCCAAGTAGAAACTGTTCGGTAATTGACTCTCTTGTGCGAAAGCGCAAGTCACGTTGAAAAGTTAAAAGCGGTGCATCAACTGAGTTGATGCACCGCTTTTTTATTCACTCAAATAATCTTTTAGGCAGCGACACTGTCCATAGGCTGATTAGTCATGAGCGCCATCAGACGTGCAAGCTCTTCGCGCAACTGACGTCGGTCAAGCACCATATCAATGGCGCCTTTTTGTTGCAAGAACTCCGAACGCTGAAAACCCTCAGGCAACTTTTCACGCACAGTCTGTTCGATCACGCGGGGCCCCGCAAAGCCGATTAACGCTTTAGGCTCTCCGATCACGACATCGCCCATAAATGCAAAACTAGCGGAAACGCCACCCATGGTGGGATCCGTCAAAACACTGATGAAGGGCAGTTTAGCTTCTGCAAGCCGAGTGAGCATCGCATTGGTTTTAGCCATTTGCATCAAGGAGAACAAACTCTCTTGCATACGCGCACCACCCGAAGCGGCGACACAAATGAAGGGTACTTTATTTTTTATTGCGGCTTGTACGCCCTGAACAAAACGCTCTCCGACGACCGAACCCATCGAACCGCCCATGAACTCAAACTCAAAACAAGCGAGCACACAGGGAACACTGCGAATAGCACCGCTCACCACCACAAGCGCATCTGTCTCGCCTGTCTGGCGCACGGCCTCTTGAATGCGCTCGGGGTATTTACGTGAATCTTTGAACTTGAGTGGGTCCATGGATCGGGTGTTTGAACCGATCTCCACGCGACCTTCGATGTCTAGTAGTGACTCGATCCGCGCACGTGCGCCGATGCGCATGTGATGATCACACTTTGGACAAACATGCAGATTAGCGGCAAGGTCTTCGTTGTACAGCACAGATTCGCAAGAGGGACACTTGACCCAAATTCCTTCTGGGACACGTTTGCTGACGGTTTCCTGTGCAGGAGCCTTATTGATGCGGGGGGGAAGGAGCTTGCCGAGCCAGCTCATTTCGCATGCTCCACAGACCTAGCCACATCCAATGCTTGGCGAATACCCGCCAACCAACCCGCTCCCGCATCAATCGCAGCTTGGGATTGTTGAGCCACAGGCAGACCCGCAGCGGCTTTTGTCATCGTATCGATTAATTTGCTACCAATCACGACAGCATCGGCCACGAGACTAATACTTTGCGCACTTTTTGCGTCGCTGATACCAAAACCCACACCGACGGGTAGTGCGACATGCTGACGAATCCCCTTGAGGCGCATCGCCACATCCGCGGTATCTAGGTGACCCGCACCCGTCACGCCATTCAGTGAGACGTAATAAACATAACCTCGCGCGATTTTGCCAACAGCGCGAATACGCGTCTCGGTCGAGGTCGGCGCCAACAAGAAAATCGGCGCGATATGGTGTTGATTGAGCAAGCCCACAAAGTCGTCGATTTCTTCGGGCGGATAGTCCACCGTCAACAAGCCATCGACACCCACTTTTTCGGCCTGTTCGGCGAATGCTTGTTGACCCATATTTTCGATTGGATTGGCATACCCCATCAACACAATCGGTGTGACTTGGTCTTGTTTGCGAAATTCTCCAACCATACCCAACACATGCTTGAGTCCAATGCCTTGGGCGATTGCATGCTCTGCGGCCCGCTGAATCACGGGGCCATCGGCCATCGGGTCTGAAAAAGGAATACCAAGTTCGATGATATCGGCACCCGCCTTGACCAACGCATGCATTAAGGGCACAGTGGTTTCGGGCAGTGGGTTACCCGCTGCAATATAAGGGATCAGCGCAGCGCGTTTATGCTGCGTCGCGCGAGCAAACGCGGCGGCGATGCGATCTGTGTGTTGAACCATATTGATATGAAAACCTTTAAAACCTTAGAGCACCATGCCCGCACGTTGCGCGACCGTGTTGATATCCTTGTCACCACGTCCGGACAAGTTGACCAGAATGACTTGATCTTTAGAAAGCGTCGGGGCGAGCTTGGCGGCATAGGCCAGCGCATGTGAAGTTTCGAGTGCGGGAATAATGCCTTCGATCTGACAGCAGTGGTGAAAGCTTGCCAAGGCCTCATCGTCCGTCACGCTCACATAGGAGGCGCGACCGCTGTCTTTGAGCCAAGCGTGCTCGGG
>CAMBLP010000020.1 GCA_945868195.1 Bordetella parapertussis
CTACTAAAACAGTCCCCTTTTTAGCGACCCAACGTACCGCGAATCTGGCACGATAGCGGTAGCCCCAATATGGACCATGCAATGCGGGCAATACGTACTCTGGGCGTGTTTTGCCGATATGATGAAGTGCGTCTTCGAGGGCACGCTGCTTGACAGCGACCTGGGCGCTCGGCTCAAGATGGTGCATGACGCAACCACCACAGACACCAAAATGTTCGCAGCGCGGTTTAACGCGCACCGATGATTCTCGTCGAATCTGTATAACGTGACCTACATCATAGGAAGGCTTGCGTCGAAACGTGTTAACGGTGACGTGCTCGCTTGGAAGCGCACCCTCAATAAAAACAACTTTTCCATCACGACGCGATATGCCGCGTGCTTCTAGGTCGAGAGATTCGACCTGCAATACATCACCAGACATGTTTAACGACCCCATGCCTCTAAATACTGCTTCCAATGCGGTTCAGTGCTTTGCTCCAGCGTTTCGCGAACTAAAGCCACCTCTGCGTCATAAGAGGCTGCATCAAGCTCCCCGCGCAAGAGACGAAAACGGCAATACACGAGCCAAGTATTCACCACATCAGTTTCACAGTAAGCCCGCACATCCTGCGCTTGGCCCTGCGTCCATGCATGCCAAACTTGACTTCCATCCATGCCTAATTTACCTGGGAAGCCGCAGAGCTTGGCTAGATCATCGAGCGGCGCATTACCACGACCATTATGCTTGGCCAAAACATCCATCAAGTCGACATGTCGCGTATGGTAGCGACTGAGATAGTTGTTGTAACGAAACTCTCGATCATCATCGCCTGTATCCCAGTACCTGGGCGCAACCACGCCATGAATCAAACTCCGATAATGAAGCACCGGCAAATCAAAACCATTACCATTCCAGCTCACGAGCTTAGGCGTGTAGCGTTCGATTGTCTTGAAAAAACCAGAGAGCAAAACATGTTCCGGATCGTCCGCCTGGCCCAGGCAGCGAACACGAAAACCTTGGTCATCGCGAAAAACACAGCCAACAACAGCGACACGTTGTAAGTGCAAAGGTAAAAAATCACTACCCGTCAATTCCTTTCTCGCAGCAAAGGCGCGTTGAGCGACTTCGGTGTCAGGAATCTCGCTGCCCCAGCCATACAGTCGACGCAAGCCTTCGACATCAGGAATTGTTTCCAAATCAAAGACAAGTGTAGGCGTCATCGTAATAGACTATCGAGCAGGTAAATACTGGAGTGGATCAACCGGTGTGCCGCGCCGACGCACTTCGAAATGCAAACGGACTGACGTTGTATCGGATTGTCCCATTTCAGCGATTTTTGTACCGCGCTTAATGACCTGACCTTCTTTGACTAACAGAGTTTTGTTGTGTGCATAAGCCGTGATAAAGCCATCTGTGTGTTCCACAATCACTAAATTGCCAAGACCTCTCGGTCCATCTCCGGCAAAAATCACTTTGCCATTTGCAGCGGACTCAATCGGGTCACCTGAATTGCCAGCAATATCAATACCCTTGGTTGCAGGAGTGAATCCTTGAATGATTTTGCCTTTGGCAGGCCAACCCCAATTAATCAATCCCGCGTCAGAAGCCCGAGTGCTTCCAGATTCTGTGTTGTTAGCAGCCGTTCCAGATTGGGAGGATTGAGAATTTTGTGATGTTTGGGATGCAGAAGCACTGCCTGAGCGCACGACTGGCGCAGCACTATTTCCCTCTGATAAACGTAAGGTTTGGCCCACAATTAATAGATTAGGGTTGCTGATTTTATTTATGCGAGTAAGGGTGCCTTCGGGCACACCTGTGGCACGCGAAATTTTATTCAGCGTATCCCCAGATTTAACAACGTACGTGGATGCACTGGGTGTGCCTGATGACAAATTTGAAACAGGAGCGCTTTGATTCGACGTGCAGCCCCCTAAAACGAGCGCAATCAAAATAAAGCAAGAGGTCGATAATCTTTTAAGCTGAGTCATTGATTTCACACTGACCTCGTCATTTAGCTTGATGCTTGTTTGGGCATCGCCACGCATACTTATCTCCTGAGTGTTCAAGGTTGCAATCCAGACTTGAGCGGAACAAATCGAACCTCTTCCAGTTCTTCTCTAGACCAATTCGTTTCACTTTTACGTTGAATTCGTATCAATTTTTGAGCACTTGCGCCTTCAGGCGCGATCAACACACCTCCAACACCGAGTTGCGTCATCAGGGCTTGAGGAATTTTCAAGCCCGCAGCCGCAACAATAATCGCATCAAAAGGTGCTGAACTCATTAATCCAGCCATACCATCACCATAACTTAATCTGACTTTTGTCAGTTGCAGAACACGCAGATTTTCCTTTGCCATATCGTACAACGCGCGGATACGCTCTATTGAATAGACCTGAGGAAAAACATGAGACATCACTGCAGCCTGATAGCCACAACCCGTCCCGACCTCGAGGACGCGTGCAGGTAGCCCTGTCTCGCACACCGCGGCAATCATTCTCGCAACAACCCAAGGCTGAGAAATAGTTTGTCCGTGTCCAATTGGCAATGCCGCATCATCGTAGGCGCGACTCGCCAACGCCTCGTCCACAAAAGCATGCCTTGGAACGCGTTGCATTGCACTCAAAACCCGTTCATCCAAGATGCCTTGTACGTGCAAACGCTCAACCATCGCAATGCGAAGTCGTTCAGAATTCAGGCCAAGATTTTCAAAAGTTCTGAGAGATGCGACAGGTGCTGCATTTGCGCTCGACAAACGAGAAATTGAAATTTTTGTGTTGCTATTGGCTGGAGTAATGCCCTGTAGGCCTTTCGCACCAAGAGATTTGACGCCCTTTGCCGAAGCAAACAAGCGTGGATGCTTTAGCCATTGCATAATGGTTCGACCCAAGTAGCGACATCTGCCAATTGTGCATGTTGTGTCAGGTCAAGCCGCAGAGGCGTGATCGAAACGAAACCTCGAGCAATTGCATCAAAATCAGTACCCCGCGACGCGTCGTTTGCTGCACCAGCAGGGCCTATCCAATATACGGTTTCGCCGTAGGGTGTGCTAGAACGAACAACTGGCTGCGAAGGATGACGTTTACCTAAACGGGTGGCGAGGATACCTTTGGTTTGAGGTAGAGCTAAGTCTGGGAAATTGACATTCAGCAGTGCGGCGCCACCCAGCGGTTTTTTAAGCTGTCTGGCGACGATATTGCGCGCATTCGCCGCCGCAGCGTCAAGATTTGACCAGCCTTTGGCAACTAAAGAAAAAGCGATGGAAGGGATGCCAAATAAATGCCCTTCAGCGGCCGCTGCAACCGTCCCCGAATACAAGGTGTCATCACCCATATTGGCACCATTATTGATGCCAGAAACGACGAGGTCGGGACGACGGTCGAGTAACCCCGTGAGCGCAACGTGCACACAATCTGAAGGCGTTCCGTTCACAAAGGTAAAACCGTTAGGCGCCTGCCGCACAGCCAGAGGTCGACTCAATGTCAGGGAGTTTGAGGCGCCGCTATGATTGACCTCGGGTGCAACAACGGTAATGTCAGCTAAATCTCGCAGGACAGAGACTAACGCCTCAAGTCCAGGGGCGTTATAACCATCGTCGTTTGAAACAAGAATATGCATAAATGGGTACTAAATTATCTTTTATGTAGATTGATTCACATTGTACTCGCTGCATGCGTCGCAAAAAAACAAGAAACCTCTTAAAAAGAAGCTTCGCGCTAGAATAAGATCATGACTACCTGCTTCATACCGGAACTGCTTGATGGACTTCTCGGATAACGTTTTAACGTCTCTAGGCATGCTTGTCGCTGCATATATTTTAGGTTCTGTTCCATTTGCAGTGATATTTAGCCGCTTATTTGGACTTCAAGACCCTAGAACCTATGGCTCGGGCAATCCAGGTGCGACGAATGTCTTGCGTTCAGGCAACAAAGTTGCTGCTGCTCTCACCTTAATCGGTGATGCGGCCAAAGGTTGGCTCGCTGTATGGCTCGCCATATACTTTAAGACAAACCCTCTCTTGGTAGCAGGCGTAGCAATCGCAGTATTTCTGGGACACCTTTATCCGATTTTTTTAAAATTTAAGGGTGGCAAAGGTGTCGCGACAGCTTTTGGCATCATGGTTGCCATTGAACCCTTCCTCGCCTTAGCCACGATGGCCACTTGGATCATCATGGCTGTGTTCTTTAGGTTCTCGTCCCTGGCTGCGCTCGCGTGTGCAGTATTTGCGCCTTTTTACTATTTTTTTGGTGGCATGCTGGTTTGGCAATCACATCTCCCAATTGGCGCAGCACTGATTGTGATCGCTCTCTTTTTACTTTACCGACACAAAGCGAATATTCAACGCCTGATCGCAGGAACCGAGCCGCGCATTGGAAGTAGCAAAAAAGGTTAAGACCTTTCTCTGAGAATTATTAGATCGAAGCAAGATCCCAACGTGGACGAACATCAAAGCCATGCTGAAGGTCTGTCAAATCAACCAGCCCTCTAGAAATACGTTGTGCAGCCGCAAAGGCGATCATGGCGCCGTTGTCCGTGCACAACTCAAGTGGTGGAAAAAAAGCCTCTGCCTGACGTTTAATCAAAGCATGCGAAAGTTTCGCTCTGAGCATTCGATTCGCGCCTACGCCACCTGCGACAACGAGACGTTTTAAACCTGTTTGATCAAGCGCTTTGATGGATTTAGCCACCAAGACCTCGACGATCGCCTGCTGCGTGGCTGCAGCGAGATCAGCCGCCAAGGTATCACTCACGACCGCCAACGCCTGTGCATCTTTTAAACGCGTCAGTACGGCTGTCTTGAGGCCACTAAAGCTAAAGTCTACATTGCCGCTATGGAGCATCGGCCGAGGTAAGCTGATAACGTCCGGGTTACCTTGCTCAGCAAGACGCGCCAAGGCGGGGCCACCCGGATAGCCTAGACCTAGAAGTTTGGCAGTCTTGTCAAAGGCTTCTCCTGCTGCGTCATCCATGGTTTCACCCAACAAGGTGTAAAGACCTACATCATCGACTCGCATCAACTGGGTATGGCCGCCCGACACAAGCAACGCCACAAAAGGAAATTCTGGGCAAGGATCCGCCAACCGCGGTGAAAGTAAGTGCCCTTCGAGGTGATGTATCGGAATCGCCGGAAGAGAGAGCGACCAAGCGAGGGACTGCGCGACACTCGCCCCAACGAGCAAAGCACCCGCCAACCCAGGACCGGCTGTATAAGCTACGGCTGAAACGTCAGTGAGAGACAAGCCAGCGTCCTGAAGCACCGTGCGCGTCAGAGGAATAATTCTACGCACATGGTCTCTCGAGGCTAGTTCGGGTACGACGCCACCATAGGCAGCGTGCATCGCGACCTGCGTATGTAGGGCGTGAGAGAGCAGACCTTTCTCGGTGCAAACGAGCGCGACTCCGGTTTCATCGCACGAACTTTCAAAGCCGAGAACGATCATACCTATCTCAGTCCTCAATGCCTTTAGAGGCCAAAAATTCCTCGTAGGGACCGCGATAATCGATGACATCGCCATTGGGCTGAATTTCCCAAATACGTGTCGCGAGCGCAGAAACAAATTCGCGATCATGAGAAACAAAAAACAAGGTGCCTGGATACTTATCAAGTGCAAGCTGAAGTGACTCGATAGACTCCATGTCAAGGTGGTTCGTGGGTTCGTCAAGCAACATGACATTGTGCTTTTTGAGCATCAAGCGACCAAAGGTCATGCGATTTTTCTCACCTCCTGATAAAACATGAGGTGCTTTAGGAAGATCATCCGCCGAAAAAAGCAAACGACCTAAAACAGAGCGAATGGATTGATCATCATCCGATGGTTGACGATAGTGTGTCATCCATTCAAACAAGTTGCTATCTTTATCCATGAAAAGCTCTGAGACATCTTGAGCCATATAGCCAAGGTCCGCATTTTCTGACCATTTCACCGTGCCGCGATCCGGGGCTAAATCAAGTGCCAGCATCCGTAACAACGTTGTTTTACCCGCGCCGTTCGCACCAATAATGGCGATCTTTTCACCCGCCTCGACCATCGCAGAAAAGGGACGAATGACGGGCGCGTCAAAACTCTTTTCTGTCAATTCAAGTGTCACGGCCTGACGATGCAACATTTTTAATTGCTCAAACCGAATAAAGGGATTTTGACGCGATGAGGGTTTGACTTCGATTTGAGCAGACTTAATACGATCAATTTGCTTGAGTCGGGACGTGGCTTGTCTAGCCTTCGATTTGTTGGCGGAGAAGCGACGGACAAAGTCCTGCAATTCGCTGACTCGCTCTTTAGCTTTGGCATTGGCATTAGAAACACGTTCGCGCGCTTGAGTCGATGCCAACATATAGTCGTCATAGTTACCCGGATAAACCCGCAACTCACCGAAATCCAAGTCAGCCATATGTGTACATACTTGGTTGAGAAAGTGACGATCGTGACTGATGATAATCATCGTACTTTGATAACCATTTAAAACATTTTCCAACCAACGAATTGTATTGATATCCAAGTTGTTAGTGGGTTCATCCAAAAGCAAGACGTCAGGATTGGAAAAGAGTGCCTGCGCCAATAAAACTCTCAGTTTCCAACCAGGAGCGATCTCACGCATGGGGAGTTGATGCTGTTCAACAGGAAACTCAAGCCCCAAAAGGAGTTCACCGGCTCGCGCTTCAGCCGTATAACCATCGTACTCGGCAAACTTGGCCTCAAGGTCGGCCGCTTTCATATAGTCTTCGTCAGTCGCTTCTGGATTGGCGTAAATGGCATCACGTTGTGACATCGCCTCCCACATCTCAGTGTGGCCCATCAATACGACATCCAGCACTCTGGAGTCTTCGAACGCAAATTGATCCTGTCTGAGCTTGCCCAATCGCAGACCTGGCTCAAGATGAACGTTGCCTGCGGTCGACTCAAGATCACCACCGATTATTTTAATCAGTGTGGACTTGCCTGAACCGTTGGCGCCAATCAAACCATAACGATTGCCCTCCCCGAATTTGACATTGACGTTTTCAAAGAGAGGTTTGGGTCCAAATTGAATAGCGAGGTTTGATGCAGTTATCACGGTAGGCTACTTTAGTAAATAATTAAGTTACATCTTGATAGATATGTTTTCAGTGTAACAAGACGGGCAAAACTGCCCTTTTTAAATTCTCCATCCCTATCATGCGCAAGGTCAGCAACCCATGCTGAACTCATTGATACAAAACGAGGAGAAAAATTTGGATCAACTTACTATTTTATTTCATACCCTGGGTGGATACGTCTGGGGACCGGTCTTGTTGGTATTGCTCGTTGGAACGGGGCTTTATCTCACCCTACGTCTAGGCGCCTTACAGATTCGACTTTTGCCTGTCGCGCTCCATATGGCGTTCTCCAAAGGCAAAAATCCCAACTTGCCCGGCGATATTTCACAATTTCAGTCATTGATGACAGCGCTGGCCGCTACGATCGGGACCGGCAATATCGCAGGTGTCGCAACGGCCGTGGTACTTGGCGGTCCGGGCGCCTTGTTTTGGATGTGGGTCAGCGCCTTCTTTGGCATGGCCACCAAATATGCCGAAGGCCTGTTGGCAGTGAAATACAGAATAAAAGAAACAGACGGGTCGATGTCTGGCGGACCGATGTATTACATTTCAATTGGACTCAAGATGAAATGGCTCGGCATGGCGTTTGCCGTGTTCGGAATGATCGCCGCACTCGGTACAGGCGCCTCGGTGCAGTCCAACTCTATGGCGCAGTCGATTCAATCAAGCTTCGGTATCTCCGGATGGTTAACAGGAACGGTGCTGACTGCCGTCACAGCGCTTGTCATCCTTGGAGGCATTAAAAGTATCGGCCGCGTCACAGCCGTGATCGTTCCCTTTATGGCCGCGGTCTATCTTTTAGGTGGCCTGGCGGTCATTGTCTCTAATATTGAGAGACTTTGGCCTGCCTTGAGTTTGATCATGACGGATGCCTTGTCGGGATCAGCCGTTGCGGGTGGTGCGATCGGCACCATGATCCGCTATGGAGTTGCGCGCGGCGTATTCTCAAACGAGGCTGGACTCGGCACTGCTCCGATTGCCGCTGCGGCAGCAAAAACTGACCAACCCGTCAAACAGGCACTCGTTTCGATGACTGGAACCTTTATCGACACTATTATCGTATGCTCGATTACCGGCATCGTTCTAGTCATGGGTGGTCAATTCAATTCAGGCGTAACGGGAGCAGCCCTCACCGCCCAAACTTTTGACACGATGTTGCCAGGGCCTGGGGGCTGGATCGTGACCATCGGCTTGATCTTTTTTGCCTTTTCAACCATTCTTGGCTGGAGTTATTACGGTGAAAAATGCGCGCAGTACGCATTGGGCAAACGGATTGTCTGGCCTTATCGTTGCCTCTATACCGCCTTTGTCATGATCGGCACGGTTGTTTCCCTGGATCTTGTTTGGGCCGTCTCAGACGTCGTGAATGGTCTGATGGCCTTCCCCAACCTCATTGGCATCGTGTTGCTTTCAGGAGTCGTCATCAAGGAAACACAAGTCTATCTGGCCACCGAGCGTGCAAACAAACTAAACAATTAAGATTAAATATCCTCAGGATGCTCATCGAGGACCAAGTGGGCCATGCCATCCTCTGTTGCAAGGCCCACTTTGGCACCAATCGGTAAGGTTGCCTTCATCGGGGTATGACCAAAAGGCAGACCAGGAATCACCGGAATCTTGACCGATTGCCTGATAAACGCGACAGCAGCATTTAGATCATAGCCACGGTCGTGCTCTGCCAATCGATATTCGGTAAATCCACCGAGCAGCAATGCTTTTTGTTTACCTAAAATACCTGCTTGCGCAAGCTGATTCAGCATGCGTTCTATCCGATAGGGATGCTCGCCCACATCCTCGACAAAAAGAATGCCACCTTTAATTTTTGGCATAAAAGGGGTACCGAGCAAAGACGTGATCATCGCAAGATTGCCTCCCCACAAGACACCTCTGCAATCAACCGCATCGGCCTGCTCAGACTCAAAGCTCAGGATTTCAAGCTCACCGCGCATGACTTCACCAAAAATCTCGGTGGTGAGTATTTCAGGCTTGAGTGCGCCGAAGTCATAACAAGCGGTCGGGCCTGCGTAACTGATTAAGCCTGTTTTGGCGAGGAGGGCCAAATTGAAAGCGGTGAAGTCGCTTTGCCCAACAAATCTTTTCCCTGATTGAGCCAACGCAGACCAATTGAGATGGGGCAAGAGTCTGGTGACACCATAGCCACCGCGTGAGGCCATCACAATAGGAAGTTTTTGTTTCACCGCCCGCTCAAACGCAGCGATTCGTTGAGCATCAGAGCCAGCAAAACGTTGATCACACGCTAACGCCGTAGGATCTAACGCAACCTTGAAGCCCATTTTCTCTAAACGCTTGACACCCCTGGCCAATACTTTGGCGTCTGCAACGGCGCTCGAGGGACTCATAATATAAATACCCTTGTACGCGGCGGGCGACACACGCGTTAATGGGCTGTTAACGACGGCTTGACTACGACTCAATCTGGCTCTCCTTGGAGCGACGACGTTTGAAAAAATCACGTAATGTTTCGCCGCATTCATGCGCGAGTACGCCACCCTCCACGCGCGTGTGATGGTTTAAACGCGACTCTGATGGCAAGTTAATCACACTGCCACAGGCACCTGTCTTTGGGTCTGAGGCTCCAAACACCACACGCGCAAGACGTGCATGCATGATGGCACCTATACACATCACACAAGGCTCGAGCGTGACGTAGAGCGTAGCGCCGGGCAATCTGTAATTACCGTTTTTTTTTGCAGCGTTTCTTAAAGCAACGACTTCAGCATGTCCCGTCGGATCATGTTCTTGAATCGTACGGTTAAAACCCGAGGCTAAAAGCACACCATTGGCATCAATGATGACCGCGCCAACAGGAACCTCGCCTGCCTCTTGCGCAAGACAAGCTTGCTCAAGCGCAAGACGCATCAATGAATCATCCACGATAGACACGAGATTTCAGGGCAATTCGGCCTGCGAGGCTTGTTAAGGCCTCTTCGAGCCATTGATACAGCTCCGCATCATCGTCGTAGCGGGCTTGATTAAGATTTGAAACACGTCCATCCTCGATAAAACCCCATGCGCGGCTGCGTTTATCACGGTGTTTAGGATCCCAAACACCAAATGCAAATCCGCCAGAGCTGCGGATCAGTGAAAAACACGGGATATCCGTATAACCATCACCCACAAAAACCATTTGGTCAAAGGGCACACGCAAACGGTCTTCGGGAATTTTACGGTTGACCTCGAAAGGTTTACCGATATAGCTAGGTCCGACAATGCCTTTTTGAATATGAAATAGATATCGGGTTTTGTCTGTAAAACTCACAATACGGCGTGGAAAAGTAATCCCACCTTGCTCGTCATAAATAAACTCTGAAGCCCAAATGCCAGTGAACTCATGAGCAATCCGCGTATGACGCACAACGTCTCCGATACCGCTTGAGATCAAATAAAATTCAAGTTGCACCTGAGGATGAACGGCTTTGACTTGTTCGCGCAAGCGACGAAAGAGAGTTTCGACGCCTACATGCAACGGCAGAGATTGCCCCCACTGTTGAAGGCGCTCTTGTGTGATGGTGCCGTGTTTGCCTTCTTTGGAAAGGGCAATCATCTCGTGCAGATAGGCGGGGACAGGATCCCAGTCACGAGCCAATAAAGGATCCACCCTACCAGACCAAAATTGTTGGGTGTCCACACCCAGGCTCTCTAGAAAGCCTGAAGTGCTGTCTGGAGCAAGCGTGTCATCAAAGTCAAAAATCAGCGCAATCACATCAGACATCGTCTCTATCCGGCGGTTCTGAACAGCGCTATTGTAACGATCTTCGTCTCAAGTCAACATTGAAAACGTCAAATATCAAGTCCCTAAGACTAAATCTGAGGTGCCTGGGCAAACCCAGCGAACGACGTCTCTAGAGGCATCGATACACCCCCCCTCAGCATAAATGCCTCTCACATCACGATAGCGCATCATCCTATCAATGATCTTTGCGGAATGCTCAGGAGACTGCTTAGTCTGCAACACTTTGTCTCGAACGGTGTCCTCATTCATCTTGATCGCACCTGAGTCATCAAAGTACACACCATCACGCCAGTGGTAAATCTCCAGACATTTATCAGACAAGGTAAAGGGTTTGGCGCGCTCCCACAAGTTGCAAAACTCTCCATTACCGTGATAGACCACCCATGATCCTTCAAAGCCCTCAACATCCGCAGAGCGACTATCAGGATTACGAAACCACAATCGGCTACCGGGTACATAAAACTGCATGGGTAAAGGATGCTCCAACGTACCTATCTCAAAAATAAAAGCATCATTAAAGTCATCAGCAAGCAATGCGCGTGTTTGCCACTGTTTTTCTAATGCTTTATATAAGGACTGGTTGTTCTCCTTGAGTTCTTGGGCAATGGCCAACAACACAATATATTCGGCTGCGCGACCACAGGAAAAAGTATAGAGTTGCTCTCCGGATACTTCAGGCTGAGTGGTTTTGATTAAGGCCTCAACCATATCAACGCCAGGTCGCAACAAAAAACCACTATTTTCGTCATAGGTCCAGCATTCTTGAGGGCGCTCGTAACCATCCGGATTAAAGGCGAGCTCAGTGCGACGCGCGGCATCGACCGCAAAATGGCGAACACGGACTGCCGCTTGAAGTTCCTCAAATGAAGGAAAACAATAAGCAATCGGTGCGCGTGCCAGACACAGGACGATTTCGAGATCAAGCTGCGTTGGATTCTTGACCGTATCTAAACCAAGTCGCTTGTTTAAATTAAGCGTATCGTATTCTGGCGTCAAGGCCAACAAAGCTGGCGTTGCGGTCACTTGGACGAGATATTTATCTTGGTATGAATCGAGGTCGATATTGAGGTAAGCTTGTGCTCCAAGAACTTGCCTCAAGCTAGAGATTTTTGAAGCTGCAGTTTTCGCTTGTTGCTCTTGATCGAAGAGCAAACAAATCCCTTCGAGCTCCTCTATCTTGTGTTTTGAATAATCCGCCATTGAGACAAAGAGTTCCTAAGTTAAACCTTTATTCGACATAAGTATGCCTGAATGTGCACTTTATGTCATACCCGCTGCCCATGTCGATACCCGAAATTCGTCCAGAACAATCCATTGCTTTGCTCAAAGCGCTGCACATCCTGACGCGGGATGGCAAGCTCAACCAAGACAGCAGACGAAAACTGAAACAGGTCTACCATTTATTTCAGTTTATCGAGCCCTTGCTCAAGCAAATACATCTTAAACATGAGGACTTCTGTGTTGTCGACCACGGCGCGGGTAAATCCTACCTAGGATTTATACTCGTTGACCTCTTTTTACGACATCAGGCGCCCCGTGCGAGTATGGTTGGCATCGAAACGCGACCAGAACTTGTCGAGCAAACACAAAAACTTGCACAAGAGCTCGGTTTCACACAGATGCGGTTTCTAAACGAATCTGTATCGCGATCCATCAACTCTTCATCCTTACCCGCTCAGGTCGACCTTGTCACCGCTTTACACGCCTGCAATACCGCCACAGACGATGCGATTCGCTTTGGATTATCAAAAAATGCCGAGTTCATGGTCTTGGTGCCCTGCTGTCAAGCAGAGGTTGCCAGTGTGCTGCGCAAACACAAAGCAGAGAGGTTGAAAGACCCCTTGGCCGAAATCTGGCGCCATCCACTTCATACAAGAGAGTTCGGCAGTCAGGTCACCAATACGCTGCGCTGCCTCCAGCTTGAAGCGCATGGTTATCAAGTCACCGTGACTGAGTTGGTGGGTTGGGAACACTCCATGAAAAACGAATTATTGATTGCTCAGCGCAAAGGCCCGCCCAAACCGCATGCCATCGCCAGACTCGAGGCGCTTTTAGAACGTCTTGGTTTAGACGAGCTTAAAGAACGGTTTTTTACTCCTGCCTTGAAAGGTATTGAACAAAAAACGCAGCAGGAGACGACATCGTGATGACCACGCCGATCCGCTTATTGATTGCTGGCTGTGGGGATTTAGGCATGCGAGTCGCTCAGCGTGTATTAAAAAACCCAACAAATCGCGTCTGGGGATTAAAACGAACGGATCCCGATGACCAAGAGAAGATGCTCGGGTTTACGTGGTTTAAAGCAGATTTGTCCGACCCAGAAACCATGAAGGACTTACCTGCTGATATCACCCATATTTTGTTTAGTGCTGCCCCGCATGTGCGAACAGAGTCCGATTATCGAGCGGTATATTTCGATGGTTTGCGCAACGTTGTGCAGAATGCACACAGCGCTTCGTTAAGGCGCATTCTGTTCATCTCGTCAACGGCGGTCTATGGCGAGCATGCAGATGAGTGGGTCAACGAAGACACCCCTGTGAACCCAAAGAACTTTAATGGTCGAGTGCTACTCGAGGCTGAGCAATGGCTTTCTAAGTTTGGACGCGAACATGCATTGACCACACTCAGTCTTAGACTTTCAGGTATTTATGGGCCGGGACGGCTTGCGTTGCTTGAAAAGCTCAAGCTTGGGCAGGTTGGCGCACCCTCCTCTGCCGCACACTGGTCTAATCGTATTCATGTCGACGATGCGGCTGCCGCCGTTGTGCATTTAATCGGATTCGAACATCCTCAATCCACGTATTTAATCACCGACAGTACGCCGCTTCCCATGCGCACTCTTTATGAAGCACTGGCGCAACAAGTCGGGGGACCAGTACCCCCGGTCTCAGAGTCACCTACCTTCGTTGGAAGTAAACGCTTAAGTAACGAAAGGATCCGTGAAACAGGCTTTGTCTTTCAATGGCCGGATAGTCGCGACGGCTACAGAGATATTCTTCAAGCCGGATAGGATATTTCAAGAATATCGAGTTCCTCGATGCCACCTGGCGTTCTGAGGCTGACGGTATCGCCAAGTTTGGCCTTTGTGAGCGCGCGTGCCACGGGCGAAATCCAACTGATGCGCCCATGTAAAGGCTCCGCCTCATCAACGCCCACAATCGTGACACGTTGCTCTAGACCCTCTTGATTGACATACAGCACTGTCGCCCCAAAGAAGACCTGTTCGCGATTGGTTTGTAGCGCAGGATCAACGATTTCGGCAAGTTCCAGGCGCTTGGTCAAAAACCGCATACGGCGATCAATTTCTCTTAAACGTTTTTTACCGTAAAGGTAATCGCCGTTTTCAGAGCGATCCCCATTTGACGCCGCCCATGAAACGATTTGGACCATTGCAGGTCTTTCTTCATTCATTAAGTGCGCAAGTTCGTCACGCAGCGCTGCATATCCACCGGGTGTCAGATAATTTTTTGTTCCCGCCGGGAGCGCTTTGGCTTCGGGAAGGTCATCGTCCTCAACATCATCTTGCTCTTTGACAAAGGCCTTGTTCATCTTTTTTTATACCAAGTCTTTCCAAACGGGCTTTAAATCTGAGGGCAGCGGTGGCAAGCTGCCCAACTGAATCCGACTTTCATGAGGGCTGTGAAAATCCGAACCGCATGAAGCCTGAAAGTCATAATGGCGCGCGACTTGTGCATATTCTTGAAACTGAGGAACGCTATGACTGCCAGTGATCACCTCGATGGCACGACCACCTAGGTCTTTGAAAGTGTCAAAAAACGCATCAAATTGTGTCGCTGTATATTTGTAGCGACCGGGGTGCGCGATCACCGCAACACCTCCAGCGGCTCCAATCCAACCCAACGCTGCCTCCAAAGAAGCCCATTGCATGGGTTCATGCGCAGGACCGTCATCTTTAAGTAGGCGATCAAATACCGCCTGCACCTCCGGAAAGTACCCGGCTTGAACTAAGAAACGCGCAAAATGCGTGCGGCTGATGAGTTCTGGATTGCCTGCGAAAGTCAGAGCGCCATCGAATGCCCCTGGCATGCCCAGTGCAGCCAAACGCTCGCCAATACGCTTCGCCCGATCCGCACGACCCGCACGTGTTTGACGCAGCCCCTCAATGAGAGTGTCATTATTTTGATCAATACCCAAGCCAACAATATGCACCGTCTGATTGGCCCAAGTGACTGAGATCTCAACACCTGTCAAATAGCGTAATCCGATTTCGCGGGCTGTTTCAATGGCGAGCACTTGCCCAGAAAGCTCATCGTGGTCCGTCAGCGACCAAAGATTCACGCCAGCCTTCTTTGCACGCAAGGCCAACACATCTGGCGTGAACACACCATCCGACACCGTCGAGTGACAATGCAAATCCGCACAAAAATTTTCTATCAAAGTACTCATTTCATTAACACCTTGAGTCACACGAAGTCGCGAGATGTTGATTCTTTAAAAAATCAGTCACGATCGATATTTGATCGTGATCCATGAGGGTCGGCGCATGACCCACACCTTGGATCTGTGAAAGTCGCGCGTGAGGTTGAGTCTGTAGCATCTTGTGACACGTTTGTTCAGACAGTAAATCTGATTGTTGGCCGCGTATGATTTGAACAGGCATGTTTAAGGAAGCGAAAGCCGCCCACAACATCGTTTCCGCATGTGCAACTATTTCAGGGGAAACATGATTAAACGCTGCAGCAATGGCTAAATCATAGTGCTTAATCCATCGACCGGACTGTTCAATATAGACATGACGTGTTAGATCGTTCCATTGATCGGTTGTATGGGGCCCAAAAGAGGCGCAGGTGGCTTGAACATAGGCAACAGCATCGTCAAAACAATCAAAACTGACGGCTTCGCCGACATATTGGCCAATTCGCGCAAGGGAAACTGGCTCGATGTGCGGCCCGACATCATTTAACAACAGCGAATCAAGTGGAAAGTACGCATCTGGTAGGGATGTATGACGCTGCGCAGGCGTATGCATGGCATTTCTCAACTGTAACTGTGCATAAGCACCTGCGTATATCAAACCAATCAGCCCCCCCATCGATGTGCCAATCCAATGCAGGCGCTTTGGTTGAACACGCGCTATTAAGGTCACCATATCCGAAACATACTGCGGCAAGGCATAAAAAGTAGGATTCACCAACCAATCGGATAGACCGCGCCCCACCACATCCGGGCATATCACGCGATAGCGGGTGGAAAGTTCGCTGGCTAAAGAATCGAAATCTTTACCGGTTCGGGTGAGCCCGTGCACGCATAGGACGACCTCATCACACTCGGGGTCGCCCCACTCGCGATACGCCATGCGGTGCAAACCAGCTGGGCTGGTGCAGGTCACAGCATGTAAACGTGGTGACAGCATGGTCGGTCTCTCACAAATCAAACTCGGACAGTGCACAGTCTTATTCTTATTGTAGTCCTTAGCTCACAGCAATACTGCGATGCAGCAATATAAAAAAAGACCCGAGAATTTACTCTCGAGTCTTCATTTACAAATAGGTATGATTATTTTTTGAGCATGCCGGCGTTGCGTGCATCTTCCATGACCAAAGGTTCTTTTTCTTTCATAAAGGCAGGAATTTTGTCGAGAGGGATGTCAACAAGCACAAATCCTCCGTCCTCGAGACGCTTTTTCGTTGCAGGGTCAGCATTGAGCTTTGCCATGTAATCAGACATTTTCTTTTGAATAACGAGGGGTGTGCTCTTGGGCATTGCAACGCCGCGATATGCACCGTCGACCCAATTCAATCCAAGCTCTTTAAAAGTTGGAACGTCAGGAAGCGCTGGATGCCGCTTCTCAGTGGCGACTGCAAGAGTCCGTACACGACTTTTTTGTTGAATCGCCAGCGGCAAATAACCCATCGCACCATCAACGTGCATACCAATCAGGGATGCAATCAAATCACCGGTACCTTTGAAAGGCACATAGTTCACTTTGACATCAGCGAGTTTATTGAGTCGTTCTGTGGCCATATGGTTGGCAGAGTATTGCGCAGAACCAGCGAGTGTCATTTTGCCGGGATTTTTCTTGGCGGCGGCAATGAACTCTTGGTAAGTTTTATAGGGACTGTCAGCCGAGACCATCAATGCATCAGGGGTGAAGTGATAGTAATAGACCGAATTGATATCGCTCGTCTTGTACTGGGTACCTGTTTGTAAAGGCTGCAACATAATATGCGGAATATTGACACCGATTATGTTAGTGCCATCGTTAGGATAGCCGTTGAGTTGGCTCCACACCAGCGCACCACCTGCACCTGCTCGGTTGATCACAACCATGGGCTGTTTATGCTGTTTTGCGGAGAGATCAGCCTGCAAGCGTGCCACAACGTCTGACTCGCCGCCAGGTGGAAATGGAATGATGTATTGAATGGGTTTATCAGAAAAAACTTGTGCGTAAGCTTGTGTGGCACCAAGCAAAGCCACCGACATCAAACCTACGATTGCGGCAATTTTTTTAACTTGCATTTTTATATCTCCAATTAGCTTTTATTGAAACTGACCCATTCCGATTAGGAGAATCTAGTCGAGTTGAGTATAACTTTACTCCGAGTTTGATTTAAATACTCGAAAATCACTAGAATTTTTTAAATTTCACTTTAAAAGAACTTAATCTCTTTCATGCCAATAGCGCTTTCGACTCAAAGATTCGGACTGAACCTTCAAGCCTTTTAAGCTTGATTGAACTGTGATAGCACCATGAAGATCGGTACGCCAAAAACGGGCACGCGCATTTAACCAACGTTGTTGCACCTCCTGCGCAGGATGAGAAAATCGATTGAGATATCCCGCTTGCGCAATCGCATGCGATGCACCTGAAAAGCGCACAAATGATTCCGATGAGGATGTCAGCGAGCCATGATGACCTACCAACACGACATCGGCAAAAGAGCGACTTGCATTGTTCTTTAGCGTCAAATCTGTAGTCATCGCAAGTGATGTATTAAACCTCTGCATGATCTCCCCTTCTTGCTTGATACCAATATCTCCGGTTAGCAAAGCTGAATGATGGTTTCCATGTATGTGTAAAACACAACTTTGTGTATTAGTGCGCACTTTTTTCTTTTGCTGTGTTGGGCTTTGGTTTTTAAACCTATCAGATGTTTCGTCTTGGGGATGAAGAAAACTAAATCTAACACCATCCCATTCCCAGACATAGCCAGCCACACATGAGAACATCGCGTTGGGTTGGAATCGAGGGGCTACAGTCGATGCGTTCTGCCTGATTTTTGAAAGCCAACTCTCCACATTAAAGCTGGAAAATACTTGTTTGACCGAAACCTCATTCAAAAGCCCGTGCAAGCCACCCGCATGATCAATGTCTGAATGAGAGACTACCAACGCATCCAGTTTTCTGACACCCAAAGCACGCATCACAGGAATAACAACACGTTGCCCGGTATCACTTGTACCCACTTTAGGTCCCGTATCAAATAACAACGCATGATGACGAGTTTGCAACAAGATGGCGCTACCTTGTCCAACATCTAACGCGGACAACCACCATCCTCCATAAGGCATTTGCTTGGGCTGCCAAGATAAAGCGGGCAATAGCAGTGTCCACCCCACCCATCTCAAGGGGACGCCAGGAGGTTGCAAGGCCCAACATATGCCCAAAATACTGAGGACTAAAGACCATAAAGGCATGGCAGCCACCGCAAAGGATGACCAAGAAGCATGCGCAAGCCAACTGACAGGAATCATGCATCCCTCAAAGGCGACGTGCGCGATCCATGCAGTCATACTCGCTACCGCCGACATACCAGGCACACACGAAATCAGCGCCGTCAAAAGTGCGAACGGTGTCACGATAAAAGTCACAATAGGAATAGCAACCGCGTTGGCGAGCGGAGATGAAATTGAAACCTGTTGAAATAGAAAAGCCAAGGCAGGCAACATGGCCAGCGTAATGAGCCATTGCAATCGCGCTGACTCTTTGAGTATTTGCCAGACTCGGCTGCGTAATGACACCGACTCCGCCTGCACAGACTCTGCCTGAGATCCCACAAAGAACAATATGGCGACTGCACCAAACGAAAGCCAAAATCCTGATGAAACAGGCGACCAAGGATCAATCACCGTGACCACTGCGGCAGCTAAACACAAAACGCTTGAAGCATTGATCGGCAGTCGCGCCATCATTGCAAGCCCTGAGACCAACAACATAAAAAATGTTCTTCGAGCAGGCACGCCCCAGCCCGCGAGTAAACAATAAAACCACGCAACACAAAGAGCGGCGCAACCTGCCATGATTTTTGCAGGAATATGCTCTCCAAGCGCCCTATCACGCCAGCGCATACGTTTCCAAAGCCACAGCATTGAAAGACCACCAAAGGCAGCCAGCATCGTCACATGTGAACCACTGATCGAGACCAGATGGGTAATTCCCGTTTTATTGAAAATATTCCAGTGTTCAGTCTTGACACTATCCTGATCTCCTATTGCCAGAGCAATCAAGACTGCACCGTAGGTCATTTCACCTACATGTCGGCGCATCGCGCTGCGAAGGTTTTGACGAGCAAGAGATACCATCACTGGCATTGAGTGAAAGGCGTCCTCTCTCAACAATACGGGACGACCTCGAACACGTCCGATCGCTCTAATATTTCGGCTTAATAAGTGCGCCTCATAGTCAAAACCATGTGGATTCAATGCGCTGCGGGGACGTTTAAAAATTAACGCGGCACGCCATTGTTGACCTGGCCGGACCTCGGGGGTCTTTTGTTCAGGCAGAGATTTGTGCCAAACCACTTGAATATGCCGCGGAATACCTGAGACAAGCACATTACTGTCTGTCTCTTTTTGCACGATTGCCTCAAAGCGCAGACTATCACCTTGGTCTTGAACCAAACCGTTGACGAGAAAAGTGATGCGACTCACAACATTTTCTTGTTCGGCAGAGAGCCGGTCGCTCACACGGAGCTCAGCGCGCCAGCATGACCATGTCAGAGACACTATGAAGGCACAGAGCAGAACTGAAACACGAGCCAACAGTACAAACCATTTGTTTGAGCAAACACGAAACAATAAAAATAAGATGACGCCCCATACAACACACAAGGCAGACAAACCCAAAAGGATTAACCTTTCAGGAAGTACCGGTAAGGTCTGTCAATATACGGCCGCTGCGACGATTGAGAGCGCAATCAGTCTGCCCATCTGATCTCCGGTGAAACACTGAATAGTGCAACACCTTTAGATTTAGATAGCTTCGTTTAAATATAAAGATCAGTGCGTAAAGGTACGTATTATTGTGGTGCCATGCTGTAATACTCTCGCCAATCCTGGCAAGACTCGCATTGCTGTGCTGGCAGTTTCTTCGAGCACGCTTTGCTCCGATACCCCTCTGAGTTGAGCGAGCGTTTGCGCAATCTGCACGACCTGAACAGGCTCGTTGCGGCGATTGTCATGCAACCAAGCGGGTGCAATGTCTGGTGAGTCCGTTTCTAAAACAATCGCGCTAAGAGGTAACTCCACAGCCAAGCGACGGATTTGTAATGCACGCGGATAGGTCATCGCACCTCCAAAACCAAGTGCAAAACCTTGTTCAACAAACTGATTGGCTTGCTGCAGGCTGCCATTAAAGGCATGCGCAATCCCCCCGCGAACTGCGCTGCGACGCAAATATTTGAGTATGACATCCTGTGAGCGTCTGACATGCAAAATCACAGGCAAATTAAATTCGCATGCGAGTGAAAGTTGAGCTTCAAAAAAAAATTCTTGTTTTGTGCGCTCTGCACCTGTTGAAATTTCAGAAACAAAAAAATCGAGACCAATCTCCCCAACAGCTAAAAGCTTTGGATCATCCTTATATTTGGTCAACGCACGGTGCAAATGATCCAAGTCTTGCAACGTGGCGTGTTGCACATACATAGGATGAATCCCTAGCGCAAAAAAACCTTGTTGAAAATGGTGCGCCAGGTCTCTGACCTGTTCAAAATTCGCATATTCGACTGAGGGAATGACAATCGCAGAGATATTGGCTTGAATTGCGCGATCAATGACGTCCTGACGATCTAAGTCGAACTCTTTGGCATCAAGATGACAGTGAGTGTCAAAGCGCATCGACCAGTCGCCCTGCATCCATATGTAAACGTCGATCTGCGAGTGCAGCCAACTCAGGATCATGCGTCACGATTAGAAATGCCGTATTTGACTCAGCATTCACCTGCTTTAAGAGTTTGAACATCTGATGGGCGGTGTGACGATCCAGATTGCCTGTGGGTTCGTCCGCAAGGACACACGCGGGTCGCGCAACCAGCGCACGCGCAAGTGCGACGCGTTGGCGTTCGCCACCAGACAACTGGCCGGGATAATGCGTTGTACGCGCTGATAACCCCACCATTTCCAAGACCTTGAGAGCTTTTTCGCGTGCAAAATCTCTCGTTTCACGACGCACAATGAGAGGCATGGCTACATTGTCGAGCGCAGTAAATTCAGGTAATAGGTGATGAAACTGGTAAACAAAACCAAGTTCGCGATTACGTAAACGGCTTCGTGCCGACTCGCTCAACCCTTCGGAGGTCTGTCCTGCGACCGCAATGGAACCTGAACTCGGCATGTCTAGCAAGCCAAGTGCATGCAACAGTGTGCTTTTTCCTGAACCCGAAGCGCCTATCACGGCTACCAACTCGCCTCTGGCGATCTCCAAACTCACGTCACACAACACATCGATTCGGGTATTTCCATCATCGTAATGTTTGGAGATATGTTTTGCTTGTATTGCAAAATCAGTCATGTCGTAAGACCTCCGCAGGCTGGAGTCGCGAAGCGCGCCAGCTTGGATACAAGGTCGCAAGCAACGACATGATCAACGAGGTCACACCAATGGTGGTGATGTCGGAAAGCTGTGGATCCGACGGTAAGGCATTGATGAAATAGATTTCACGGGGTAAAAATTGAGCGCCAATCATGCGCTCAATCGCAGGCACAAGGACGTCCACGTTAAAGGCGATCGCCGCTCCGCCCATTACACCCAGAAGCGTACCGACAACACCGATCAACGCCCCTTGGACAAGAAATATCCGTGCAATTTCACCAGGGGTGGCGCCAAAACTTCGCAAAATAGCAATATCAGACTTTTTGTCCTTGACGGCCATCACAAGTGAAGACAATAAATTGAAAGCGGCCACCGCCACGATCAATGTCAAGATTAAAAACATCATGCGTTTTTCTGTCTGAACAGCGGCAAACCACGTCCTATTGTTGCGAGACCAGTCAGCAATCGCCATGTTGCGAGGAAGAAGAGCAATGAGAGACTGTGCAATTTCGGGTGCGCGATGCATGTCCGTGACGCGCAATCGGACCCCTGCCATTCCGCCATCTCTAAACATTTTGGCCGCATCCGTGGCATCAACGAAAGCAAGCGAAGAGTCATATTCGTAATGGCCTGAGCGGAAAGTACCCACCAAGGTAAATTGACGCATCCTCGGCGTAAAGCCCGCGGGACTGATATTGGCGGCAGGGGCAAGCATCATGACGGTCTGCCCGATCCTGACCTGTAATAAATCAGCAAGCTCTTGACCTAGGACGATGCCAAACGATCCGGGCTTAAGGTCCGTCATTTTGCCCCTGACCATTTGACTTCCCGCATCGGAGACTTCTTTTTCAGCGACGGGATCAATGCCTCTCACCTGAATACCGCGTAATTCTTGTCCTCGCATCAGCATTGCCTGCGCCGCAACGAAAGGTGCGGCTCCGGTCACCAGGGGTGATTGACGCGCTTGTTTAGCTAGCTCGGTCCATTCATCAAGGACCTTGAGAGGTTCGGCGCCGGGAACATAAATTTCAATGTGCGGTAAAACCGACAACATCCGGTCTCGTACTTCTTTTTGAAAACCGTTCATGACCGACAACACAACGATCAATGCTGCGACGCCAAGCGCAATGCCAACCATTGAAGTCCCTGCGACAAACGAGACAAAGCCGTCACGTTTTCCGCCTCGAGCACGAGAACGCGTCAAGCCCGCGTAGCGGGCGCCAATCCAGAGTTCGTAGGGTAGTTTAAACACCTAAGCATTATCGCATCAAACCCCCATTCTGGCACTCCTCCCACTACAATTCGACCTATGCATCTGATTATCAATGGCGCATTGCCGCCCCAAAACGTCGCCCCAGATCTTGCTCCCCACTTGCGGGAGCTTTGTCCTGCATTGATTGAACGACTCAAGCGAAACATCCCGG
>CAMBLP010000021.1 GCA_945868195.1 Bordetella parapertussis
TTGTGGGCGCGCCCTATCAAACAGCGGGCAAGACCGGAACCGCACAAGTTTATAGTTTGAAAGGCGCCAAATATCAAAGTAGTGCGATTGATGAACGATTGCGTGACCATGCTTTGTTTATGGCATTTGCACCGGTCAAAGATCCCAAAATCGCGATTGCGGTCTTGGTTGAAAACGCAGGCTGGGGAGGCAGTGTTGCTGCGCCGATCGCACGCAAGGTCTTCGACGAGTGGTTGTTGCGACAACCCAAGGCTGGGATCGTCGCACGATGAAAAGCCTTTTTAAATTCCTGTTACGCGTCGTCACGGCTTTTGATTGGCCGCTCATGATTGTGTTGTTGTTGTTGGGGGCGACGGGTCTTTTGGTCATGCATTCAGCCGTGGGCGGAACGGATTGGCGTTATGCGGATCATTTGCGTAATCTTTTAATCGGATTGGGATTCATGTGGGTGGTGGCAATGGTGCCCTTCCAATATATTTTGAAACTCGCAGTCCCTTTTTATATCTTGGGCATGGTATTGCTTTTAGGTGTCGAGTTTTTTGGCTCAACGAGCAAAGGGGCCACCCGTTGGCTGAATCTTGGCTTTATCCGTATACAGCCCTCTGAAATGCTTAAAATCGCAGTGCCTTTGATGCTTGCTTGGTACTTTCACAAGCGCGAAAGCTCTTTGCGGTTTTATGATTTTTTAGCGGCAGGGGCCTTGCTGATCGTTCCCTTTGCGTTGATAGTGAAACAACCCGATCTTGGCACGGCTTTGTTGGTTTTTGGCGCTGGATTTTGCGTCATTTATTTCGCTGGACTCTCATTCAAACTACTCGTTCCGATCGTGATCGCGATTCTTGTCGGTATTGGCGGCGTCTTCGTATATCAGGATGATTTATGCAAGGAAGAAACAGATTGGGTGGTGTTGCACACCTATCAAAAAAATCGTGTGTGTACTTTATTGGATCCAACTAATGATCCGTTGGGCAAGGGCTTTCATACTATTCAGTCGACGATCGCCGTAGGATCCGGGGGTGTGTATGGCAAGGGCTATATGAGTGGCACTCAAACGCATCTTGATTTTATTCCTGAGCGCACGACGGACTTTATTTTCGCTGTGTTCGCCGAAGAGTTTGGTTTGTATGGCGGCGTGACGTTGCTTGTTTTGTATTTGCTTTTGATTTTCCGAGGCCTGGCGATTGCAATCGGTGCCCCAACGCATGCAAGCCGTTTATTGGCGGGAGCGCTCACGATGGTTTTATTCGTCTATGTGTTTGTCAATATCGGAATGGTCACGGGTCTGCTGCCAGTCGTTGGGGTGCCCCTGCCACTGCTAAGCTATGGAGGAACCGCACTCGTAACGATTGGAATAGCATGCGGAATACTCATGAGTATTCGTCACTATTCACCACATGTTGAGTCCTAAGGCTGCACTCGATTTCATCTCAACGTAAAAGATGATCGGCCTGCAAGCCTTCAATAAGCTTGCGAACCGGGGCAGGTAGCCCAAGGGTATGTAAATTTTTATAGTTGACCCAACGGCGTACGATATTGCCAGAGGGCGCCTGCTCAAGTTGCGGCGTCAGGTCGGATACACGTACAAGTATCGGCGTAATGGTGAGTCGATAATGCGTAAAGACATGCAGAAAAGGCGTCAGTGTTTGGAGTTGTTTAGGCGCAAGCCCTAAGCGTTCGCAAGCATGTTGTGGATTGTGACTCGATTCGCATTCAGGCAGACTCCACAAGCCTCCCCATATACCTTGGGCGGGTCTTTGTTCAAGCAACACATGCTCGGCATGATAAGCGACCAACATCACCGTACTTCGCTCAGGTAAGACTTTGCGTTTGCGGGGCCAAGGGAGTTCTTCGGTTCGGCCTGTCTGCCGCGCTTGACAGCTCTTGGCGAGAGGACAGTCCGTGCAACGAGGTCGGCTGCGTGTGCAGATCGTTGCACCAAGATCCATTTGACCCTGTGTGTAGCGAGCCATCGCCTGGGGGTCCTCGGAGCACGTTTTTGCAGAAGGAAGCACCTCGCGTGCCCGTTGCCACAACGCAAGCTCTGTGGCCCGCTGTGTCGGATCCCCCTCGATCGCAAAATACCGAGCAAAGACTCTTTTTACATTGCCATCCATGATGGCCGCACGTTCACCATAGCAAAATGCTGCGATAGCGGCCGCAGTCGAGGGGCCAATCCCTGGCAGTGTTGTGAGTCCCTCCGCATTACCCGGAAAGACGCCATTCCATTGAGACATGATGCGCTGTGCGCAGGCATGAAGATTGCGGGCGCGAGCATAATAGCCAAGACCCGCCCATTGGGCCATCACCGCTTCTGACGAAGCATTTGCTAGTGCAGCGACGTTTGGGAAATGACGTAAAAAACGCTGGTAGTACTCAATGACCGCACTGACTTGCGTCTGTTGCAGCATGATCTCCGAGAGCCAAACACGATAGGGGTCTTGCGTGTTTTGCCAGGGTAGATCATGACGCCCGTGGACACGTTGCCACCCGATAATCCGCTCGGAAAGTTTCATCGCGGCGCAGTGACTTGTCAGAAACGCGTGTTGCGTTGCACGGACCATCTCGCCGAGAGGGCGCCTAAGGCGGCAACAATTAAAACACTGGCGACGAGGATAGAAGGGGCAGGCAACGACAGTGCAAACTCAGCATCGTAAGTGCGCGCAAGTGCCGCGAGTGCGTCATTGAGCGGCGCGAGTGTTAAGCGCGCGACGCCGAAACTAATCAGCGTCGCAAGCGAACAGGTCAGTGCGCCCAAATATAAAAAAGGACGCCGTACAAAGGACTCAGTTGCGCCTACAAGGCGGGCCACACCGATCTCTTCACGCTGCGAGAGGGCTTGCATACGCACGGTATTAAAGACCGTGGCCAGCACAACCAACATCACGCTGAGGGCTAGTAACAATAGACCAATCCGACCAAAGCGCAGGAGCGCTTCGAGACGTTGTACCCAGGCGCTATCAAGTTGCACAAGATCAATGCCTGGCCATGTTCGCCAACTGGCAGCCATTTGATCGGCACGTTTGGCCAGGTCGTCACCCGGGGCGAGTTCGACTACGATGGCATCCGGCAAGGGATTGACGGGAAGTACCTTAAGGGCTTGTTCCCAAGCGGGGTTTGCCCGTAGCTCCTCGAGAGCGCGTTGTTTTGGAATGACTCGAACCTTGACGACCTGTCCTGCGTGCTCCTCACGGATACGGGTTGCGAGCTTATCCGCGATCCCCTGAGCCGCATCGGTTTTTAGAAAAAGAGTGAGCTCTGGAGTCAGTGAAACTTGGCGCGCGACGGGCTCGATCGAAATGAGGAGAGAGGCGCCTAGCAGCGGTAGTGTCAATGCCAAGGCGATGACTAACAGATTAGTGAGCGAAGAGATGGGTTGTGCCCACAGTCGTCTGAGCGTGACCACTAAAGCATAGCGATGAAGTCTAAGGAGGCTTTTCATCGCGCGGGGCCTCCAATATGCGGTTCGTGATAACCAGGCTCTGGTGTTTGAGTCGCGGTACTCGGTCGTCGAGCGGCGGAGTCGGCAAATTTCCCGGGTTCTATTTTGAAGGCCCGTGTCGCGTACTCGGCCATCAGTGCATCATCATGCGAAGCAATCACCGTCGTGACGCCGACGCGATTGAAGTCTTTGAAGACAGACATGATTCGGCGTGCTGTCTCGCGATCAAGACTGGCCGTGGGTTCGTCAGCGATGAGGATCGCTGGACGATTGACGATTGCGCGAGCAATGGCGAGTCGTTGCTGCTCACCCCCAGAGAGTTCGATGGGGGGGATGTTTTCTTTGGTGCTCAAGCCCACTTTTTCTAAGGCTGCTCTGGCGCGAGCTCGGGCAACATCAGAGGCTAGTCCCGTGACGGTTAACGGAAGTAGAACGTTATCAATGGCGCTGCGATCGAAAAGAAGGTGTGTATCTTGCAAAATGACGCCTACCGATCTTCTCAGGTAGGGGCGGGCACGGGCAGAAAGTTGTTCGAGACGGTGCCCGTTGACTTGGATCGATCCTCGGCTTGGGGCTTCGAGGCCTCCAATGAGTTTAAGTAACGTGGACTTACCAGCGCCGGAGGGACCTGCAACATAAACAAACTCTCCGGCGGCGACACGGAAAGAAATATCGGCCAGGATGTTGCGCCCTTGGCCGTAAGATTTGAATACATGCTGAAATTCGATCATGACATCACTTAGGTTATTCCCTAATGATAACCCTGCTCTAGCCCATTTTTATAAGCATATGAAACAAGAATTATTGACGGCGAGGGATTTCCCCCATACAGTTCAAGTATGTGTACGGCTAACATAGTGCTTTGCACAACTAGACCTGCGGTGAGCCCGATAGGCTGCCGTACCCTTTGGTATTTAGGAGAACGAGTGATGAAATTCTTAAAATTAGCAGCAGTCGGCGCAGCGATGCTTGCAGCCACCACCGTCGCACAGGCAGGTCCTACTTTTGATAATGTCAAAAAGAAAGGCTTTGTTCAGTGCGGTACCAATACAGGTCTGGCCGGCTTTTCAGCACCTGACAGCAAAGGCGTTTGGTCAGGTTTGGATATCGACCTTTGTCGTGCATTCGCAGCTGTGATGTTCGGTGATGCGTCCAAAGTCAAATTTACCCCCCTGACTGCACAGCAGCGTTTCACCGCTTTGCAGTCCGGTGAAATCGATGTGTTGACCCGTAACACGACACAGACGATGACTCGCGATACTTCGCTGGGTCTGATCGGTGCCGGCGTGAATTTTTACGACAGCCAAGGCATCATGGTTCGTAAAGATTTAAAAATCAAGAGCGCTAAAGAACTCAACGGCGCCACAGTGTGTGTTCAGCCTGGCACAACGACTGAATTGAACCTGGCTGATTGGTTCCGTGCCAACAAACTGACCTTCAAGCCTGTCGTGATTGAAAAGGTTGACGAAGTTGTTCGTGCGTATGATTCCGGACGTTGCGATGCCTATACAACAGACAAGTCTGGTCTGGCCTCATCGCGTACAACCTTGAAGAACCCCGGCGCAAACGTGATCTTGCCTGAGGATTTCTCCAAAGAGCCTTTGGGCCCGCTGGTGCGTCAAGGTGACGAGCAGTGGTTGAATTTAGTTCGTTGGACACTTTTTGCGATGCTCGAAGCTGAAGAGTATGGCATCACTCAAAAGAACGTCGACGAAATGCTCAAGAGCACCAATCCTAACGTTCAACGCATTTTGGGTGTAACGCCTGGAATGGGTAAAAACTTGGGTGTGTCCGAAAAGTGGGCCTACAACATCATCAAACAAGTGGGTAACTACGGTGAAAGTTTTGAGCGTAACGTGGGTGCAAACACACCACTCAAACTTGAGCGTGGTCTTAATGCGCAGTGGACCAAGGGCGGTCTGATGTACGCCTGGCCCATCCGCTAATCTCTTTTGATACACAGGGGCGACCGCTTTGCGGTCGCCCTAAGTTATGACGAAGCCTAAAGAATCAAACGTAGCACCCCCTACTCAAAGACGTTTGTCTTGGAATGATCCAGGCACGCGCTCGATTTTTTACCAAGTACTTGCATTGCTCGCCGTCGGTGGTGTTGCGTGGTTTTTGGTTCACAATACCCTTAGCAACTTGTCGGCACGAAATATTTCGACAGGTTTTGATTTTCTTAATCGAGAAGCTGGTTTTGCGATTGGTGAAACACCAATTGCCTATAGCCCAGCCAGCACCTATGGTCGAGCGATCACGGTCGGCTTGCTTAATACTTTACGCGTTGCCCTCATCGGCATCGTGCTGGCCACGCTCTTAGGAACATTGATCGGTATCGCCAGACTGTCGAGTAACTGGCTGATCCGCAAGATTTCAAGCATTTACGTCGAAGTCATGCGTAATGTTCCCTTGTTGCTCCAATTATTTTTCTGGTACGCCATTATCTCGGAAACGCTTCCGGGTCCTCGCCAGGCATTGCATCCAATGCCCGGTGTGTTTTTGTCGAATCGGGGCATGCAGATGCCTTCGGTTCATGGCGATGGTCTATTGTGGCTGTTGGTGGGCGTTCTGGTTGCCATCATCCTGATGATTGTCATGGCGAAGTGGGCGCGGAAAAATCAAGAAAAAACAGGTCAAATTTTCCCCATCGTGAGATGGTCGCTTGTTTTGTTATTCGTAGTCCCAATAGTGGCGTGGTTTGTGAGTGGCACCACCATGACCCTCGATGTGCCTGAGCTCAAAGGCTTCAACTTTTCCGGCGGGATGACACTCTCTCCCGAGTTTGCTGCGTTGCTGATTGGCTTGGTCATTTACACTGCGGCCTTTATCGCCGAAGTGGTGCGTTCAGGTATTCAAGCGGTCAATCGTGGCCAATGGGAAGCTGCTGAGGCCCTTGGTCTCAAGCGCGGACAGATTTTGCGTTTGATTGTTCTTCCTCAGGCCTTGCGAGTCATTATTCCCCCGATGACGAGTCAGTATCTAAACATCACAAAGAACAGTTCGCTTGCGGTTGCGATTGGCTATCCCGATATCGTGTCTGTGATCAATACGACCCTGAATCAAACTGGGCAGGCGATTGAGGGCATCATGATGATCATGGCTGCTTATCTCACGGTGAGCTTGTCAATCTCGGTATTCATGAATTGGTACAACAAACGCATTGCGTTGGTGGAGCGTTGAGATGAACACGCCTACCCAATTGGTTTCAACTGAAAAAGCGCCCGCAAGTAGCGTGGGTGTCTTCGCATGGATGCGGTCGCAGCTTTTTTCATCGCCTATTAATAGTTTGCTGACGATTCTTTCTGTCTGGCTGCTGCTCGCAACGGTTCCCGCGATGGTGGACTGGTTTTTGATCAGCGCGAATGCCACTGCCTCAACAGCCGATGAGTGTCGCAAGTCGACGGGCGCGTGTTGGGCGATGATTGTTGAAAAACATCGCCTGATTTTGTTTGGTCTCTACCCTTACGACGAGCAATGGAGGCCGATGATCGCCTCCGGTATCTTGGTTGCTTCGATTATTCTCAGTGGCTGGAGAAAGCTCTGGAATATCTGGTTACTCGTCGTTTGGACGGTCTCTTTGACTGTTGTGGCGATATTAATGTGGGGCGGGATGCTCGGCTTGACCTATGTGGAAAATACGCAATGGGGTGGCCTACCTCTGACGCTCATTTTGTCGACGTTTGGTATCGCGCTGGCTTTCCCATTGGGCATTGTCTTGGCCTTGGGGCGTCGCTCCAATATGCCGGCCATCAAGTCGATTTGCATTGTGTATATCGAGCTCATCCGCGGTGTGCCGCTGATCAGTCTGTTGTTTATGTCAGCCGTGATGTTGCCCTTATTTCTGCCCGAGGGAATGAGCATCGACAAGTTGCTGCGCGCGCAGATTGCTATCATTTTGTTTGCGGCGGCCTACATGGCCGAAACAATTCGTGGGGGATTACAAGCGATTCCCAAAGGACAGTTCGAAGGGGCAGATTCGTTAGGCTTGAGTTATTGGCAACAAATGAGGCTCATTGTTTTGCCTCAAGCGCTCAAGATTGTCATTCCGCCTCTAGTTGGTTTGTTCATCGCTCTTTTCAAAGATACTTCGCTTGTAGTCATTATTGGTATCTTTGATTTGACGCAGGCTGCGAAGGCCGCTCTCACAGATCAAGCTTGGCGTGGCTTTAGCGTTGAGGTTTACATTTTTATTTCCGCCATTTATTTCGTTTTTTGTTACTCGATGTCCAAATATAGCCAGTCTCTCGAAAAGCGACTGGCAACCGGTCATGAGCGTTAGGAGTTGCGCGCCAATCTCTGAGCGCGCCCGATCTCTGGAGAACATGTATGGCTGATGCCATCATCCGCATGAAAGATGTCAACAAGTGGTTTGGTAAGTTCCATGTGTTGCGCAATATCAATCTGGAAGTCGCTCAGGGCGAGCGCATTGTTGTGTGCGGCCCTTCTGGTTCTGGAAAGTCGACGTTGATTCGTTGTATCAATCGTCTCGAAGAGCATCAAAAAGGTCAGATCATCGTTGACGGCACTGAAATCACGAATGATTTGAGAGATGTTGAAGCCATCCGTCGCGAAGTGGGGATGGTGTTTCAGCACTTCAACCTGTTTCCGCACTTGACCGTATTGGAAAACCTCACGATCGGCCCGATCTGGGTTCTTAAAACGCCCAAGGCCGAAGCCGAAACCCGTGCGATGAAATACTTGGAACGTGTCCGAATCAGCGAGCAAGCATTGAAGTTTCCCGGTCAATTGTCCGGTGGTCAGCAGCAGCGTGTCGCCATCGCCCGTTCGCTCTGCATGGATCCAAAAATTATGTTGTTTGATGAGCCGACCTCAGCGCTTGACCCTGAAATGGTTAAAGAAGTACTGGACGTGATGATTGGACTCGCCGAAGAGTCAGGCATGACGATGGTATGCGTGACGCATGAAATGGGTTTTGCGCGTAAAGTCGCCGATCGCGTGATCTTTATGGATCAAGGCGAGATCATCGAAGAAAACAAGCCAGAAGCCTTTTTTGATAATCCTCAAAATGAGCGTACCAAGCTCTTTTTGAGCCAAATTCTCCACTAATCGGAACGATGATGAAAACTTCACACGGCAAACTTCGCAGAATCTTGTTGTTGGCGCTTGGCTTGAGTAGCGTGTCGTTTGGTCCGACGGCGCTCGCGCAAGTCGCTAGCGCTTGGCCAACCAAGCCCATCCGTTTTGTCGTCCCTTATCCACCTGGCGGTCCGCTTGATACGATTGCGCGGGTGTTGGCCGAGCAGGTTAAGCCCGCCTTGGGTCAAGCTGTCATCGTTGAAAACCGTCCCGGTGCGGGTGGCAACATTGGTGCCGATTTGATCGCCAAGGCGCAACCTGATGGATATTCGCTGGTCATGGGTGCGGTCGCTACCCACGCCATCAATCCCTCCCTTTACAGCAAGATTCCTTACAATGCTGTTCGTGATTTCGCGCCCGTCGCGCTTGTGGCTTCTGTGCCTAATGTGCTGATCGTAAATAAAGAATTCGCTGACAAGAATGGCATCCGTACGATGCAGGATTTAGTCAAGTATGCGCTGGCTCATCCGGGCAAACTGAATTATGGTTCGGGTGGCTCAGGCAGTGCGGGTCACCTCGCAGGCGAGTTGCTCTCGGCTCGGACAAAACTCAAGGCCGTCCACATCCCCTATCAAGGTGCCGCTCCGGCAAAGCTTGCTTTGCTTTCTGGACAGTCAGACTTCATGTTTGATAATCTTGCCTCTGCGGTGGGTCTGATCAAGGAAGGTAAAGTTCTTGCTTTGGCGGTGACGACCGACAAGCGTTCAAATACATTGCCAGAGGTACCGACGGTGCAAGAAACAGGTATCAAGCCTTTTGATATCGGGACGTGGTTTGGTGTCTTTACGACTGCGGGCACACCTCCTGCCGTAGTCGCCAAACTGCACCAAGCCTACGCCGCGGCCTTGGTCGATCCCGCGGTACAGGCTCGACTCAAACAAATGGGTTCGAATGCTTCTAGTTTGACCCCTGCACAGTTTGCCGAGATGGTGGTTCAAGAGGGTAAAAAGTATCAGGAGCTGGTGAAGCTTTCCGGCGCCAAGGTCGATTAATGTTGTCGCAGTGACTCGCCAGCATTGGGCGCCAGACGCCAAAACGCAAGGCTCGCGAGTGCGCACAGCGTGCCGATCACAATAAAACCGACCATCACGTCAGCGGCGATCAAGGTGTCGCTGCCTCGCCAAGCCATGCTGAGACTCAGTGCTTCGGCGGCAACACCGACACCCAAGCTAATCCCTAATTGCTGTGCCATGGCGGCAAAGCTGCTAGCCCGGCTCATGCCTGCATGCGCAATATCGGCATAGGCGAGCGTATTGACGGCGGTGAACTGCAACGAGCGGAAAAATCCACCTATCAATAAGATGCCTAACATGATGACGCCTGGCATTTCTGGCGTGAAACTCGCGCAGGCGGCTAGGCTCAATCCCGTCAAAATCGCATTGATGGTCAGCACATGCCGATAGCCCCAGCGGTTGAGGATGCGTGGAGCCGCCATTTTCATCAGGAGCGAGCCGAACGCGCCCACAAAGGTGATGAGGCCAGCCGCAAGTGCGCTCATGCCAAAGCCGATTTGAAGTAATAGCGCGAGTAGGTAAGGGGTAGAACCGACGGCAAAACGACACAAATTGCCAGCGAGAACTGCTGCCCGAAAAGTCGGGATGCGCAGCAGTTTCAAGTCAAGAATCGGGTTGGGATGTCGGCGTGCATGCAGAACATATAAAGCACCTGTGATCAGCCCAGTTCCGATGATGGCCAAGGAGATCCATGCAGAGGGGCCGCCGTGCCCGAGTGATTCAAAACCGCTGACGAGGGCAGCCATGCAAATGGCGCTAAGTAAAAATCCAATCATATCGAGTCGGGGCGGCTCGGCATCGGCCGGCAGCTCTTTCACGTAATGAATAATGAGCCAAATGCCAAGTAAGCCAATTGGGATGTTGATCAGAAAAATCCAATGCCAAGAGGCGTAGGTGACCAACAATCCTCCTAGCGGTGGGCCAGCCATAGGGCCAATCAAGGCTGGCATCGATAAAAAGGCCATTGCCTTTAGTAAGTTATGTTTAGGAATCGTTCTGAGCAATATGATTCGACCGACCGGAACCATCATCGCACCGCCCATGCCTTGAACGACACGCGACACTACAAGCTGCGTCAGAGAGTTTGAGAGCGCGCAGGTCAGCGAGCTGAGGGTAAAGAGGGCAATCGCAGCAATAAATACCCTACGCGCGCCGTAGCGGTCTGCAGCCCAGCCACTGACGGGCACGAACATTGCGACCGCAATCAGGTAAGACGTAATCGTGATGTTCATGCTGATCGGATCAGAGTCCAGATCGCGTGCCATGGAAGGGAGTGCCGTGATCACGACCGTTGAGTCCAGCATCTGCATCAGGAGCGCGCAACCCACAATAAAGGGCAAGATGCGCTGGGCGGGGGTGGGTGCTTCGTGGGGGTGGCTAGACATGGGCGGCTCTACAGTACACTAGCGAGCAGTCTAACCTTTTGTTGACGAGTTATGGCAGACCAATATACTTCTGAAATCACACAGTTCCTGCAGAAATACAAGTCGGAGCATCCTGATGTCGAGCAACGGCAACGCGACGGTCGTGCCCGTCTCTGGGATCGTCCACAAGACCCTGAGTTAAACGAAGCATTCAAGCAGGCGCGTATCCGCCAAAACCCCTACGTCTATCAGAACGACTAGAACTCGATGGTACCAAATCAAGTTTCAGGCGATAGCCTGAGTGCGCTCGTTGAACCCTCGATAGACACCACCCCGGATGTCATCGATGCTGTGGCACTTGCACGACTTTATGGCGAGCCTTTGTTCTCGTTGCCTAATGATTTATATATTCCACCTGACGCGCTTGAAGTCTTTCTAGAGACGTTTCAAGGGCCTTTGGATTTATTGCTCTACCTCATTCGTAAACAGAACTTTAATGTTCTGGACATTCCGATGGCCGAAGTGACGCGACAATATTTGTCGTATGTCGACCAGATACGCATGCACAATCTCGAGCTTGCCGCCGAGTATCTCTTGATGGCTGCGATGCTTATCGAGATCAAGGCGCGTATGCTGTTGCCTATCAAGAAAACAGACTCTGGTGAAGAGTCTGAGGATCCGCGCGCAGAACTCGTCAGACGTCTGCTCGAGTATGAACAAATGAAGCTCGCTGCCCAAAAACTGGAGACCTTGCCACAATTGGGACGTGATTTTCAGCGCTCACAGGCTTTTGCGGATTTGCGTATCGAGCGCGCTTTGCCTGAAGTGAGTGTCGAAGATTTGCGCCAAGCCTGGATCGATATCATTAAGCGTGCCAAACTGAACGCTCACCATCACATTACACGTGAGCAATTATCGGTGCGTGATCATATGACGCATATTTTGAGGCGCTTGTCCGATGTGCGTTTCATCGAATTTGGCGAGCTCTTCATGGAACGTATTTCAGAGGGGGCGGCTGTCGCTGTCGTAGTCGTGCACTTTCTCGCGTTGCTCGAACTTTCTCGCGAATCTTTGCTCGAAATCACGCAGGCCGAGCCCTATGCGCCTATCTATGTACGACTGGCCTACACCAGCGCTGCGGTTTGACCCTTCGGTATACCGCATTCGGAGACTGTATTGAAGGTTGTACATACGATTGAAGAGTTACGTGACCAACTGCGAGGTCAGTTGCGCGTTTCTTTTGTGCCTACCATGGGTAATCTGCATGAGGGCCATTTGGCGCTCATGAAACTCGCTAGGCAGCATGGTGACCCTGTTGTCGCGAGTATTTTTGTCAATCGCTTACAGTTTGGTCCCAACGAGGATTTTGAACGCTACCCTCGAACTTTGCATGACGATATTGCCAAGCTCGAGCGCGATCGGAATGTCTATGTTTTGTTCGCGCCGGATGAGCGTGAGCTATATCCTGAACCTCAGAGCTATCGTGTGCAGCCTCCCCAAGAGTTGGGAGATATCCTCGAAGGCGAATGTCGCCCTGGTTTCTTTGGCGGTGTGAGCACCGTGGTACTCAAACTTTTCTCTTGCGTTCAACCTCGCGTGGCAGTCTTTGGAAAAAAGGACTATCAACAATTGATGGTGATACGCAATATGTGTAGACAGTTTCAATTGCCCGTTGAGATCATGGCGCATGAGACTGTCCGCGCGGACGATGGCTTGGCGCTTTCGTCACGCAATGTTTATTTGCAAGATGCTGAGCGCAAAGAAGCGCCACAGTTATTTGCACTATTGCAGTCCATGCAAAGCAAACTCCGAGCAGGTCTGCATGATGTCGAGCAACTCGCCGCGGAGGTCACTGCGATTCTCGTGAAACGTGGTTGGGAGGTTGATTACATCGCCGTTCGTCGCCAACGTGATTTACACAAGCCCACGAATGATCAAGTGGCTGCTGGCGAGCCTCTGGTTGCTTTGGCAGCCGCCAAGCTGGGTGCTACGCGCCTGATTGACAACCTAGAGCTTTAAACAATACGCATATTGACCGTGATGGTTGTGAAGGTGTCAATAGGTACCTAGGGTAAATCCGCCTGTCAGATTTGACAGCTTACCTTTGAGTCCGTGCTCTGCCAGACTTTGCTTCGTGTTGATACGGAGGCAAGATGAAATATCCTGACGATAACCGTGGTGCGGGTTGGCGAGCACTGACTGCGCGAGAGCGCGATGTGATTCACCCCGTTGCTGAGGGTAAATCGAACAAATTCATCGCAATCGAATTAGGTATTTCGATGCGAACCGTTGAGGCGCATCGCGCACGCATTTTTTACAAAATGGGTGTGCGCAATGCTGTACAACTCGCACGCGAGGTATGCACGAATCCAGAGCCTTGATCAAAGCATACGTTATGGGCAGTTGGGCGCGGTGACCTTGTTGAGTTCGTCAATCGGATCGAGATCAGGCTGTCGAGTGAGCGTGTAAGTCAGGTTGACCGAATCACCATTCATGGAGACCAGGCGCAGCACGTTGGTCGAGGTCAGCGCGAGCTCTGCGCGGACGTTACCCGAGGGGTTAAGCAAAATAATGCGGGGAACGGTCTGAGGAATGACGCGCCAGCAGCCTTGATCAGTGAGTGAAGAACTGCTTTTGCTTGCTTGCTCTAGGTACGCCGCACGGGCGCGCCAGCGACCATTGGGTGCCAAGCTAATCGTGATGCGTTGCGCTGAACATTTCATTTCAGGATGAAAACAGGGCAAGGTGCCGGCAAAGGTCAGCGGTTCGGGAAACAGAGAGGCTTGGAGTGAGTCGTTTGCCGCAGCTGCTATTGCACCCTGATTGGCGTTAGCCACCGCTTGAGTCGCACCGGATGGTTGACCTTGCACAGGCGCGGCGTCCGAAGCGCGTCCTTTTAAGCTAATTTGAATCTGGCTTGGTGCTCGCATCGTCTGGCTGCCGGAGGGTGACTCGGCATGCTCAATAGCATCCGTAGTTGAGCTAGCAACCGGAGGGTTGTAGTAGCCGGGCTGTTGCATTTGCTGTTGCATCTGGGCGCAGCCGGCAACGACGACGGGCAAGCAAAGGGCAAGAGTGCGGTACATCGTTGCACGGAGTGTAGAGTGCCCTGCGATTCGTCCTGACATGATGACATTCCCAATTAAAAACAAAAGGATCTTACGAAGAATGATTGCATTTTACGCACTTGGCATTATGGCTGCACATCTCTTACAAAGGAAAGATTAAAGTGGGTGAGTACATATGGATCGTGCTCGCGGGGGGCATGATAGGTTTATTGTTGTCGGTACCCTTGCTTTGGTTATCGTGGAAAATACCTCAGCAACTCTTAATGGAGGAGTCCAGAGCGCGTTTGTTGACTTGGACCGAGCCGGCAGTTCGCGCGCTTCAGTGGCAAGATGTTTTGTTTGTGTCGCTGTTATGCGTATGCGCCTCGAGTGCTGCCTTAATCTGGGGGCTGGAAGTCGAGACGTGTGTGGCGTTTGCTTTTTGCGCCATGCTTTTGCTGCTTGCCCGGATTGATGCTCGTACGCATTTGTTACCGGATGTCCTCACGTTGCCTCTTTTGTGGCTGGGTTTGCTGTGGCATGCTGCGGGCTTGGGCGAGCGGTCGCTAGAGCTCGCAGTTTGGGGGGCAGCTGCAGGATATATTGTCCTTTGGCTGCCCGCAGGTTTGTTGGGTGCCTGGCTGGGTAGGACGCTGATGGGGCATGGAGACTTCAAACTCTCGGCTGCGATTGGCGCATGGTTGGGTTGCTGGGCTTTACCTTTTGTGTGGCTATTGGCGTGCATCTCAAGCATTTTTTTTGTCGTCTTGGCAACGCGTTTCGGTGGGCGCCGGTTACGTGAACCCATGCCCTTTGGGCCAGGTTTGGCGCTTGGAGGTATCCTGATGCTGTTTTTTGATACGTTGTAAGCGAATTTCCAGGAGAAACAGGATGTTCAAATTAGGTCTGACCGGAGGTATAGGCTCAGGCAAGACCCATGTCGCTAATTTATTGGCGAGGTGGGGTGCGACTGTGATTGATACGGATTTGATTGCGCACCAGCTCACTGGTCCGGGCGGAGCGGCGATCGAAGCTATTCGTCGTGCTTTTGGCGTTGGGCTGATTGACGAGAATGGCGCCCTTGACCGGGTTCGGATGCGTGAGCTGGTGTTCGCGGACGCCAGTCGCCGGATTGAGCTAGAGAGCATCTTGCACCCCCTCATCGCTGAGGAAGTTCTACACCAAGCCCATGAGGCAAAAGGGCTTTATGCTGTTTATGTTGTGCCTTTATTAATTGAGTCCGGACGCTGGCGCGACAGAGTCGATCGACTTTGTGTGGTTGATTGTGAAGAGGAGACGCAAATTGCCCGCGTGCAAGCGCGAAGTGCAATCCCCATCGACACAATTCGCCGAATTATGGCGGCGCAGGTATCTAGGACTGAGCGGCTGCAAGCAGCTGACGACATAATTGCCAATATGGCAACAACATCCTTGGCAGATCTTGAAAAACAAGTATTGGTCTTGCATAAGGCGTGGTGTAACCTAGCGAAATCAGGCTAAAAGCGTTAAATCTACCGCAAATGCCGCATCGGCTTGGATGATCAGCACCAGTGATTCTTTTTGAATACCCATTTAATGAGCGAGTCCGTGCGCTAATGCGTTTGGAGTCTCTGCTCGATCGGATGATGTTCTTTGCCAAGCCTGGCGATGCGCGACACCATCAGGTCGCGCTCGCGGCATTGTTTGACTTGCTGGATGCGACCGAACGTACCGATCTAAAAGGGACTGTTCTCCAAGATTTAGAGCGACAGCGCGGTGTTTTGCAGTCATTGCGAGATCATCCTGGGGTGGAGCCGAAAACTTTGGCTGACATGCTCATAGAAATTGAGCGTGTCATGACCAACCTCAATGCTGCAGGTAAAACAGGTCAGGAACTCAGGGCCAATGAATGGCTCAGTAGTTTACGAGGACGCTTAGCCGTGCCCGGTGGCGGTACGCAGGTGGATATGCCTTCCTTTCATGCCTGGCAGTACAGAACAGAAGCGCAGCGGTGCGCAGATTTGCAGCGCTGGATGCTTTCTTTGATGCCCTTGCAAGCAGGAATAAGTATGGTCATGCGCTTATTGCGCGAGACGGGGCAGCCAACGGATGCGGTCGCACCGCAGGGTGCTTATCAGCAAATGCTTGCTGGCAAAACCTATCAGTTGCTTCGCGTCTGGGTAGATGAGTCTGCTGGCGTGTTCCCTGAAATCAGCGCCAATAAATATATGGTCTGGATTCGTTACTCCTCACAGGATGGCGAACAACGACCTCAGGCGGTCAATCATGATGTCGCCTTTAAAATGACCCTTTGCGCCCTGTAGGGCCTGCTGGAATTCATATGTCTGAAAGTAATGCGGCAAGGTCAGCGTTTCGCTCACCCTTGATTTGGTTGATTGTTGCCTTGGTGCTGGCGGGCCTTGGTTGGTGGCAGTTTGGCGGTACAAAAAAAGTGGCGCCAAAAGGGCCACCTGCTGGAATGAGTGCAGGTACGCCTGTCAGAGTGGCTGCGGCGCGCCTGCAGGATCTTGATATTTACCTGCGTGGGCTCGGGACGGTGACCGCCTTAAACACCGTGACTGTGCGAAGTCGAGTGCAGGGTGAGTTGCTCGAGGTTTTGTTTAAAGAGGGCGAGCAGGTCAAGGAGGGCACCTTACTGGCGTTGATTGATCCACGACCTTTCGAAGTCGCGCTCAATCAAGCCTTGGGAACGCAACAGCAAAACGTATCGCAATTTGAAAACGCTAAACGTGATTTGCAGCGATACCAGACCTTACGCAAACAAGACTCGATCGCTCCCCAACTTTTAGATACGCAAGCAGCACTCGTTAGGAAGTTTGAAGGTCAGATTAAAAGTGACCAGGCGACTGTTGATAACGCACGCCTTCAGTTGAGCTATACACGCATCACAGCGCCGATCTCCGGCAAGCTTGGTTTGAGACGTGTGGATGCGGGTAACTTATTGAACGCGAATGATCCAGTGGGTCTCGTCGTAATAACCGAGACTCAGCCTATTTCAGTTGTCTTCACACTTCCTGAAAATGATTTGCCCACGGTGCGACAGCCGATGCTAGCAGGACAAAAGCTCCAAGTCGATGCATACGATCGCGCGGATGCAAAGCGTTTGGCGCAAGGCGTGCTGATGTCCATTGATAATCAGATTGACATAACAACGGGCACCGTCAAGCTCAAGGCAGAGTTCAAAAACGCGGATGATGCTTTATTTCCCAATCAATTCGTCAATATTCGCATGAAGGTTAGAACGCTTAAGGAGGCGTTGACGATTCCCGCGAGTGCGATCCAGCAGGGTAATCGTGGTGCATTTGTTTATGTCATCGAGCCTGAGGGCACGGCCTCTGTGCGCGTGCTAAAAGTGGGGGACAGGACCGCGGAGTCCTTGGTGATTCTCGATGGACTCAAAGCGGGCGAGCGCGTGGTACTGGAGGGCGTAGACCGTTTGCGTGAAGGTGCAAAGGTGCGCGTGATAGAGCCAAATCGATGAATATTTCTCGGCCATTTATTCTTCGGCCTGTCGCGACAACACTTTCGATGATCGCGATGTTGTTGTGTGGGTTGATTGCCTATAAATGGTTACCGGTTTCTTCATTGCCAGAGGTGGATTACCCCACCATACAAACAACAACGTTTTATCCCGGCGCGAGTCCAGAGGTCATGGCGGCCTTGGTGACTTCGCCGTTAGAAAGACAGTTCGGACAAATGCCGGGTCTACGCCAGATGACGTCAAGTAGTACGACAGGTGCTTCTTCGATTACCTTGCAATTTACCTTGTCTTTACCTCTTGATGTCGCGGAGCAGCAAGTGCAGGCTGCGATCAACGCCGCGTCAAATGTTCTCCCTAAAGAATTACCGGCACCGCCCATCTACAACAAAGTGAACCCAGCGGATGCCGCTGTTATGACGCTTGCCATTACTTCACCAACGGTACCCTTACCTCAGGTGCGTGATCTCGTCGATACGCGGATGGCACAAAAAATATCGCAAGTCTCAGGCGTTGGTTTAGTGACGATCGCTGGCGGACAAAGACCGGCGATGCGTATCCAAGCTAATCCGCAAGCACTCGCAGCCTACGGCTTGGCGCTTGCGGATGTGCGAACGGCCGTGGTGGCCTCTAATGTAAATCAGCCCAAAGGAACGCTTGACGGCCCGATGCGCTCAACCACGATCGATGCCAACGATCAACTTCGAAACCCTGCAGACTTTCGAAATCTCATTGTGGCGTATCGAAACGAGGCACCTTTGCGCCTCGGTGACGTCGCCGAGGTGGTGTTAGATGCAGAAGACTCGCGTTTAGCAGCTTGGGCTAACCAACAGCCTGCGATCTTGTTGAACGTGCAACGTCAGCCTGGCGCAAACGTGATCGAGGTCGTTGACCGCATTCAGAAATTATTACCCCAGCTTAGGGCGGCATTGCCTGGCAATCTTGACGTCACGGTGATGTCGGATCGTACGCAAACAATTCGTGCTTCGGTTAAAGACGTTCAGGTTGAGATGCTAATCGCCATTGGCCTGGTGGTGCTGGTCACGTTTGTATTTTTGCGAACCTTAACAGCCACGCTGATTCCTAGTATCGTGGTGCCGTTGTCGCTCATAGGTACCTTTGGCATCATGTATCTCATGGATTTTAGCGTCAACAATCTAACCTTAATGGCGTTGACGATCGCGACAGGTTTTGTGGTGGATGATGCGATCGTGATGATTGAAAATATCGCCCGTTATCTTGAACGTGGCGAAAAGCCCCTTCAGGCCGCGCTCAAAGGCGCCTCGCAAATTGGCTTTACCTTGGTGTCCCTGACCCTATCGCTGATTGCGGTGTTGATTCCCTTGTTGTTTATGACGGAGGTCGTCGGGCGCCTTTTTAGAGAGTTCGCGCTTACTTTGGCGGTCGCTATTTTTCTATCGCTAATTATTTCACTCACGCTGACTCCGATGATGTGCGCCCGTTTTTTGCGTGCCGGTAATGAGCAGAAGTACGGTTGGATTGCCCGCAAAACAAATGGTTGGATTGATGCGCTGATCCGTAGTTATGCCCGTGGTCTGAAAATAGTACTCAGGCATCAGACGCTGACTCTCTTTGTCGCTTTGGGTACCTTTGTCTTGACGGCGCTTCTCTACTTGGCCATTCCCAAGGGATTTTTTCCTGCGCAAGATACAGGACTGATTCAAGTGGTGACGCAAGCACCTCAAAACTTATCCTTCGATGCGATGTCACGGCGGCAGCAAGAGGCGGTAGGGATCATTTTAAAAGATTCGACTGTCGCGAGTGTCGCCTCCTTTATTGGGATTGATGGTATCAATGAAGCAGTCAATACCGGTCGCATCCAGATTGCCTTGCGTCCACACAAGGAGCGATCTGAAAACGTGGCCCAAGTCATTAGGCGCTTGGAAAACGAGTTAAGTCTCATGACGGACTTGCAGTTTTATTTTCAGCCTGTTCAAGATCTGACAGTCGAGGATCGGGTGAGTCGAACGCAATATCAATTGACGCTCGAGGCGGCTGATGCTTCACTCTTGGCGCAGTGGGTACCTAAGCTGGTGGATCAATTGAGGGTTCAGCCAGAGTTGACAGGCGTCGTGGATGATCTACAAGAGGATGGTCTGAACACATTCATTCACATCGATCGTGATGCTGCGGCTAGGTTGGGGGTGTCTGCTGCCGCGATTGATGATGCCCTTTATGATGCCTTTGGCCAGCGCCAGATTTCAACGATTTTTACACAATCTAATCAGTACCGTGTTGTGATTGAAGTCCCCGCGCAGTTTCGACGAGATCCGTCGTCTTTAGGTTCGGTCTATGTCAAGAGCAATACGGGCAAACCTATTCCGCTCAATACCATCGTCAAGGTCACGGAAGGTCGAACTCCGCTGGTTATTAATCGCTTGGATCAGTTTCCTTCTGTCACGATCTCTTTTAATTTAAGTCCGCGTACGTCTTTGTCGAGCGCGGTCGAGTCAGTGACACGCTCGATACAAGAGATCGGAATGCCTCCAGGTATACAAACTCGCTACCAAGGTGCCGCACGCGCTTTTGAAGCCTCTCTGTCCAGCACTTTGTTGTTGATTCTCGCGGCCATTATTACGATGTATATCGTACTGGGCGTGTTGTACGAGAGTTTTATCCACCCCGTGACGATTCTGTCGACCTTGCCCTCTGCTGCGATCGGTGCACTGCTCGCCTTGTTGATGACAGGACGTGATCTCGACATGATCGGTATTATCGGCATTATCTTGTTGATCGGCATCGTCAAGAAAAATGCGATCATGATGATTGATTTCGCTTTGGATGCCGAACGTAAGTTAGGACTTTCGCCTAGAGAAGCGATCGAAGAAGCCGCGCTGTTGCGCTTTAGACCGATTTTGATGACGACGCTTGCCGCGCTGTTTGGCGCGATCCCACTGATGCTCTCGACCGGAACGGGCGCAGAGCTGCGTCAGCCTCTCGGCCTAGTCATGGTGGGCGGTTTGCTCGTGAGTCAGGTATTGACCTTATTTACAACGCCCGTCATTTACTTGTTTTTTGATCGGTTACGCTCGAATACGAAGCGGGCGCCAGATGCTTCCGTGACGCCATGAGTATCTCAGGCCCTTTTATAGTACGCCCGGTCGCGACGACGCTGATCTGGCTAGGTGTGGTGTTAGCGGGTTGGCTCGCGCATGGTTTGTTGCCGATCGCACCATTGCCTCAGATTGAGCTCCCGATCATTTCTGTGCGAGCCAGCATGCCTGGAGCCAGTCCCGAAGTGATGGCTGCGACGGTCGCTACGCCTCTAGAGCGTTCTCTCGGCACAATCGCGGGTGTGACGGAGATGACTTCGCGCAGCACGACAGGTCAGACGCGTATCACGCTACAGTTCGATCTGAGTCGTGATATAGATCTTGCCGCTATAGATGTGCAAGGTGCGATCAATGCCGCACGCGCGATGATGCCAAGTGGTTTGCAGGGCAACCCCTCGTATCGCAAGGCGAATCCCTCGGCCGCACCTATTATGACCTTGGCGTTGACGTCAGCGACCCTGTCTCAGGGACAACTCTATGACATTGCCTCGACGACAGTTCAACAAAAACTTTCTCAAGTGCAAGGTGTCGGCGAGGTGCAGATTGGCGGAAGCTCCTTGCCCGCCGTGCGTATTGAGCTCAATCCCGATGCCCTGGTGCAATATGGCGTTGCGCTGGATGCGGTCAGAGCTGCGATCGCTGCGGCGAACTCGACAAAGCCTAAAGGGTTTTTGGAAAATGACAGTAATCGTTGGCTGATTACGGCTAACGACCAACTCTGGAAGGCGGCGGACTACAAACCCTTGATTGTGTCATGGCGCAATGACGCGCCTGTCCGCCTCTCTGATGTTGCCAAGGTTGAGGACTCTGTCGAGGATGTCAATAACATTGGTTATTTCAATCATCAGCAGGCGATTTTGGTGTTGGTGCGCAGCGAAGCCAAGGCAAATATTATCCGCACTGTCGATGAGATCCGTACGGATCTTCCGACATTGCGTGCCATGTTGCCTGCCGATGTGAATTTGAGTGTTGCGCAGGATCGTACGCCCAGTATTCGGGCTTCGGTTAAAGAGGCTGAGCATACGTTGATCATTGCCATTGGTCTTGTGATGTTGGTGGTGTTGTTCTTTTTACGCAATTGGCGCGCGGCGTTGATCCCGACGGTTGCTGTCCCCGTCTCCTTGATCGGTACTTTCGGCGTGATGTATTTGCTTGAGTATTCGCTCAATACGATGTCGTTGATGGCCTTGATCGTGGCGACGGGTTTTGTAGTCGATGACGCGATCGTGGTGATGGAAAATATTATGCGCCATCTCGAGCGCGGTGAATCGGTCAAGCGGGCCACTTTACGGGGGACGCGGGAAGTCGGATTTACGGTGCTTTCGATGAGCATTTCGCTGATCGCTGTTTTTATTCCGATTTTGCTAATGGGGGGATTGCCGGGACGTTTGTTTCGAGAATTCGCTGTGACATTGTCGGTCGCGATTTTGATTTCTATGTTTGTTTCCCTCACGTTGACGCCCATGATGGCCGCGCGACTGTTAAAGCGTAAAGCACCTGAGTCTGAAACGAAGGCGCGTGTCAGTTGGTTTGAGCGCGCGTTGGAGCGCAGCATGGACGCGACCGTCAAGGCCTACTCGCGTTCCTTGAATTGGGCGCTGGCGCACGGTCGTTTCATGATGCTGTTGTTGGCAGCGACGGTAGGATTGAATTTTTATCTTTATGGCATTGTCCCAAAAGGATTTTTTCCACTGCAGGATACCGGGATGATGCTTGGTTTCTTTTCGACTGATGATGGTACCTCGTTTGAGTCGATGAAGCCCAAGCTCGATCGGTTTCGCCAGGTGCTGATGAAAGATCCGGCGATTAACACCGTCACGGCCTATGCAAGTGGTCGAGGTGGCAGTAATTCTAGTTTCTTAGCGGTCCAGCTCAAGCCAGTGAGCGAACGCAAGGTACCCGTGCAACAGGTGATCAACCGCCTCAGACCTCAACTTGCCAGTATTCCAGGTGCACGGCTATTTTTGATTCCTCAGCAGGACATCAGGGTAGG
>CAMBLP010000022.1 GCA_945868195.1 Bordetella parapertussis
CGAAATCCAACTCGACAACGGGACGATGACAGGAATTTCACTCACCATGGTCTGCGCTCGCGTGAGCAGCGCAAAATCTTGAACGATCCGTCTGGCTAGGCGGTTATTGACAGTCAATACAGTAGTCTGAGCCGCCTCGAGTTGTGAGAGCTCGGAAAAGTAAACCCGAGGATAGGTATTGAGATTGATCATAAATCCAGATCAAAAGCCGCACATGGAAGCGACGGCTTCCCAACTCACGCGCATAGCCGGGGTGAGATACCCCATGAATCCCACCACCAGCACAACGAGTAGCATGACGCCGAGCGAGACTCTGAGCCACAGTGAGACGCGAGGCTTGACCTGAGCATGCTGCGCCAGTTGAGACCGCTGAGACTGCTGCACCTGCTGCGTCATGGTCAGATCTCCAAAAGTGAATGATGCAAGGGCTTACCCAGAAAAGGTTTAAGTCGTCTGGGGACTCGTCATTCCAGGCAGCTTGATCGCGATAGGTTTTTCGCGCACGGGTAAACACAAGGCCGCGGCGACCAGAGACAAAGCAATCGCCATCCACCACACTAAATCATAACTACCCGTGCTCGACTGTATTTGCCCACCGAGCCAGACTCCGATAAAGCTGCCGAGTTGATGTCCAAGAAAGACCATACCAGACAAAGTGGCTGCGAACCGCAAACCATAGATCTGCGCGATGAGACCTAGCGTCAGTGGAACGGTTCCGAGCCAAAACACACCCATCCAAGCTGCGAACACATACAACACATAGGGTGTGGTCGGCATCAGCAAAATCCAAATCAAACCCACCGAGCGCATAGCGTAAAGTACTGCCAATAAATTCTTTTTGCTGTAGATGCCACCGAGTTTGCCCGCAGCAAAGGAACCGAAAACATTGAACAGTCCGATCAAGCCAATCGCAATCGCCCCCGTGCCTGCGTTGAGCCCTTTATCCACCACAAAGGAAGGCAAGTGCAGCGTGATGAAAGCGGTGTGAAAACCGCAGACAAAATAACCCCAAAACAGAAAGTGAAACGTTGGATGCCGCAACGCCTGTCCAATCGCCGAAAACATGGACTGTTGAGGCCCCGTGCCTGCGGCTGGTTTGCCGCGCAGGAACCACACCAAAGGAAGCGTGGCGGCAAACACAGCGGACATGACCCAATAGGCGCCTGTCCAATCTACTGTGTCGATCAACAGTTGGCCGGCTGGCACAACCAGAAACTGACCAAGCGAACCGCCGGCGCTTGCGATACCCATCGCAGTACTGCGATGCGCCAAAGGCACGGTACGCGCGATCACCGGCAAAATCACAGCGAAAGTCGTTCCCGCTTGACCAAGACCGATCAAGACACCCGCGGTCAGATAAAACTCCATTTCAGTACTCGCCAAGCGAGTCCCCACTAAACCAAGCGCATAGAGCACGATGGACAGTGCGATCGTTCGCCCCGAACCTAAGCGATCCGCCATTATGCCCGCACCAATCGCACCAAAACCCCATACGAGATTTTGTATCGCAAAGGCGAGCGAAAATACCTCGCGGCCCCACCCTCTCTCAAGTCCCATCGGCTGAATAAACAAACCAATCGTGGCGCGAATCCCCATTGCCAACAGCACAATGAAAGTTCCCATCAGGATCGTTCTGAACGCAAGCGGATTATCAAGCAGTTTGCCTGGATCGGTTGCCGTGCTGTTTATTGTTGTCATGACAGAATCAGAAAAAGGCTGGAATGGCGCCGCCGAGACGAATCGAACGTCCGACTCCCTTCTTAGGAGGAAGGTACTCTATCCACTGAGTTACGGCGGCGTGTTGTGTAGTTTAGCAAGTCCCTCATCCACGCGGGTGATGCTGCGCATGCAAGCTCTTTAAGCGCTCGCGTGCCACATGCGTATAGATCTGGGTCGTCGAAATATCTGCATGGCCAAGCAACATTTGCACCACGCGCAAATCCGCACCATGATTGAGCAAATGCGTAGCGAAAGCGTGTCTCAGGACATGAGGAGACAACGGTGCCCGCACACCCGCGAGCACGGCATATTTTTTAATCAACAACCAAAAAGCTTGACGCGTCATCGGCATCCCTCGCGCGGTCACGAACATCGCCGGACTCGTGCGGGGACCGAGCAATATGTGTCTTGCCTCTTTCATGTAGGTGGTGATCCAATGCGCAGCTTCGGCGCCCAAAGGCACAAGGCGATCTTTACCTCCCTTGCCTTGCACCACTCTAAGCACACCGTCCGACAAGCTGATTTCCATGACACCGACGCTAACGAGTTCGGATACCCGCAAGCCTGTGGCATACAAGACCTCAAGCATGGCGCGATCACGCAAACCTCTAGGCGTATGCACAGGGGGCTGCTTGAGTAGCGCCTCGACTTGGTTTTCAGAAAGCGTTTTGGGGACGCGCAAAGGTTGGCGTGCTGACGTCAGTTGCAAACAAGGATCGATCGTGACACGCTGGTGGCGAATGGCCCAGAGGTAATAACGGCGTAGGGTTGCGAGTCGGCGATTCGCGGTACTTGGTTTGGAATGCGCATGCAACGCGGCGAACCAAGACTCAATGTCGGCGCCAGTGACCCCATCCAAGGAGATACCACGCTCGAGCTGCAACCACTGCTCAAACGCACCCAGATCCCGGCGATAAGCCGATAGCGTGTTGGCCGCCAGACCGTCTTCGAGCCAAACGGCATCGATAAACGCGCTGACAGCGCTTGATTCCTGAGTACGCATGAAGGATGCAATAACGCGAAATGAGAAATTAATAGTAGCATTCACCACCACTGCAATTTGGCTGTGCTCAACTATAAAAATCGATCTTGATGCCCTTGTCGCCCCTCAACACTTTCACACTCGAGCTACCCGACGAAGCCGCCACAGACCGGCTCGGTCAGGCACTTGCCCTCGTCGCGGCAGACCTGCAAGCGACCGCGTCCAGTTTCAGCCCCGGTGCGCAAGCCGGCGGGCGCATTCACCTGCAAGGCGATCTCGGTGCAGGAAAGACTTCCTTAGTAAGGGCTTTTTTGCGACAGTGTGGCGTTTCTGGGCGAATAAAGAGCCCAAGTTACGCACTACTTGAATCTTATGAAGTTTCTAACTTATACTTGTATCATCTTGATTTCTATAGATTTAGCGATCCCAAAGAATGGTTAGATGTTGGATTTCGGGATTTACTCAATAATCGCGCAATTGTTTTGATCGAATGGCCAGAGCGCGCGGGCGATTATTTAGGACATCCGGATCTATTAATCCATTTGTTTTACGCCGACCAAGGTCGACGGGCAACGCTAAGTGCATACACGGTGAAGGGACTTCAATGGATCGACGCACTGCCTCAGATAGGACAGGACTCTCAGCAACGCTGAAAGCGCCTTCTCGTCGTCGTTTGTTAGGCGCTGCCACGATTTTACTTTTACCCGTGATCCCTCGCGTCGCAATGGCAGCAAAGCTCCTCGCCGTGCGCACCTGGCCCGCGGATGATTACACCCGCGTCACACTCGAGCTCGACAGCGAGTTGCGCGCCGAACACTTCACCCTCGAAACCCCCAATCGCTTGGTCGTGGATATTCAAGGGATGGAAATGAATTCCGCACTCAACGACTTAGTGCGCAAAGTTCGCCCTGACGATCCATTTATCAGCTCGCTACGCGTCGCGCAGAATCGCGCCAATGTGATTCGTCTTGTTTTTGATTTAAAACAAGCCATCGCACCGCAGGTTTTCACCCTCAAGCCCGTGGGTGGATATAAGTTTCGCCTCGTACTCGACCTGTACCCGAAAGTCGCGCAAGATCCGCTCGCGGCGTTGCTGAAAAAAATGCCGCAAAAAAAACTGGATGAAGATCCCCTTGCCCGTGTACTCAGTGACATCAGTAAAAATCCAAAGGGTACGGGTATGGCCGCTGTACCTGTGATTCCTCAATCAGTCGCGCCTCCAATTACCCCAAACCGAGGTCCAAGCACAAACTCGACGGCACTCGGTCGTCGTCGCATGGTCACCATCGCTGTCGATGCTGGGCACGGCGGAGAGGATCCGGGCGCGATTGGCAAAGGCGGCACACGAGAAAAAGACGTCGTCCTGGCGATCGCCCAAAAGCTTAAAGCCCGAATAGATGCGACACCAGGCATGAGAGCCTTTCTCACTCGAGATGGCGATTTTTTTGTACCGCTTCATGTACGCGTTGAAAAAGCACGTCGAGTAAAAGCGGATCTTTTTGTTTCCGTGCATGCTGATGCGTTCCCGCGCCCGACTGCAGGCGGAAGCTCTGTCTATGTTCTGTCTGAACGCGGCGCTTCAAGTACCGCGGCAAAATGGCTCGCTGCAAAAGAAAACTCCGCCGATCTGATTGGCGGCATCAATATTCAAACTCAAAATAATCAAGTCGCAAAAATTCTGCTTGATTTGTCGACCTCGGCTCAAATCAAAGACTCGACGCAGTTTGCTTCGACCATGCTGGATCAACTGCGGGGCGTCTATCGCCTGCACAAACCCCAGGTTGAAAGTGCTGGCTTCGCAGTCCTGCGCGCACCTGATATGCCTTCGGTGTTGGTAGAAACAGCTTTTATTAGTAACCCAACCGAAGAACAACTGCTACGCAGCCCGCAAACGCAAGAGCGCTTTGCCGTTGCCATCAACAATGGCATTCAGCAGTTTTTCAGAGCGAATCCGCACCTAGCCAGTACAGGCTAATGATGTCGCCGCGTCGCCCCATCCGTGCCCTCCCCGATTTGCTCGTGAGTCAAATCGCTGCGGGCGAAGTGATCGAACGACCCGCTTCCGTTCTCAAAGAATTAGTGGAGAATGCCGTCGATGCGGGCGCTCAAACCGTTGAGATCCGACTCGAGGCCGGTGGCATCAGACGGATTGCTGTGATTGATGATGGAGGCGGGATCGAGAAACACGAACTCGCTCTCGCGCTGACGCGTCACGCCACGAGCAAAATCAGTTCACTCGAAGAGCTCGAGTCCGTCCATTCGATGGGCTTTCGCGGCGAAGCGCTCGCTTCGATCGCAGCGGTATCCCAACTCACACTCATTTCTCGCACTAAAGACGCTGCGCATGCTTGGTGCCTTGAGCCCGGCACGCTCGAGGCTACGGCCGCTTCTGGCGCACTAGGTACGACGGTTGAGGTTAAATATTTATTCGATCGTGTACCAGCAAGACGTAAATTTCTACGCGCAGAGGCCACTGAGTTTGGCCACTGCATCGATGCGATTGAACGTATTGCTCTCGCCTTTCCTGAAGTCGGATTCCGTGTCTTTCACAACGATCGCGCCGTACGTCAATGGCTTCCCACCTCTGCCCTCAAACGCATCAGCGATGTGTTGGGCTCAGAATTTAACGAACACGGTATCGAAGTCAATGCCCAAGGTGGCTTAATCTCGCTGATGGGCATTGTCACTCGGCCTACCGCGGCCCGCGCCCGCGCAGATCGTCAGTTTTTATTTGTCAACGGTCGTCACGTTCGCGATCGCACGGTTTCACATGCGATACGAAGTGCGTATGCCGATGTGCTGCACGGAGATCGGCAGCCTGCCTTTGTACTTTTTCTTCACGTGGATCCGACTGCCGTCGATGTCAATGTCCATCCCGCTAAACACGAAGTGCGTTTTCGCGACTCCGGTGCCGTACATCGCTTTGTTCAGCAAACAGTGACGCACGCCTTGGCGGGTGTCGCTGGCGCGCAGAGCGTGTCCGCGGCTGAGACAGAGGTCTCTTACAATGCAGGGCGGGCGGCCGACTCTACCTTTGTACCCACCGCGTTTGCACCCTCAGGTTCTACCGGGGCGCCTTGGCAGGCCACGTCTCAGCGCGCTTTTCAACTGCGCGAAACAGGTCAAGCCAACTCCACCTCACCCCAAGCATGGCAGACCCTGTACGCCCCTCTCGATGAGCCCGCACCAGACTGGCCCTTGGGTCGCGCGCTGGCCCAGGTACATGGCATTTATATTTTGGCCCAGACCCGCTCAGGACTTGCCTTGATCGATATGCACGCCGCGCACGAAAGAGTGGTCTATGAGCAATTGAAAAATGCCCTGGATGAACACACACTTCCTCAACAAAGTCTGTTGGTCCCAGTCGTATTTCATGTCACTGAAAAAGAGCTCGCGCTCGCCCAAGAGTACCAAACGGAAATAGAAAAATTAGGCTTTGAAATGGCCGCCATGGGACCGCAAGCCATGGCACTGCGGGCCGTCCCCGCGATGCTTGCGCGCGGCGATCTTGAAGCGCTTGCGCGGGGCGTCTTGCGAGATCTTGAACAGATTGGCGCGAGTCAGCTTCTCACCGAACAACGCAACACCTTGCTGGCGACTATGGCGTGTCATGGTGCTGTACGCGCCAATCGCCAATTAACACTCGAAGAAATGAACGCGTTGCTTCGCCAAATGGAGCTAACCGAACGCGCCGATCAATGTAATCATGGACGTCCGACCTGGATTCATTGGAACGTATCGGACTTGGACAAATTATTTTTGCGCGGTCAATGACAGCGCCCGCATTACTTTGCATTGCAGGACCGACGGCCAGTGGCAAGAGCGCGATCGCACGTGCGATCGCAGAAACATGGCCATGCGAGCTGATTAATGTCGACTCGGCCATAATCTATCGCGGCATGGATATTGGCACGGCCAAGCCCTCACGCGAAGAGCGCGCACTGATATCTCACCATTTGTTAGATATTTTGGATCCACTCGAAGCTTATTCAGCTGCCGCCTTTAGACGCGATGCGCTTGCGTGCGTGACACAAATCCGTGCGCGCGGACGCTTGCCAGTGTTGGTGGGTGGCACGATGCTTTACTTCAAAGCGCTGCGTGAAGGGCTCAATGACTTGCCCACAGCAGACCCTGAGCTTAGAAAAGAATTGGAGTCACGCGCATTAGCGATTGGTTGGCCCGCAATGCATGCGCAACTTAGTGAGATCGATCCCATCACGGCAGCGAGGCTCTCGCCCAATGACAGTCAACGTATTCAGAGGGCACTTGAAATTTGGCATCTGAGCGGCAAGCCCATGTCTGAATTACTAAACGTCTCTACACAAACAGATCAACCACTGAACACTATCACATTGAGCCTGGAGCCCGCGCAGCGTAGCCACTTGCATCAACGTATCGCGTTACGTTTCGATCAGATGCTCGAAGAGGGTTTGATCCAGGAAGTCGAGGCTCTCCGCGCTCGGGGCGATCTCCATACGGATTTGCCTTCGATCCGCTGCGTGGGCTATCGACAGCTCTGGTCCATGATGGACGGGGATGTCACGAAAGCACAAGCGAGAGAGCAAGCCATCGCAGCGACTCGACAACTCGCGAAAAGACAGCTGACTTGGTTACGAAGCCTGCCCGAGCGCAAGACCGTTGAAGCGGACGCCCCCAGTGCCTGCGAGCAAGCCTTATCAATCGTCAGTCAACTGATTAATGAACGAAAGATTGTGCCTTGACTTAAAGCACGACCGTTTCTTAAAGCACGACCGTTTGCGCATCGGTCGCAGCACACTCAGCAATTTCTCCAAGTTGATAGACCGTTTCACCCTGCGCTCTGAGGGCCTGGCTGATCGCCTCGGCTTGAGCGGCTGGCACCACGGCAACCATACCCACTCCACAATTGAACACGCGATACATTTCAGTATCGGCAACGCCCCCTTGTTGCTGTAACCAACTAAATAACTTGGGCATTTGCCAAGCATCACGGTGCAAGCGCGCTTGCAAACCAGGCTGAAGAATGCGTGGGACGTTATCGAGCAGACCGCCACCAGTGATGTGCGCTAAACCTTTGATTTGTTTGCCAAAATCCTTGAGAACAGCCAAGACGGGCTTCACGTACAAATGCGTGGGCGCCATCACGACATCACCTAAAGGCTGACCATGGAAGTCTTGTTCGGGACGCGCATTGGCACGCTGCAGGATTTTGCGCAAGAGAGAATAGCCGTTGGAATGCGCACCACTCGAGGCCAACCCCAGGACGACGTCACCCGGTTGAATCGATTTACCATCGATTAAGGCAGATTTTTCCGCGGCACCCACGGCAAAGCCGGCCAAATCGTATTCACCATCCGGGTACATGCCAGGCATTTCAGCCGTTTCACCGCCGATCAGGGCGCAACCCGAGAGTTCGCAGCCCTTGGCGATACCGCCCACGACTTGGGTCGCGACATCGACGGACAATTTACCGCAGGCGAAATAATCCAGGAAAAAGAGCGGCTCAGCGCCCTGGACCAAAATGTCGTTGACGCTCATGGCAACCAGATCGATCCCCACAGTGTCGTGGCGCTGCCAGTCAAACGCAAGCTTGAGCTTGGTCCCGACGCCGTCCGTTCCCGATACGAGGACAGGCTCTTTGTAACGCTTTGGCACTTCGAAAAGTGCGCCAAAACCCCCGATACCAGCCAAAACGCCCTCGCGCATCGTGCGCGCCGCCAGAGGCTTAATACGGTCTACAAGGGCGTCGCCCGCGTCAATATCGACGCCAGCGTCGCGGTAAGTCAGAGGTGCTTGAGGTTGAGTCATGGGAAAAAGCCGTGGTTGTGTGACAATTGTGGACTTTCGTCCGTATTTTTACCAATTTTACGATGAGTCGATGAGTCGGCAATTACTTCTAGAGATTACACCCGCCCAAAGTCCTAGTTTGGACAATACGGTCGTGGGCGCGAATGCCGCAGCCATCGCTGCGGCCAAGGGCTTGTTACGGGGTCGAGCGCTGTATTTATGGGGTCCTCCGGGCTGTGGGCGCAGTCATTTGCTCCAAGCAATTATCAAAGATAAAAAAGCCCATCTCATCGAAACTGCGACCCCTCAGGAGGACATCATGGCATTGGCCACCCTGTCCGCCGACCTGAACCGCGCGGAAATCATTGCAATCGACGATATTCAGGAAATGACCGCTGAGCAACAGTCTGCAGTCTTTGCCCTGTACAATCGCTGGCGCGAGCTCGCCGCGACTGACCAAGCTTTTAGGCTTGTAGTAACAGGGGACCGAGCTCCCATGATGATGTCTTTGCGAGAAGACCTGCGCACGCGTCTGGGCTGGGATCTGGTGTTTCGACTTGAGCCGCTTACGGATGAGGAAAAGTTCGAAGCGCTCACCGCTTATGCGTTTAGGCTTGGCTTGCCGCTTTCCGATGACATACTGGACTGGATGTTGACGCATTACACCCGTGATATCCGGCAACTTTTCGCTTTGGTGGACGCCTTGGACCGGTATTCGCTTTCCAAACACCGCACCGTCACGCTACCGCTTGTGCGCCAAATGCTGACAGACCGAGAGTTTTTACAATCATGACCTCCAAAAGACTTGCGCTTTTCGATCTCGACCACACACTGCTGCCTCTTGATAGTGATTATCAGTGGGCTGTTTTTATGGCCAAGTCCGGACGTGCGGGCGATCCTGCCGAAGCCTTGCGACGCAACGAAGAGTTGATGGACCGCTATAACGCGGGTGAGCTGACCGCAGAACAAGCAGCCGAATTTATGTTGGGTTTGCTTGCTGCCCACCCGCCACACCTGCTCGCGGCCTGGCACGAAGAGTTTATGCAAAAAGTTATTCGGCCCGCGATGACACAACGCGCGATCGAATTAGTACAACAACACTTGGCGGCCGGGGATCTCTGCGCCGTTGTAACCGCCACCAATAGTTTCGTGACCGCACCCATCGCACGCGCTTTTGGTGTGCCGACACTCATCGCCACGGACCCTGAGTACATCGCTGGACGCTATACAGGAAAAATTTTGGGCACACCTAGTTTTAAACAGGGCAAAGTTGTTCGGGTCAATCACTGGCTAGCGTTACAACATCAACGTCTTGATGACTTCGACGCGTCTTACTTTTATAGCGACTCCATCAATGACCTTCCTTTGCTCGAAGTCGTCACGCATCCAGTCGTGACCAATCCGAGCGAGAGCTTGCTCGCCGTGGCACAACAGCGCGACTGGCCTGTACTCAATCTTTTTAACAAGCTAGCCGACGATAAATCCTAATGCTTACAGACACCATTAAACGCTTTGTTGGTCAGTTGTTTGGTCAGAGATCACAAGGTTTAAGACGGATCAATAAAGAAAAACACGGCATCGATCGCCGCTTCGTTTCTCGCCATGCGATCAAGGTGTGCGAGGTCCTACAACACGAGGGCTATCAAGCCTACATTGTGGGGGGGGCCGTACGGGATCTGATTGTTGGACTCGAACCCAAAGACTTTGACGTCGCCACCAACGCGACACCCGAACAGATCCGTCCGCTGTTTCGACGCGCACGCATCATCGGACGACGTTTTCAACTTGTCCATGTGGTATTCGGTCAGGAGATCATTGAAACCTCCACCTTTAGAGCGCCGGCATCCGAACTGCAATCCACCGACGGTCATGGTCGAATCCTACGCGACAACGAGTTTGGCACCCATGCGCAAGATGCCGCGCGGCGTGACTTCACTATCAACGCGCTTTACTACGACCCCACGACCGAAGAAGTCATCGACTATCACAACGGGGTCGATGATCTTAAGCATCGCATTGTGCGAATGATTGGCGACCCACGCACACGCTACCGCGAAGATCCTGTCCGCATGCTGCGCGCTGTCCGCTTCGCGGTCAAGCTCAAAGGAAAAATCGAACTCGATACCAAAGAACCGTTGGCTTCGATGGCCGAGCTCATTGAGAACGTCCCCGCTTCGCGTCTATTTGACGAAATGCTCAAGCTACTGACCTGTGGTCAAGCGATGGAGTGCCTGACGCAATTACGTCAAGATGGTCTGCATCAAGGCATTCTCCCTCTGCTCGATGTGGTACTTGAGCAACCAGGTGGCGAGGAGTTTATCGAGCTCGCGCTAGAACGGACTGATCAACGCGTGCGTAGCGGTAAAACTGTCAGCCCCAGCTTCTTATTCGCCGCCCTGCTTTGGTATCAAGTGGATGTACGCTGGAAAAAACGTATCGTCGCTGGCGAATCCTCTATCCAAGGCCTGATGGACGCTGCGGATTCCGTCCTTGACGAACAAACAGAAAAACTCGCTATCCAAAAACGCTTTAGTGCAGACATGCGAGAAATTTGGTTTATGCAACCGCGTTTTGAAAAACGTCTACCTAAATCAATTTGGCGTATGTTTGAGCAACCTCGTTTTAGAGCAGCGGTCGATTTCCTTCAGCTTCGCGCGGCCGCACACCAATTCGATAGCGTTCTCGCGCAATGGTGGATGGATTTGGCGAATGCCGACGACGATGCTCGCGCAGAAATGCTCGAAGAGTTAAGCCGACTTCCACGTGAGTCAAACACGACTGGGCCACGCACACGTAGCCGTCGCACACGTAGTCCGCGGATAGCCTCCGGGACAACACGCATACCACCCGCTGATATCAGCTAAGTGTTGAAAAATATGTCTGTGTATGCCTTGATTGGTTTAGGCGCGAATCTAGGTCAAGCGCGCGAAACGATAGAGCACACGCTCGAAGCGCTCAACAGCATGCCAAGTATCGCAGTATTAGAAGTTGCACCTTTTTATGGCAGCGATCCGGTCGATGCGCAGGGTCCGAACTTTGTGAATACGGTCGCGCGCATCAACACAGATCTCGCGCCGCTGGCTCTGCTTGAGGTCTTGCAGGCACTTGAGCGGACACATGGACGTGAGCGTTCATTTCGCAACGCACCCCGTACGCTCGATCTGGATTTGCTTTGGTATGAGAACGTCGCGATAGAAACAGCGCGACTCACCTTGCCGCACCCACGCATGCATGAGAGAGCCTTTGTACTCAAACCGCTCTATGACCTCATGCCTGAGTTTGTTCTCAAGCAAGGCAATATTGCGCAGCTGCTCGCGCAATGCAGCGACCAAAAACTCTGGCCGCTTTGAGTGAAATCACTCTGGTTTAAATGGCCTTGGCCGCCTCAAGCTTGGCAATAATCTCATCGCTGACACCCAAAGACTTTAAGATCGACAGCGTATGCTCTCCGACATCCGGAATCGGATCCATGCGTGCATCAAAGGCGCTGCTAGTCGCTGGTGGCAGCAAAGCAGGCAACGCACCCACAGGCGTCTGAACCTCAGTCCAGCGCTGTCTGGCTTTGAGTTGTGGATGCGCCCAGACATCTTTCATCTCATTGACGCGGGCATTCGCGATTTGAGCCTTTTCCAACGCCTCGATGACCTGGTCAATTGTCATCTTGGCAAACGCATTAACAATCAGCCCACGCAAACCATCACGATTCGCGACACGTTTGGAGGTTGAGTCATAACGGGGATCTTTCGCCAACTCTGGTTGCTTGAGAACCTTTTCACAAAAGACTTGCCACTCGCGCTCGTTTTGAAGTCCCAGCATGACGTTACTACCGTCGCCGACCGGAAAGGGACCGTAAGGATAAATCGTTGCGTGCGCAGCACCTGCGCGTGGTGGGGGTGTTTGACCCTCGAACGCGTAGTACAACGGAAAGCTCATCCACTCGACCATGCTCTCAAGCATGGACACGTCAAGATGACTACCCAGGCCTGTTTTGTGACGCAATAACAAGGCATTTAAAATGCTTGAGTAGGCATAGGAGCCAGCGGCGATATCCGCAATTGAACAACCCGCTTTGGCGGGTGCGTCAGGCGAACCTGTCACGGAAATAAAACCACTTTCACTTTGGATCAACAGGTCGTAGGCTTTTTTAGTCTCGTAGGGGCCGCCCTCACCATACCCCGAGATATCGCACACAATCAGCTTAGGGAAACGCTTGTGCAAAGTCTCGAACGACAAACCCATACGAGCAGCCGCACCGGGCGCCAGATTTTGCACGAGCACATCGGTCTCGGCTAAAAGTTCATTGAGAATCGGGCCCGCGTCTTCATGCTTGAGATCTAACGTCAGACTTTCTTTGGAGCGATTCGTCCATACGAAATGCGAAGCCATGCCACGGGTACGTTCATCATATTTGCGGGCAAAATCGCCCACACCTGGACGCTCAACCTTGATGACGCGTGCGCCGTTGTCAGCGAGTTGTCGCGTACAAAAAGGCGCTGCAATCGCATGCTCCAAACTGACGACTGTGATCCCATCGAGTGGGCGTGGTCCTGCTTTTTTCATGCTTCAAACCTCAGTTCTGCTTGATGGGCGAGTGTGCCCTCTTGTTCGGCCCAAAGTTTCGCCTCGCCAGGCGTCGCGATCATGCCGGCGACTGAGAAAGGTGTGGGTGCGATCAATGGACGCAAACCACGATAGGCGAGGTGCCGCACCTGAGCGGCAGGGTTCGCCTTGACGAAAGCGCGGCACATCAGCGTCGCGATTAAGGGACCGTGAATCACCAGCCCAGGGTAACCCTCGGTCTGTGTGACATAAGGATGGTCGTAATGAATACGGTGGCTATTGAACGTGACAGCCGAGTATCTGAATAACAATACGGGACTTGGATCGACTGGTTCGCTCCATTGCGCCGCAGGCGCAGGCTCAGTGCCTTGGAGCTTTGGAGGGCTAGGCTCGCGGTACACGATGTCCTGCTCTTCGCTCATGACGAGCTTGCCTTCCTGAGTGATATCGTGCTTGACCGTTACAAACAGCAAAGATCCTGTGCGGCCTTGTTTTTCTTTGATCGCCAACACCGTTGACGTTTTTTGAGCCTCGATGCCAACGCGCAGCCCCTCATTAAAGGTCACACGCCCACCCGCCCACATCCGATTGCGATTGTCTGCGGGCGGGAGAAAACTTCCGCGAGCAGGATGGCCGTCAAGACCCGTTTGCGCAATTGGCACAGTCTCCAGAAAAAAGGCCCAATGCCAGAGATGGGGCACGACGTGTCCGACTTGAGGTGAGGACTCACCGAGCGTGGCGGCAATACAGGCAGCATGGCCAGGGTCCATGCGATCCACCACAGTCTGAGACTTGCCTAGCCAGGCATTTAAATCTGTCGTCGACATTGACTGACTTCCTTTTTAAGCTTCAAGATCTTGCATGCGCTGCAAGTGATAATTCGTATCGCCCAACAACATCTCTAGGTAGGTCAAGCGCTTGAAATAATCGCCGACCTCAAGCTCGTCCGTGACACCCATGCCACCATGTGATTGCACAGCAGCCTCACCCACGAAACGGGCGGCGGCAGCTACCTCGACTTTGGCCATCGAGACTACGCGACTGCGTTTGTTTGCGTCATTCTCGCTCAACGCGATCGTAGCCACGTAGGTCATCGACAAACCCATTTCAGATTGGATCAGCATTTCACCCAAGCGATGCTGCAACACTTGGAAATTGGCTAAGGGTTGTCCGAACTGTTTGCGTGTTTTGAGATATTGAATCGTGCTGTCGGTGAGATACGCCATGGCGCCACAGGCCTGCGCGCACAGCGCTACGATACCGAAATCCAACGCTTTACGCAGCGCGGCTTGCGCAGCTGCGCCCTTGACGATCAGATTATTGGTCGGCACCAACACGCGCTCAAACGTCACCGTTGCCGCACGCGCGCCATCAAAAGTGGGAAAGTCCGAGATCTGGATACCCGCACTCGTTGTTGGCACTAAAAGAACTGCCATTTCCCCATCTAGCACGACCGACACGAGCAGAGCATCGGTTCCTGCACCGTGCCAGACCAAGATCTTTTTGCCATCCAGCTGAAAACCGGCTTTTGTCGTCGTCACACGCGTCGATAATGGTTGTTGCGAATCGCGTTCGCCCTCTTCTTGCCAGGCCACTGCAAGAATCGCTTCACCCTCAGCGTGCGCGGACAACCATTGCTGTTTAAGTGCGAGGTTATCGCTTTCTCCTAGCAGGGTGACGCCCATCACGGCGCTGGAGATCACAGGCTCGCTGACCAGACCGCGGCCAAGTTCTTGATGGACGGCCAGCATGGTCGCAGGTGTCTCGCCAAAACCACCAAACGCCTCTGCGACGAGCAAACCACCCATGCCAAGCTCAACCAGGCTATTCCACGCAGCCACATCAAACTTCCCTGTTTCCTGACGCGCCCGACGCAGGGGACGCGTCCAATTGTCTGCGACCAAACGACGCAGACTGTCGGTCAACATCCGTTGCTCTTCTGAATATGAAAAATCCATGATGTTTCCTAGACCCCAATAATTTGCTTGGCGATAATGCCTTTTTGAACCTCGTTGGTTCCGCCGTAAATCGCCGTCTTGCGCATATCAAAATACGCAGCGGCTGCGGCAGCGGAGTATTCGGGTCCAGGGCCGTGAAACTCTGACTCGGCCTGCATCCATTGTGGATCGTAAGGCCACGCATCCGCGCCGGCGACTTGCATTTGCAACTTGGCCAACTCCATCTGCAACTCAGAACCACGAATTTTCAGAATGGAGGCTTTAGGACCCGGATCGCTTGATTCATCAGCCGCCACACGCAGCACCATCATCTCAAGCGCCAAGACTTGCGCCTCGACACGATTGATGCTGTCTCGCACTCTGGAATTAAGACTGAGAGACTCGCCGCTCTCCACGGAACGCTCTGCGAGTGATTTCAAGATCGCCAATTCGCGATGGCAATGTCCGATGCCGGCGATACCGATACGCTCATGGCCTAACAAATATTTTGCATAGGTCCAACCATTATTTTCTTCGCCGATGAGGTTTTCCAAAGGTGCTTCGACATTTTCAAGCCAAACTTCGTTGACCTCGGCACCACCGTCAAGCGTCTTGATCGGTCTGACCTGCACGCCAGGTTGCCGCATATCAATCAGGATCATCGAAATGCCGCGTTGGGCTTTGGCAGAGGGATCCGTGCGGGCCAAACAAAACATCCAGTCAGCGTAATGCGCCAGCGTCGTCCATGTTTTTTGACCGTTGATGATGTAGCGATCGCCGACACGTTCGGCACGTGTTTTGAGCGAAGCCAAATCCGAGCCAGAGCCAGGCTCCGAGTAACCCTGACACCACCAATCATCAACATTAATGATCCGGGACAGATAACGGTCTTTTTGAGCTTGACTGCCGTATTTAATCAAGACCGGACCAATCATGCCTAAACCAAAAGGTAACAGGCGAGGCGCGCCCGCTTTGAAACACTCGATTTCAAAAATCATGCGCTGCACGGCATTCCAACCTGTACCGCCGTACTCCTTAGGCCAGCTCGGCGCTCCCCACCCCTTTTCGACGAGGATACGATGCCAACGTAAATAGTCGTCGCGCTTGAGACGATGGTGCGCAAAGGTTTTAGCCCGCACATCAGCGGGTAGTTTTGCCAATACGAATGCACGCACTTCTTCGCGAAAGGCGCGTTCTTCGGGGGTCCAAGTCAAATCCATGCGTATTCTCCTGTACACGTAATCTTAACGCCCCTCAGTTGGAAAACCGTCTTTCATTTTGGAAGACTGCATTTCGCAAGTGAAAATCCCCGCCGACTTTCGTAATTTAAAAATCCCCCTACAATCAAGAAAAAATATGACATAGACAGCAACCATATTGATGAAAACCCTAATGCAAGGCGCATCTGCGTTTTTTTGACCGAAAGTCTTTTCTGGAGTCAGCATGCTCGACAAGGTAAAAGCGTCCCTACAAGAAGCAGTAGAACCGATCCAAGATGGCGCGGCCATCATGATCAGCGGCTTTGGTGATGCGGGCATTCCTTTCGAACTTATGAGTGCCGTGCTGGATAAAGGCCTGCGCGAACTCACCATCATTAGTAACAACGCAGGCACACACGAAACCGGGATCGCCGGCTTGATCAAAGCGGGACGGGTGCGTAAAGTCGTCTGTTCACATCCTCGCCCAGCTAATTCGGATGTGTTTGCCAATGCTTATAGAGCAGGTCAAGTCGAACTTGAATGCATGCCGCAAGGAACGCTAGCAGAAAGAATACGTGCCGCCGGAGCAGGTCTTGGTCCTTTTTTCACACCAACAGGATACGGCACGCTCATTGCCGAGGGTAAAGAGCAACGCGTGATCAATGGCAAGGGTTACATACTTGAACAGCCCCTTCATGCCGACTTCGCTCTGATTCGGGCAAACTTAGGAGATCGTTGGGGCAACCTGACCTATCGTTGGGCCGCCCGTAACTTCGGACCCGTGATGTGTATGGCCGCTCAACACACGATCGCTCAAGTTAATCGCGTTGTTCAGCTTGGCGAATTGGCCCCCGAAACCGTCATGACACCTGGAATCTTCGTTCAATCAGTCGTTGCAATTGGAGGCGAGCGATGAGCGCAACTAAAACGAACACATTTAAACCGCTTTCGCGCGCCGAAATTTCTTACCTTGTCGCCCATGATTTTCCAGATGGCTCGATCGTCAATCTTGGTATTGGGATGCCCACGCAGGTCGCAGATCATTTGCCTCAAGACCGCGAGATTTTGCTGCATAGCGAAAACGGTATTTTGGGCATGGGTCGTGCGGCCATCGGCGACGAGATTGATTTTGATCTTATTAACGCAAGCCGTACCCCCGTTACGCTTCTTGCTGGAGCCTCCATCACCGAGCACACGATTTCCTTTGCCATGATGCGGGGCGGTCACCTTGATTTCTCTGTGCTGGGGGGATTTCAAGTAGCCGCCAATGGTGATCTGGCAAACTGGATCACGAGCGGACCCGATGCGATCGCCGCGATTGGCGGCGCGATGGACTTGGCGATCGGCGCACGTAACGTCATCGTGATGATGGAACATGTCGCCAAAGACCAAACACCCAAGCTCATGCTGCAGTGCACCTACCCCCTCACCGGCGCAGGTGTGGTGAATCAAGTCTACACAGACCTGGCAATCATCGATGTCACTCCAGCGGGTTTTGAGGTGCGCGCAATGATCGAAGGGCTGTCATTCGAGGCATTGCAACAAAAAACAGGGGCTCCGTTGACGTCTGCTGTCAGACTCAAAACTATTAGTCGCAATAGTCAAGGTCAACCGGTCTACGGGTAGATATGGATGGAAGTTAAGTTTTTTTGCATCACAATAAAAGATTATTTAACCCTGAACACAACCACTTTGCTTCCTTGCAAAACAACTTTAGAGACAAAATATGCATTCACTCTTGATCAAAAAAACCATTTCTCACACGCTACAAGTCCTCTGTGGACTTACCTTGACATTCGGTACGGCGTCTTCCGCCTTTGCACAAGCTAACTGGCCAGATCGCCCGATCAAACTGATCGTCGGCTACCCACCCGGCGGACCTGTCGATACCACTGGACGTGTCTTCGCGCGCTACCTGACCGATGTACTCAAGCAAACCGTTGTTGTGGAAAACAGAGCGGGAGCAAGCGGCGTCATCGGCGCTGACGTTACGGCAAAAGCGACGCCGGACGGCTACACGCTAAACTTTGTCGCGAGCCCAAGCCTCACGATTTCTCCCATCGTTCAACGCAGCAAGCTCTTTAATCCGCGCACTGATTTCACATTAATCAGTCCCGTTGTGAACTATACAAACGTGCTGTTGATCGGCCCACAAATTCCGGCAAAAAATGTCGGTGAGCTTGTTGACTATGCCCGCAAAAATCCTGAAAAAGTCAGTTTTGGTTCAGCGGGTTTTGGCGGATCCAATCATTTATCTGCTGAGTTACTCAAGCAATCCACCAAGACCGAAATGCTTCATGTCCCTTACAAAGGCAACGCGCCTGCAATGGTGGATGTCATGGGAGGCAAGGTGACCTTTATGTTTGACATTACCAGTACTGGCAAAGCCTTTATTGACAGCGGTAAAGCCCGTGGCTTGGCTGTGACGTCGAGACAACGCAATCCAAGCTTACCCAATATCCCCACAATGATTGAAGCAGGCATCCCTGATTTCGAAGTGGTAGGTTGGTTTGCTGTGATTGGTCCTAAAAACATACCCCAACCGATCGTCGCTAAGCTGACGGCGGCCGTTGAGACGGTGAAGCGTAATCCTGATTTCATCAAAGCGATTGAAACTGGCGGTTACACGCTTGATAAAGGTGATGCTAAAGCATTGAGCGCCACGATCGACAGAGAATACAAAATGTGGGAAGGCGTGATTACAAAGGGCAATATCTACCCGAATTAATCGTTGATGTTGATGATTGCGATTTCGTACTTTAATTAAATGGATGGAGCTTTTGATGAGTGGAATGTTAGAAGGTAAAGTTGTTGTCGTGACCGGTGCTGGCGGTGGTATCGGACGTGGCATTGCTTTGGCGATGGCTGCTGCAGGCGCTAAAGTCGTCGTCAACGACATCGGTGCGAGCCTTGCTGGCGAAGGCTCAGGAGCCGGACCAGCGCAACAAGTAGCTGATGAAATCATCAAGGCGGGAGGTCAAGCGGTCCCGAATACGGACAGCGTGGCCACGCGCGTCAGCGCCCACAACATCATCGAAACCGCTGTCCAGACTTTTGGACGAATTGATATCGTTGTCAACAACGCCGGCAACTTGCGGGACCGCGTGTTTCACAAAATGAGTGAAGAAGAGTGGACTCAAGTGATTGACGTTCACCTCAACGGCACTTTCTTTGTCAGCCGCGCGGCCGCGAACTACTATCGTGAACAAGAGTCAGGCGCTTTCGTGCACATGACCTCGACTTCGGGCTTGATTGGCAACTTGGGTCAAGCGAATTATTCGGCTGCCAAGCTTGGCATTGCCGCATTATCCAAGTCTATCGCATTAGACATGCAGCGCTACAACGTCCGCTCCAACTGCATCGCCCCTTTTGCCTGGAGCCGCATGACCAGCTCGATCCCCGCCAACACCGACGAGGAAAAAGCACGCGTCACCAAGCTACAAAAAATGGAAGCTAGCAAAATCGCCCCCATGGCTGTTTACCTTGGTAGTGATCAGGCGAAAGAAGTGACCGGTCAAATTTTCGGCGTGCGCGCAAACGAAATCATGCTGTTTAGCCAACCACGTCCTATCCGCTCCGTACACATGAGCACCGGCTGGACGCCAGAAGCCATCGCCGAAATCGCCGCACCCGCGATGCGTCATCACTTTATGGCGCTTGAGCGTTCACCTGACGCTATTGACTGGGATCCGATCTAATCATGGATTATCAGCTTATCAAAAACTGGGTGTTTCCCGAGGTCGATCGCACCTATACCGAGAACGACAGTATTTTGTACGCGCTCGGCATTGGCTTCGGTCAGGAACCCACCAACCCGCATCACTTGAAGTATGTCTACGAGCAAGACATGCAGGCCTTTCCAACCATGGCTGTGGTGCTAGGTTACCCCGGCTTTTGGATGAAAGACCCAAAAGCTGGCATCAACTGGGTCAAGCTTGTGCACGGCGAGCAGCGCCTGACGATTCACAAACCCTTGCCGCCGGCGGGTCGCGTGATCGGTCGCTCGCGGATCACGCACGTAATCGACAAGGGTGCCGACAAAGGCGCACTGGTTTTATCTGAACGTACGCTGCATGATGCTACTGGCACACTTCTCGTCACCATCGGTTCAACGACTTTTTGTCGCGGCGATGGGGGCCTCAGTCACTCTGACGACAGTCCTGCACCACTTGAAGCGACGCCAGATCGTGCCCCGGACATGACATGCGCGTTGCCGACGCTGCCCCAAGCGGCGTTGATCTATCGGTTGTGCGCGGATAATAATCCCCTGCATGCCGATCCTGCCGTAGCGGAGCGCGCGGGCTTCCCGCGTCCGATCCTGCACGGCCTATGCACCTATGGTGTTGCAGCCCGGGCAATTGTCCAGGCCGCCTGCGACAACGATGCCTCCAGACTCACCGCCCTACACACACGTTTTTCCTCGCCAGTTTTTCCGGGCGAAACACTGGTGTGCGAAATTTGGCGCGACGGCAAGGATGCTGTCCGCTTCAGAGCCAAGGTCGCCGAGCGCGACATCGTTGTTTTAAGCCATGGCTACGCAGGAATCAAAGCATGACCTCAGATGTGAAACAGCAAGACCCACACACACGCCGCGCACCCCTCGCTGGAATACGTGTCCTAGACCTGTCCCGAGTATTGGCAGGTCCCTGGTGCACACAAAACCTCGCGGATCTAGGTGCCGATGTCATCAAAGTCGAGCGCCCCAAGCTTGGCGATGACACCCGTGCGTGGGGTCCGCCGTTTCTCAAAGATCAGGATGGCAACGACACCACCGAAGCCGCCTACTATCTCAGCACGAACCGTAACAAGCGTTCGATTGAAATTGATTTGGCTAGCCCTGAAGGTATCAAACTCGTTAAAGAACTAGCGAAACACTGCGATATCCTGGTTGAAAATTTCAAAGTCGGTGGACTCAAGCAGTACGGTCTCGATTATGAAAGTATGAAGGACGCATACCCGCGCTTGATTTATTGCTCGATCACCGGTTTTGGTCAGACGGGTCCTTATGCGGAGCGTCCTGGATATGACTTCATGATTCAGGGTATGGGCGGCCTAATGAGTATCACGGGCGAGCGCGACGATCTCCCCGGTGGCGGACCTCAAAAAGCGGGCGTCGCGGTGACGGACATCATCACCGGTATGTATGCGTCAGTGGGTATTCTTGCCGCCCTCCAAGAGCGTAATCACAGCGGCCTTGGGCAGCATCTTGATATCGCTTTGCTTGACTGTCATATTTCGATGTTGGCCAATCAAAATTTAAACTATATGACGACGGGTCAGGCCCCTGTACGCGCCGGCAATGCTCATCAAAACGTGGTGCCTTATCAGGTATTCAAAACCTCTGATGGTTTTATGATTGTGGCCGTCGGCAACGACTCCCAATACCGTTCCTTTTGTGGCGCCATCGGCATTCCCGAATATGGAACCGATCCAAAGTTCATCACGAATCGACAGCGAATTACTCATCGCAACGAACTGATCCCTGTTTTAGAAAAAATCATGGCGTCGGGTAAGCGCGATGAGTGGATCGCCAAACTGGAGGCCGTGGGTGTCCCTTGCGGTCCGATTCAAACAATCGACCAAGTGTTTGATCACCC
>CAMBLP010000023.1 GCA_945868195.1 Bordetella parapertussis
GTGGTCGGGTCTGCGTTCATGCTTTTGGATTTTCTGTGTGATGGAACTTATTGCTCTTATGTTACGCCATTGAGGTAAATGTTTTGTTCAGATCAAGCTTGGACCGGAGGCGCTAAAAGGGGGTTCGGCGCATCAGGACGAGCCTCAAAAAGGGCTTGCAGGCGAAAGCTCGACTCCGTCTGTTTGAGGCCCGACAGGGCCGAGTTCGGAGTCGATACGCTTGCAAGCCCTTTTTGAGGGCAGTGGGCAACGCCCACCCGTCCGACGTGCCGAACCCCCTTTTAGCGCTTCCGGTCTAAGCTTGATCTGAACAAAACCTTTACCTCAATGGCGTAACATAAGAGCAATAAGTTCCATCACACAGAAAATCCAAAAGCATGAACGCAGACCCGACCACCATCGCAATGTCCGAACGCATCGCCCGCATCAAGGCTCGTATGGCCGAAGCCTGTCTACGCGTTGGCCGTGCTCCAGAAGAGGTCACGTTACTGCCGGTCAGTAAAACCTTTGACGACCAGGCAATCAGATGCGCAGTCAGCCTGGGTTACAAGCGCTTCGGTGAAAATCGCACACAAGAAATCGCTCAAAAAACGCCACTATTAGCGGATTGCGATATCCAGTGGGTGGTAATCGGTCAGCTGCAAACAAATAAAGCCAAAGAAGTTGCCCGTCTTGCTCATGAGTTGCAGTCTTTGGATCGAATGGAGCTGGCGGAGGCGCTAGACCGTCGACTGCAGCTTGAGGGGCGTTCGATTGATGTGTTGGTTCAGGTCAAAACCTCTCCTGAGGAAACCAAGGCCGGTCTCGATCCGGTAGAGCTGGTCCCGTTTTTGAAAACCCTGAGTCGTTTTCAAACGCTGCGTGTGCGCGGTCTGATGACCATGGCGATTTTGTCCGAAGACCAAGCCGCGGTGCGTCGCTGCTTTGCTCAATTACGTCAGTTACGAGATCAGGCCAAGCAAGAGGGGATTGCCGGCATCGAATTGGACCGTCTGTCGATGGGGATGAGTGGTGATTTTGAGCTTGCGATTGAGGAGGGCTCGACCGAGATCCGGGTGGGGTCCGCCATTTTTGGTGCACGAGACTACACAGCTTAAGGCTTTGCAGATTCGATTTACTTTAAAACAATCTCACCGCGCATGACCGGTGAATGTCCGGCAAATGTGCAAACAAAACCATAGCGTTCGCCTCGAACAAGCTTTGCCGTATCAAACGTCACGGAAGTTGACTCCCCACCCCCTATGACACCCGTGTGCGCGATGATGCGGGTATCTTTAGGATCAACATACGCTTTGTCCGCGCCCGCAAGCATGCCTGTGCGTGCCACCCCATTCAAGTCGCTGAGTTTAGCTAATACCCAGTTATGTCCCATCGCGAGCTTTGGGAGGCGCCCAGTGTGCTTGAGCGTGATGGTATAGGTTTTACAGGCGAGAGGAATCTCGATGATGTTCGGATCGTAACGAAGTGCATCATCACTTTCAATGGTGGTGGCACAGTCTTGGGCGACAGCGAAACTTCCTGCGAGACTCAATAGCATCACGACGAAGGCGTGTCGAAATCGTTTGAACGTAGAGATATGAATTTGCATCGGGTCAGTCGCTTGTTTTGGATTGCCTGCGCGCTCGAACAATCCGACCATTGGGGCGGCGCTCGATATCGCCATTGAGCTCGAGCGTCAAAAGCTCGCACTGTAGGATGGCGGGCAACATCTTCGTGCGCTGTTGCAGAATGTCTTCGCTAACAGGATCGTAGCCGATTGCGTCCCAAACAGGTGAGCGTGGCGGGGCTTTGCGCGAAGAGTCTGTTGTCGTCATAGGAGTGAGCATGGTCTGCGCTACGCAAAATGCTTCGAGTTCGTTCAAGATATCTGTGGCGTTTTCGACTAGCTTTGCACCCTGCTGAATGAGTGAATGTGGACCTCGCGAGAGGGGTGAGTGAATCGAGCCAGGCATCGCAAAGACCTCCCGATCCATCTCAACAGCTAAGCGTGCGGTGAGCAACGAACCACTTTTAAGCGCGGCTTCTATTACCAGCACGCCCTGCGAGAGTCCCGCGACAATTCGATTGCGGCGCGGAAAGTGATGGGGTCGCGCAGGTGTGCCGAGAGGGAATTCAGAAATGAGTAAGCCATCCGCGCCGAGGATGCGGCGAACGAGCTCGACATGGTTGCGTGGATACACCACATCGGCGCCCGTGCCGAGCACGGCGATAGTGCCGCCTGCTGTCAAGCCTGCTTGGAGTGCGCCTCGATGCGCGGCCGCATCGATGCCCTGGGCTAAACCACTGATGATGCACCAGCCTCGCCGAGCGAGCGCGCTGGCAAAGTCGCTGGCATGATCTAGTCCATCTGCAGTCGCATGGCGTGCGCCAACGATCGCCAAAGCGGGTTGTTCAAGTCGTGATAATGCACCTTTGGCGAATAAGACAATCGGCGCATCGGCGATCTGCCTGAGCATCGCTGGATATTGCGTTTGATCTTGAGTCAAAATGAATTGGTCATCATGTTGAGCCCATTCCAAAGCCGATACGATTTGTTGCGTCACCGGCTCACCTCGGGCCAAAAGTAAAGCCTCGCAGAGCGCTTTGGGGGCCCGAGCCGCAAGCTGCGCCGGCGTGCATCGCTCGATCTCCAGGGGCGTGGAAAACTGGCTGAGTAGGCGTTGGCACAAAATCGGTCCAAGCCCAGGAGTCATACTGAGGCGCAGCCAGGCGGTCAGCATTTCTGATGAGAGAGTGTGAGGCATGAACTAGTCTGCCACACCCTGTACGCCTAAACAGGACAAAAGTGTCCTGAAAATACCCCCCAAACCGTGCGAAATGGATCGAATTTGGGACTTAATTAATTTAAAATAAAATAGTTATGTAAATACGTGGTTTTTCGCTATGGCTCTGCTCAACATTTTGAACTATCCCGATAAGCGCCTGCATACGGTTGCAAAACCTGTGCGCGTGGTGGATGAGCGCATCCGTCAACTTGTCGCCGATATGACGGAAACGATGTACGAAGCGCCCGGCGTAGGCTTGGCCGCGACCCAAGTCGATGTGCATGAGCGCGTGGTGGTGATCGATGTCAGCGAAGATAAAAGTGATTTGAGAGTGTTGATTAACCCAGAGATCTTGCGCTACAGCGATGAAAAAAAGATCTACGAAGAGGGCTGCTTGTCGGTGCCCGGTGTCTATGATGAGGTGGATCGTCCGGCGAATATCCGCGTGCGCGCACTCAACTTGCAAGGTGAAACATACGAATTCGATGCCGACGGACTGTTGGCCGTCTGTGTCCAACACGAGATAGATCACTTGAATGGTAAGGTATTCGTGCAGCATCTGTCACTGCTCAAACAGACACGTCTTAAAGCCAAGCTGCGTAAAGAACAGCGCGAACTGGAGCGGGCATAACCCTTCCCTATGCATATTGAAACTTTGGGTTACATTGCCGCTTTTTTAACGACGGCCGCTTTTCTTCCGCAAACAATTAAAACAATCAAATCTCGCGATACAGCGTCGATTTCACTGGCGATGTACGTCATGTTTACAACAGGGATCGCCCTGTGGCTTGGTTATGCTCTTCTGATTGAATCCATGCCCATGATTATTGCCAACATCATTACTTTTGTTTTGTCGGCCACGATCCTAGTACTCAAGCTCAGCGAGAAAAAGACGACCACCCAGCAATAAAGGCCGAAGCGGGTTGCCGCTTGCCGCCTGCGCGCTGAAGCGTTAATAAACGCAAAATGCCATGACCGGTGGCGATATCAATCCCCTCAGCGCTTGCGCGTATGACGTGCGCGTCACCGTCAGTCTGAGTGTTGGGGGAGATGGCGTCACCCGCTAAAGCAATGGCTTCCCATACTTTGACCGGCTCGGCGATGCCGGGCAGTCTGATTGTTGCGCCTGGCGCAGGATTAAAGGCGCGTACCCGGCGCGCTAATAGCTCGGCCGGCTCACTCAGTGACAAAGCTGCTTCGGTCTTGTCGAGCTTAGACGCATAGGTCGCACCTGTTTCAGGTTGTGCAGTAGTGTTCAGTGATCCCTCGGGGAGCGCCTGCAGTGCTTGGATAATCAGTCGCGCGCCCTGCGCGGCAAGTTTGTCGTGGAGGGTTGCGGCATTATCTTGAGGGGCGATGTCGAGAGCTTCAATGAGCAACATGGATCCGGTATCCAGACCCTCGTCCATTTGCATGATGGTCACACCCGTTTGTGCGTCACCCGCTTCGATTGCGCGCTGAATCGGTGCCGCGCCGCGCCAGCGAGGCAGCAAACTTGCATGGATATTGAGGCAGCCATAGCTCGGTGTATGCAATACCCAGGCGGGCAGGATCAAGCCATAAGCGGCGACGACCAAGACATCAAGCTGTGCACGTTGCAAAACCAATTGCGCTGCTTGCGCGTCTTCGGGATATTTGCCGTCTAGGCGTAGACTGCGGGGCTGCAAAACAGGTATGTCGTGTTCGAGTGCGAGTTGCTTGACTGCGCTTGGGGTCAGTTTGAGTCCGCGCCCTGAGGGACGGTCTGGCTGCGTGAGTATGAGTGGTACCTTAAACCCAGCATTCAACATAGCTTGTAAGGCTAGTTTAGAAAATTCAGGGGTTCCCGCAAAGCCGACACGCATCACATCAAGATCCAATCTTCTCGGCCCACAGGTCGTATTCATCTGACTCCGTCACACGTGCGCGGATGAGATCACCAGGCTTGAGAGGGGTATCACTTTCAACGTAGACGCAGCCGTCGATTTCTGGGGCGTCGGCGCTTGAGCGACCGACAGCACCCTCTTCGTCGACCTCATCAATCAATACATCGATCTCTCGCCCAACGCGTTTGGCCAGCCGCTCGGTCGAGATGGCTTGTTGGTGTGCCATAAAGCGATCCCAACGTTCTTGTTTGACTTCGTCGGGCACTGCGCCGTCGAGCGCATTGGCAGGAGCGCCTTGGACGGGAGAATATTGAAAACAGCCCACGCGATCGAGCTGCGCTTCTGACATCCAATCGAGCAGGTACTGAAAATCGCTTTCCGTTTCGCCCGGAAAACCGACGATGAAGGTCGAGCGCAGCGTAATGTCCGGACACTGTTCGCGCCAGCGATGAATGCGCGCCATGGTTTTATCCTCAAAGGCAGGGCGTTTCATGGCCTTGAGAATGCGTGGGCTGGCATGCTGAAAAGGGATGTCTAAGTACGGCAAGATCTTGCCCTCGGCCATTAGGGGAATGACCTCGTCGACATGCGGATAGGGATAGACATAGTGCAGACGCACCCAGATGCCGAGCTCAGACAGCGCGGAACACAGCTCGGTCATGCGTGTTTTGACGGGGCGGCCGTTCCAGAAGCCGCTGCGATATTTGACGTCGACACCATAGGCGCTCGTGTCTTGGGAAATGACGAGTAGCTCTTTGACGCCGGCTTTGGCGAGTCGTTGCGCTTCGTCGAGCACATCACCCACGGGCCGGCTGACCAAGTCGCCGCGCATGGAGGGAATGATGCAAAAGCTACAGCGGTGATTACAGCCTTCGGAGATCTTTAGATAGGCGTAATGACGTGGCGTGAGCTTGATGCCCTGCGGAGGCACCAGATCTAAAAAGGGGTCGTGCGAGGCATTGGGCGGTGCGGCCTCATGAACGGCGCGCACAACCTGTTCGTATTGCTGAGGTCCGGTCACGGCCAATACGCTTGGATGTACGGCACGAATCACAGACTCTTCGACACCCATGCAGCCCGTCACGATCACGCGGCCATTTTCAGCAATGGCTTCGCCGATCGCGTCGAGCGATTCGGCTTTGGCGCTATCGATAAACCCACACGTATTGACCACGACGACATCGGCATTGTTGTAGTCGGGAACGATCTGATAGCCCTCTGTCCGTAACTGTGTGAGGATGCGTTCTGAGTCCACCAGTGCTTTGGGACAACCGAGACTGACAAAACCGACTTTGGGCGAAGACATAGTGAGTGACCTAGCGAGTCGTGACTCGCGTTAAACAGTCTATGATTTTACCTTGCACGGCGACTAAAACCGGCTTTGCGACAGATGTTGTGATGCGTCCGGCAAACAGGCCTCCCAAAGACCCTACAATTGAGGGATGAATCCAGTCACACCCGCCCTATCTCAATCCTTGCTAGCTGCGGCCAGTTCCGTCGCTGCTGTGGAGTCCGGTCAGTCCCTGACCGAGGCACTTGCCGATGTTCACCCAGATGTACGACCTGCCGCACAAGCGCTTGCTTTTTACGCCATGCGTCACTGGGGAATGGCCAAAGCTTTGCGTCGCATACTCGTCGAGCGTGAGCCCCCTAGCGCGACCATGTATGCCCTGATCGGTCTGAGCTTGCTACTTTTGGATGCTTCTATCCGTGCCCAAGAAGAAACGCCCGCCGACGGTACGCCCATCTATGGCGCGCATACCTTGGTAGATCAGGCGGTTCAAGCCACGCAATGGCATCGCTCGACCGCTTCCTTTAAAGGCTTGGTCAACGCAGTATTGCGCCGTTTTCAGCGCGAGCGCAGCGATACTTTAGCGAAAATCTCCAATGATCTTGAAGCAAAGTGGAACCATCCGCGCTGGTGGATCGAGAGCTTGCAAAAGAACTATCCTCAGGACTGGGAGGCACTGTTGTTGGCAGCGAATGCGCATCCGCCACTCACGTTGCGCGTGAACGTGCGTGCGACGACCTTGGAGGCTGTCCAACGGGTTTTTACCGAGCAGGATATCGAGGCGCAGGCCTTTGGTGATGCCGGTCTTGTCTTAAAGGTTCCGCGACCGATTACCTCCTTGCCTGGCTATGCGCAGGGTTGGTGGTCTGTGCAAGACGCTGGTGCGCAACTGGCGGCCTCGATGCTCGGCGTAAAAGACGGTATGCAGGTGCTGGATGCTTGCGCGGCCCCTGGCGGCAAGACAGCGCATCTGTTGGAATTGGCCAAGGTTGATTTAACCGCGCTAGATATCGATGCGGTCCGACTCGAGCGAGTGCATCAAAATCTTAAGCGTTTGGGTTTGATGCGTCGAGGCATTCGCCTAGTCGCTGAAAGCGCCATCAAAACCCATGTTTGGTGGGACGGAAAGCCCTTTGACGCCGTGTTAGCGGACTTGCCATGCACGGCTTCGGGCATTGTGAGCCGGCACCCCGATATTCGGTGGTTGCGCCGTGCGCAAGACGTTGGGCAAACGGCCAAGTTAGCGAGAGAAATTTTGGATTCCCTCTGGAGTGTGGTCGCGCCCGGTGGCAAACTACTCATGGTGACCTGTTCGATCTTTCCTGAGGAGGGCGAAAAGCAAGCGCAAGCGTTCGCGGCCCGCCATGCTCAGGCCGAGAGGATGATGACTTGCGGCCAGTTGTTGCCGCACCTGCCAGACGCCGCGCATCCGGCAGGCTACGATGGATTCTTTTATGCGTTGTTTACTCGAAAGGTCTAAGTGTTAAAGATCATGACCGAACGTAAGGGCTGGACTTTTATGAAGGGTGCGCTGCTTGCGCTCACCTTGATGAGTTGCGCCCTCGTTCAGACTGCTGCCTTGGCGGCCGATGCACAGATTAAAAAAATTGAGCCTTTAATCGGTGAGGGTCATCTCACCATGGATTTGGATGTCGGACTCAAACTGAGTCCGATGGTGCTCGAGGCTGCTGAGCGCGGAGTCCCTCTTTATTTCACGCTAGACATAAAAATTAAAGCACCGCGTTGGTGGTGGTTCGATAAGTCCATCGTTGAGACTTCGCTGACGCGACGCATGTCCTACAACACCTTGACGCAACAATGGCGCGTGGCGACAGGCGATTTATTTTTGCCAGTGGCTTCTCTTCAGGACGCGTTGGCAGTGCTGGAAAAGGTCCGAGGTTGGCCGGTGGCGCCATTGGATCGTTTCGAGCCCAATGTTCGGTATGAGGGCGAGGTGCGGATTAGACTCGATACTTCTCATCTGGCGAGACCATTGCAATTGGATGCACGAAATCGTGGAGCGTGGTCGTTGACAAGCCCCTGGAGGGCGTTTGATTTTTCCGTACGTAAGGTAGGGGCCACGAAATGAATCCCCTCATGCGACTTGTCTCAGGTGTGGGCATTGCGAGTGCGATAGTTTTATTCGTGTTGTTGGCGTGGTCGACAGGCAATGCTTCGCTTTTGGCGCAATACCAGGCTTTATTGCTATGGTTGAACGGTGGATTAGCCTTTACCTTGTTTGTGTGGGTCGTGTGGCTCACGCTTCGTTTGGCGAAACAATTTTCAACTGGAAAGTTTGGTTCTCGGCTGACTGCACGTTTCGCTTTGGCGTTTGCCCTCATTGGGGTCTTGCCTGGCGCGCTCATCTATACGGTATCTTTACAATTTATGTCGAGATCGATTGAATCTTGGTTCAATGTCCGTGTGGACACCGCTCTTGAATCAGGTTTGACACTAGGTCGTGCCGCCCTGGATTCTCAGTTGGCTCAGCTTGATGCACGCGCTCGATCGATGACGCCTGATTTAAGCAATACGCCGGACCCTGACGTAGCTGCGGTATTGACGCGTCTGCGAGAGACGAATGGCGCGTTCGACGCGATGGTATTTACGACAAGCGGTCGCTTAATCGCGTTTGCCACCGAAAATATTGGCACGCTTTTGCCACCTTTACCGCCGACGGCAGTCCTGAATCAGTTGCGGACTGCGCGAGGTTATTCGGCGGCTGATTCGGATGATCCCACGGCAAACTTGGGTGATGCAGGATTGTTGTTGCGCGTGATCGTACCCGTGGGGTCCCCTGATCGCGCTGAGAAAACGCTAGGTGTGACGTCGGAGTCACGTTGGCTGCAGTTGCTACAACCCGTGTCAGATAAGATCGCTCAAAACGCGCGCGAGGTACAAAAAGGATATCTTGACTATCAAGAGCTAGCGCTCTCGCGTCAAAGCTTGCGCAATCTTTTCGCGGTGACGCTGACCTTGGCGCTCCTCTTGACGGTATTTGCTGCCATCGCAGTCGCTTTGTATCTATCCAAAAAACTCGTGAAGCCCTTGCTCACACTTGCCTCCGGCACCCAAGCGGTGAGTATTGGAGACTTTCGTCCTTTGCCTGAACCTCCGAGTAACGATGAGGTGGGTCAACTGACCCGGTCCTTCAATGATATGACGCGCCAGCTCGAAGAGGCGCGCCGAATGGTTGAGTCCAATCGCGCTCAGCTCGAACGTTCAAACGTTTATCTGGAAAGCGTGTTGTCGAACTTGTCGGCTGGGGTGCTCGTTTTTGATCAACTGTTTCGTTTGACGACGTTTAACCAAGGTGCGCAGGCGATTTTGAGTGTTGATTTACGCGCAGCACCTGGCCGACCGTTGGAAACGATTGATGGCATGATCGATTTTGCAGGCATGATTCGGCAGGCGTTTTCGCAGCATGCCGCAGTGGGCTCTGAGCGAACCCATTGGCAGGAGCAGTTTGAGCTCAAGCTCGCTGATTTAAGTGATGACACGAAGGTCTATACCCTGACACTGCTGGCCCGAGGCACGCAGTTGCTTGTCGATGGTCGCGATAACGGCTACATGGTGGTTTTTGACGATATCACTGAGGTCATGTCTGCCAACCGAAGCGTCGCATGGGGTGAGGTCGCGCGTCGCTTGGCGCACGAGATCAAAAACCCCCTGACACCGATTCAGCTATCGGCCGAACGCTTAGCCATGAAACTGGCCCACAAACTCGAACCGCAGGATGCGGCGTTACTTGAAAGAGCCACCAATACGATCGTGAATCAGGTGAGTTCACTCAAGCATATGGTCGACGACTTTAAGGAATATGCGCGTAAGCCCGCTATATTAATGGTGCCGGTTGATTTTAATGCCTTAGTCGATGAGGTTCTCGGGCTTTATGGATGGGATCCAATCGATGGTATGGTAAGGGATGAGCGGCATGCTTGGCATCTTGAGGTTTCGCTTGATCCAGCTTTACCACCCGTTTTGGGCGATCCCACGCAGTTGCGTCAAGTGGTTCATAATCTCTTGGCGAATGCGCGCGATGCCTTGGTAGATAAGCCCGAGGGAGGCGTGATTGAGGTTGTAACCAAGTTAATTCAGGCTGGAAGTCGGGAAAACACTGAACGCCCTGACCAGCCTGCTCTTAGATTTACGGTCTCGGATAATGGTCCTGGATTTGGATCACAAGTTTTGCAACGCGCTTTTGAGCCGTACGTGACAACTAAAGCGCAGGGTACGGGTCTCGGTTTGGCGATTGTTCGAAAGATTATCGATGAGCATCAAGGTCGTATTGATTTGTCCAACCGGCGCGAGGGCGGTGCCAAAGTTTCGATTTTGTTGACGCAGTTGGCGCAATCGCTGGACGCGCCGCTGCAAGGCAACGATAATGCTCATGTGTAAGGGGTGGTGAAAGATTTATGGCCAGAATTTTGGTTGTCGACGATGAGGTTGGGATTCGCGAGTTGCTCTCCGAAATCCTGTATGACGAGGGTCACACGATCGAGCTTGCGGAAAATGCGGCTCAGGCGCGTGCTGCACGTTTGCGTGGGCGCCCGGATCTGGTTTTGCTTGATATTTGGATGCCCGATACGGATGGCGTAACGCTCCTCAAGGAGTGGGGCTCTCAGGGTCTGCTCGATATGCCTGTGATCATGATGAGTGGCCACGCCACCATTGACACGGCCGTCGAGGCCACGCGCATTGGTGCGATTGATTTTCTGGAAAAGCCGATCACTTTGCAGCGTTTGCTCAAAACAATCTCTGCGGGGTTAGCGCGTGGTCGTTTGCCAGTTGCCAAGTCGGCAAACGGCACCTTTGTGTCAGTCGCGCCACCAAGCAGTGCCGCACCCCAGACCTTTGAGTCTGTTTCTCAGGCGGAAAACGTAGCGGCTGTCGAACCCGTCGATCAAAGTTTGCTGGGTGACATCACGCTAGATCAACCCTTGCGGGAAGCGCGCGATGCGTTTGAGCGCGTATATTTTGAGTATCACTTAGCGCGCGAGAACAACAGCATGACGCGTGTCTCAGAAAAGACAGGTCTTGAACGTACACACCTTTATCGCAAGCTCAAGCAACTCGGCATTGAGTCTCGCAAGCGCAACAGCTAAGCGTTCGTCGAGGCGGGTGGCTGACTGAGGCCCCCGACACGTGCGTCCTCGAGTGCGCGCCTGACTTGCACTAATTGGGCGCTGACCGCGACGGCAATTTCAGCGGGTGTGCGGCTACCGATTTGAAGACCAACGGGTCCATGTAGCTTGTCAACTTCCTGCTCAGAAAGATCAAAGCTCAGTAGGCGTTCGCGACGTTTGGCTTGATTGCGAACCGAACCCAGAGCACCGATATAAAAAGCGTTGGACTTCAAGGCTTCGAGCAAGGCCATGTCATCGAGCTTTGGGTCATGGGTGATGGCGACGATGGCGGTACGAGAGTCTGTCTGAATCTCCAGCACGGCATCATCAGGCATGCCTGGCTGCAGCGTTACGCCCTGCATGTCCCAGTCGGCGGTAAATTCCTCTCGCGGGTCGCAAATAATGACTTGAAATTCGAGCATCGTGGCGATCTGAGCCAGGGCGCGCGCTGTTTGGTTTGCCCCGATGATCAGAAGTCGCCAGTGTGGACCATAGATGAAATGGCAGCCGTCTTCTTTAACTTCAGTCAGTTGGCCTGGTCGAGCGTTGGTCAACGTGGAGACGCCGGTGGACATATCTAGCCAGCGACCGATGAGTTGTTGCGTCTCGGTGGTGGCGACCACCTGCTCGAGCCAGTCGCTGTGGGTCAGGGGCTCGATCACTAAGCGCAGAGTGCCACCGCAGGGCAGGCCAAAGCGGGCAGCTTCGTCCTGTGATACACCATAACGCGCCCACTCGGGTTTGGCGGGGAGTCGTCCTTCTTGGGCCCTGGCGATCAGGTCGTCCTCGATACAGCCGCCTGAAACAGAGCCAATGACGCGTCCGTCTTTACGCACAGCCAGCATCGCACCCGCCTGTCGCGGGGCCGAGCCCCACGTCTTGACGACCGTTGCCAGATGCACCGAATGACCGGCCGACACCCATTCGCGGGCTTGTTTCAATACTTCGGTATCAAGAGAGTCCATGCAGCATTCTTTCTGAAAAGGGGTCGAGGCGGCCAAGGGTTGTATCCAGTCAGTATACTGATCGACTTTACTAGCGTCGAGATCGAGTTCAACCTCATGGATCCATTATTTATCTTAGCTCTTGCCATTCTAGGCTGTGTGACCGGCTTTGCGGCTGGATTACTGGGCATTGGCGGTGGCATGCTGCTTGTCCCTTTTTTAACGCTTTTGCTGACTTGGCAAGGCTTGCCGCTAGAGTTGACCGTACATGCGGCGATCGCGACATCGATGGCGTCTATTTTGTTTACTTCGGTGTCGAGCGTGCGCGCGCACAATAAAAGGGGGGCGGTGCGCTGGGATTTAGTCGTGGCCTTGACGCCCGGTATCGTCGTAGGGGGTTTGATTGCCAGCGGGGCTATTTTTTCTTTCCTTAAAACGGGTTGGTTGGCGCTCTTTTTTGCCTTATTTGTGGGCTACTCAGCTTTTCAGATGTTGCGCGATAAAAAGCCCAAACCTTCACGACAAATGCCCGGTAAAGTCGGCACGGTGGGTGCGGGAGGTACGATTGGTTTCTTATCTGGGTTAGTGGGTGCCGGCGGTGGATTCATCTCTGTGCCTTTCATGCTCTGGTGTAACGTGCCCTTGCATCAGGCTGTGGGTACATCAGCCGCGCTTGGTTTTCCGATTGCACTGGCTAATACGATCGGTTATGTCTGGTCCGGCTGGCACCAAGAAGGCTTACCCTTTGGGATGTTCGGCTACATTTATTGGCCAGCTTTGATTATTTTGGCGGTGTGCAGCGTGTTGTTTGCGCCAGTCGGCGCCCGCGCCGCTCACAACCTTCCTGTCAAAACACTCAAGCGAATTTTTGCTTACTTGTTATTTGTCTTGACGGCATACATGTCCTACAAAGCCTACGTCTCATTTTTCGGTTGATTTTCGCTGAATCGCGCTCACGCTGATACGCGTTTCCCCCGCCTGGCCGCGCCGCGTTGCGCTGCGCCAGGCGTGACCATAAGCCACTTCGATGGTGAGGTGGATGCGGCCGTCAGGACGACGCTGTTGTTCTAGTGCGTTCAGTAAACGCTGTCGCCATTGACGTGTCGTGAGCGTGGCTTTGCGTCCCAGAGCAGGATTTCCACCAAGATTTTTGACATCGTGCAAAAGCTTTTCCGGCGTGGCGTAGGTGAGTGTGAGTACTTCTTGATCCATGACCGGATCGGCAAAGCCTTTTTCAATCAGCAAGTCACCAAAATCGTGCATGTCCACAAAACTGGGCGTGGTGGTGGTGAGACCCGCTGTGCTCAGCGCTTGACGGACTTCTTGCATGGTCGCGGGACCAAAGCAGGAGAAAAACACTAAGCCATTTGGCCGAATAATGCGCCCCCATTCCTGAAGCACCTCGTGCGGGGCTGGGTGCCAGTGCAAAGCGAGGTTGGACCAAACGAGATCGAGAGACTCGGGGTCGAGACCTGTTTGCGCGAGATCCTGCTGAATCCAAGAGGTCGCGGGTTGATCTCCCCGGAAACGTCCGAACCACAACCGCCAACCGTGCGGATAGATATTGCGTGCGGCTTGCTGTGCAAGCGTGAGCAAGCCCGCATTGTGATCTTGACCGATAAAGTGGGCATTAGGGTAGCGCGCGTACAAAAGTGGGATTTGAGCCCCGGCACCGCAACCTGCATCTAATAGTTGCGTGGGCTCTAAACGCACAAGCCTCAAGCGCTCGTCCATGCGGCGCGCGATTTCGCCATATAAAAACTGAGCCTCGTTGAGATCGCCTCTGCGGTTGAATTGACGCAGGACGTGATTAACGTTCAAAGGGAGACGACTCAGTATGGATGTTGTTGTCATAGCAATAAAAAAGGCGTTCGGTGCTGGGGCAGAATAAGAGCTTGAGGAATGAAAATGTACTCTATCCGAGAAAAAATCCGACGAATACTCCGCGCCCCATGTCCCTTATGTGGTTTAGCTGCTGTCGGCGGGGACCTTTGCCGCCCTTGCGAGAACGAGGTCAGATTCGAGTTCGATGCGCATCGACATTGTCGCCGTTGTTTGTACCAAGTCCCCGGCTTTGGTTTGGAACCGTCGTCCGCACCGAGTGCCTTATGCGAAGCTTGCTGCCAACGGCCGCTTACGTATGCCCGTGCCATGGCAGGGATTCACTTTGCGGCGCCAGGCGATCAGCTGATGCGCCGCTTTAAGGCACAGGGGCGACTGACGGACGCGGGGTTGTTCGCCAGATTGTTGTGGCGCAATATGCAAACGGCTTGCCCGGCCTTGCCGCCCTTGACGGCTTTAGTCCCCATTCCGTCTAGTCGCGAGGCAATGTTGCGACGGGGGTTGAATCCCGCGGGTGAAATCGCGCGCGAGCTCGCGGGCTTAAGCGGCTTACCGTTACGGGGCGCATGGTTGCGCAGAACGCGCGAAACCCACAGTCAAAAAAATCTGGATTGGCGTGCGCGCCAAGAGAGTGTGTGTGGACTATACGAAGGGTCTATCCCAGTCAGTGGTGGCTGGTTAGGCTTGGTCGATGATGTGCTCACGACAGGGAGCACGCTGGAGGCGGCCTCTGCTGCGTTGTTGCGCGCTGGAGCTCAAGGCGTCATCGCCCTCGTTGCCGCGCGGACTCTGGCAAAATAGCGCTCATGTTTGATGTCATCCTTGTCCAGCCAGAAATTCCGCCCAACACGGGTAACGTGATCCGCTTGTGCGCCAATACGGGCGCACGGCTACATCTTGTGCGCCCGCTCGGTTTTGAGATCGATGACACGCGGCTCAAACGCGCCGGTCTCGATTATCACGAGTGGCAGCCCGTCAAGGTGCATGACAGTTTGCCCTTGGCGATTAAAGCGACAGGGGCACTCCCCGAGCGTGTATTCGCCATGACGACCAAAGCCACGCTACTGGTCAGTGAGGTCAGTTTGCGCGAGGGCGATGTCTTTGTGTTTGGACGTGAAACAGCGGGTCTCTCGGCAGAGCAAATGGCACTGTTTGAGCCGACTCAGCGCGTCCGTTTGCCGATGTTGGAGGGACAGCGTAGCTTAAATCTTTCCAACGCTGTGGCGGTGGTGGTGTTTGAAGCCTGGAGACAGCAAGGCTATCCAGGTGCCGTATAAAAAAACGTCTCGATCCGCGGTGCTCAGTCCAGCGAAAGCTTGAGGTCTTCTATCACTTCATCCCAACGCCTTTTTTCATCTTGGATGCGCTGTCTGAGTTCGCCAGGGCTTGAACCGACTGTTGAAAAATATTGAGAAGCAAATTTATTTTTAATTTCTTCGCTGGCCAACAGTTCGGCGAGCGTTGTGTGGAGTCGCTCAAGGATGACTGCAGGAGTGCCCGCAGGTGCCAGGATCGCATTCCAAGAAATGGCTTCAAACTCGGCAAAGCCCTGCTCGGAGAGCGGTTTGATGCCTGGTAGCGTGGCGATCGCCTGTTGGCTCGTGACGCCTAAGGCTTTGACTTTGCCGCTTTTGATTTGAGTCATCGCGATCGCGGGCACCATGAAAGCAGCCTGAATGTCTTGGGCGATGACGGCTGTGGTGACCTGTGGAAAACCGTTGTAGGGAATATGCGTGAGCGCAACACCTGCTTGTTTTTTAAAGAGCTCCATCGCGAGGTGGGATGCGCTGCCGGCGCCGATGGAGCCGTAGTTCCATCGACCCGCGTGTTGTTTGGCTTGGGCGACAAAGTCGGCGACGTTGGCACCGTTAAAGCTCGCATTGACCACGAGAACGTTTGGACTGGTCGCAACCAAGGTGATGGGTGCGAGGTCGGTGACGGGATCGTAGCCCAGTGTTTTTTTATAAAGCGTTGGTGCTGTGACGAGAGGGCCGTTGATCGTGTAGAGCAGCGTATAACCATCGGCAGGCGCACGTGCCACAAAGCGGGTGCCGATGTTGCCGCCTGCGCCGGGCTTGTTTTCAACGACAATATTTTGTCCGAGCTGTTTAGCGAGCGGGACAGCGAGTGTGCGCGCCAGAATATCAGGCGAGGATCCGGCGGGAAAGGGAACGATCAGATGAATCGGCTTTTCACGAGGCCAAGTGTTTTGTGCGGATGCGGGACGCAACGCAAAGGTCGACAGTAGCGTGACTGTGCAGGCAAGGAGACAAAGCAAGCGGGAAGAAAAAAACATGAGGCACCTATTATTCGGTTGTGGCCACGCGCGAAAGAAGGCGTGTGACGGCCTCGAAGGGTGCCACACCCTCGAACAGCACCTCACACACAGCATGGGTAATCGGCAATTCAACACCGAGTTGAGAGGCTCGTTTGAGTACGGCTTGTGCGCAGCGCGCGCCTTCGGCAGTGAGGCCAGTCGCCAACACTTCGTTTAAGGATTTGCCGCGACCAATTTCGAGGCCGACTTGGCGATTACGCGACAGGTCGCCCGTCGCGGTCAGTACAAGATCTCCGAGACCAGTGAGACCAGAAAATGTCGCGCTCTGGGCGCCGAGAGCCTCGCCAAAGCGGGTCATTTCCGCCAGACCTCGGGTGATGAGTGCTGCGCGTGCGTTGGTGCCCAATCCGAGCCCCTCGCCGATGCCGCAGGCAATCGCCATGACGTTTTTCAGAGCACCGCCGACCTCGACGCCAATGACATCTTGGTTGGCATAGACGCGCATGGCGCCACCATGCAGCGCTGAGATCGTCGCGCGTCTCAACGCCGCATCGTGGCTGGCAATGGTGAGCGCAACGGGCAGGCCTTGAGCGACCTCGCGGGCGAAGGAAGGGCCGGAGAGCACACCTGTTGGGATGTTGGGGACAGCGCTCAGCGCAGCGCGTGCAATCTCGCTGGGCAGCATACCGGTCTCTGCCTCGAGGCCTTTACAGGCCCATACGATGCCTGTGAGCGGTTGCTGTTTGGGTGAAAGTTGCGTGCGGAGCTGTTGCGACAGTTTTTCGCCAAGCTCAGTGCATAAAACGCGCAGGCCGGCGAGGGGAACACTCAAAATAAGCAAACCTGCAGCCTCAGGCGTTCTGGCTGATGTGTGTGCCAAGGCATGATCAAGGTTAGAGGTAAATAAAAGCGTGTCTGGTAGCGCGATGCCTGGCAGGTAACGGGTGTTTTCTCGGCGAGCAGCCAGTTGCTCGGCGAACGCGGGATGACGCGCCCATAGCATCGTGGGTGCATGGCGGCTCGCCGCGCAGGCAAGAGCGGTGCCCCAAGCGCCAGCACCAAGCACCGCGACGGGTCGCGGGGATTGTTCAGCTTTGTGCATGGTCATGGGATGTCAGCGTTACTGACGCGTCACACCGGGGGGCAAAATCAGGCCCGAATCTGCAGGCGCTGACTCAGCTTCTTGGGCTGCCTGAGCGATGCGTTGCTCGTAAAGGGCTTGGAAGTTGACCTCAGCCAAGTGCAAGGGGGGTAAAGAAGTACGCGTGATCGCATCGGCGACGTTCGAGCGCAGATAAGGGTAAAGCATAGTCGGACACACGATGCCCATCAAGGGATCGATCTGTTCGGCGGGGATGTTCACCATTTCGAAAATCGCGGCCTGTGTGGCTTCGACGAGATATAAAACCTTGTCCTTGATGCGTGTGGTGACGGTCACGGTCACGGTGGACTCAAAGACGGTTTCGGCTAAGGCTTGACCACCAATATTGATCGAAACCTCGACTGCGGGGGCTTCTTGCTCGAGAAAGATGCTTGGTGCGTTGGGCATCTCAAGCGAGAGATCTTTCAGGTATACGCGTTGCATGTTGAAGGAGGGAGCGTTGTCAGCTTGAGTGTTTTGTTCGGCCATGAAAATTTCCAGTAAAAACTAAAATGGAGGCGATGTTGATGTCGAGTCAAGAAATCGCGAGAAAACAGCAAATAAAAGAGCGAAGGGTATTTAGCCGTTGAGCAAAGGCAAGAGCTTGCCCTCGCGATCCAGCGCAGACAAATCGTCGAAACCGCCGACGTGGGTATCGCCGATATAGATCTGAGGCACGGTTCGTCGCCCGGTACGTTCCATCATGAGTGCGCGTTGCGCGGCGTCTTCGTCAATCCGGATTTTTTCGATCTCCGCCACGCCACGCTGTGTCAGCAGCATTTCGGCGCGCGTGCAAAAGGGGCAATAACCGGTGGTGTACATCACGACTTTATTCATCTGAGGCTCCAAGAGGTCATTATTTTGTGGTTAAGGGCAGTCCGGCGGTTGACCAGGCGCGCATACCGCCACCGAGCACATTGACTTGCGTAAAGCCAAGGGCACGTAGGCGTACCGCAGCGCTGCCAGCGGTGCGACCAAAGTCGCATACGACGATTAATGGCTTGTTTTTGGGCAAATTGGCCGCTTTTTTCTCAATTTCGTTGGCGGGGATGCTGCGCGCTTGGGCAATATGCCCCGATTTGTAGGCATCGCTAGGGCGAATATCGATCATGATGGCATGCTGATGGTTCATCAATTGCACGGCTTCTGTGCAGGAGATACTCGCACCTGCACGTTTGCTTTGGATCATGGGCCAGGCGAGTGCCAAGCCCGAGACCAAGGCCACGCCGATTAACAACAGGTTATTTTGACTAAAAAAGAAATCCACGGTGTATCCAGAGAGGCGGTTGCACCCAAAATTTGGGGTGGGTTATGAGATATGACTCAGACAATTATAAAATGATGCTTTATCCACACTTTAACCTGTGTCTGCCATGTATAAAATTGTATTGATGCGTCACGGCGAAAGCCAATGGAATCTCGAAAATCGTTTTACGGGCTGGACCGACGTCGATCTGACTGATTTGGGTCGTGCGCAGGCTCGCAAAGCAGGTCAAATGTTAAAAGACCAAGGTTACGAATTCGATATCGCTTTTACCTCGGTGCTCAAACGCGCCATCCGCACGCTTTGGATCGCACTGGATGCGATGGACGCAATGTATCTGCCGGTCCATAACAATTGGCGTCTCAACGAGCGTCATTATGGCGCGCTCCAGGGCCTAAACAAAGCTGAAACGGCCGCCCAGTATGGCGATGAGCAGGTGCTGATCTGGCGGCGCGCCTACGCAATCGCACCCAATCCGCTCGCACTCGATGACCCTAGGCACCCAAAGTTTGACCCGCGCTATGCACGCCTGACCGCACAGCAATTGCCTGCGACAGAGTGTTTGAAAGACACGGTCGAGCGTGTGCTGCCATTTTGGGAAGAAACGATTGCTCCCGCCATACGCGCCGGTCGTCGAGTGATGATTTCTGCGCACGGCAATAGCTTGCGTGCCTTGATCAAACATCTTGACCACGTTTCCGAAGAGGATATTGTGCATCTGAATATCCCGACCGGGCAGCCCCTAGTGTACGAGCTCGACAAGGATTTGCGTCCGCTTCGGCATTATTACCTCGGCGATCCAGCCGAAATCGCGGCGGCGATGGCTGCGGTCGAGGCGCAAGGCAAGGCAAAAAAGGGATAGCCGTATGCGACTGGCGTTCTGGCGGTGGTGCATCGCGATGGCCTTGTCGGCCATGGTGGGCGCACCGTTGGCCGCGCCTGAAGCGGACGACTTGGCGAATCGTCGAAGCGCTGTCGAGCGTCAGCGGGTCGATTTGCGTGCCCGTATTCAAACGCTCCAAAAGGAGCTAGACGCGCGCGAGGCCGTTCGCAAGGAGGCCGCCGATGCCCTCAAGTCCTCCGAGGTCGCGATTTCTCAAACAACGCGACGACTCAACGAGTTGTCTGCCCAGCTTAAAAAAGCGCGCACTGAGCTTGAGACTTTAAAAAACCAGATTCAGCGTCAGCAAGGCATTCTTGTGCAACGCCGCGAGGAGCTTTCGGATCAATTGCGTCGCCAATATTCAAGTGGTTTATCGCCTTGGGCGGCCTTGCTCTCCGGCGACGATCCCCAAGAACTGAGTCGAAATCTTTCCTACCTCGACTATATTTCTCAGGCGCGTGCCAAGGCGGTTGCCGAGCTGAAAATCGAGATCGAGCGTTTGGCTCAACTTGAGGCGCGCTTGGATGTGCGTCAAAAAGAGGTGGCGCAGTTGGTCGAAGAGACCACGAAACAGCGCTCGGTGCTGGAGACGCAACAAAAGGAACGCTCAACGGTATTGGCCAGGATCGAAGGCCAAATTCAGGCTCAACGTTCTGAGGCCGTGCGCTTAGGTCAGGACGACCAGCGACTCAGTGGGCTCATTGATCGTCTTGGCGGACAGATTCAGGAAGCCCAAAAGGCGGAAGAGACGCGTCGTGCAGAGCAAGCGAAGCTGGCTGAGCAGGCCAAACGCGAGGAGCAAGCGAAACAGGCCGAGTCGGCGCGCCGAGCCGAGGAGCAGCAGATCGAGCGTGCTCGCAGGCTTGCGCTGGAGCAGGAGCGTAAGGAGTCTGCGCGGGCCTCTGAGGCCGCGGTGACCACGCTGTCTGGCGAGGGCCTTAAAAAAGGCTTGCGATGGCCCTTGAGGGGCACCGTGATGGCCCGCTTTGGAACGAATCGACCTGAGGGGGGCATATGGCGAGGCGTGTTGATCAAGGCCTCTGCAGGCACACCCGTCCATGCTGTGGGCGGAGGAACTGTAGTCTATTCCAACTGGCTCCGGGGATTCGGAAATTTGCTCATCGTTGACCATGGTGATCAATACTTGAGCGTTTACGCCTATAACCAGAGTCTGCTTAAACAGGTTGGGGATTCGGTGCGGGCTGGAGATCCCTTGGCTCTTGCCGGAAGTACCGGTGGACAGGTGGATTCGGCCCTATACTTCGAGATTAGGCATCGTGGCGCAGCCCTAGACCCTTTGGGGTTTTTATCCCGGTAGTGATTTGCGGGATGGGATTGCCATTCTTCGCTCAGACCATTACGCTTTGTTTAATTTTTGTCTTGTTTTAATTTGATCGGCATTCAACTTGGGAATGTGCATGAGCACTCGCAAAATACGTAGTTTGGGTTTGGTGTCCGTTGGCGTGTTCGCAGGGGTGCTCTTAAGTCTTGGGCTCAGTGCGGTCGCCCAAAGAGGTTCGCCTTTGCCGCTTGACGAGTTGCGTCAGTTTTCGAGCGTGTTTTCCGCGATTAAAAATAATTACGTCGAACCCGTTCCTGATAAAAAACTGATTAGCGGTGCGATCTCAGGCATGTTGTCTGATCTTGATCCTCATTCCGCCTATCTGGATGCGGATGCTTTCAAAGAAATGCAGAGTGCCACGCAAGGTGAGTTCGGTGGCTTGGGTATCGAAGTCGGCACTGAAGACGGCATGGTCAAAGTGATCTCGCCGATCGAGGACACACCGGCGGCTCGCGCAGGCATTCGCGCGGGCGATGTGATTACCAAAATCAACGATACCTCGACCAAGGGCTTGTCGCTGACAGATGCCGTAAAAATGATGCGCGGCCCGGTCAAGACGCCGATTACGTTGACGATTTCTCGTCAGGGACAGGCGCAGCCCATCGTCATTAAGATCGTCCGTGACACGATCCGAGTGCGCAGCGTGCGCAGCAAGATGTTGCCGGACAATATCGGCTATATCCGTATTGCGCAATTCCAGGAAAAAACCGGTGTGGACTT